>DEIM01000108.1:11339-13604 GCA_002352485.1 Candidatus Dadabacteria bacterium UBA2774
CCGGACATTTGGAACGCGTCCCAGATTGTATTCGACGCCGCAGTGGAAAAAGCCTATGGCGGAGCCAAGAAAATTACTTGGCACGAGGTACTTACGGGAGAAAAGGCATATGAGACGAAAGGGGAGTGGCTTCCCGAAGAGACACTTGAGGATTTAAGAGAATATACAGTATCCATAAAAGGCCCGCTTACAACACCGATCGGGGGCGGTATCAGGAGCTTAAACGTAGCTCTGAGACAGCTCCTGGACCTTTACGCTTGCGTGCGCCCTGTGCGCTATATAAAAGGCACACCTTCTCCGGTAAAAAAACCTGAGGCAATGGACATGATCATCTTCAGGGAAAACACAGAGGACGTATACTCGGGTATAGAGTGGCAGAGCGGCTCCAAAGAAGCAATTGAAATCAGAAACTACTTGGTAGATAAGTACGGCGTGAATATAAGAGAAGGCTCGGGTATAGGAATAAAACCAATCAGCCCGTTCGGAAGCAAAAGACTTATGAAAAAAGCTATTAAGCACGCATTACTAAAAGGATTGGAGAGCGTGACGCTTGTGCATAAGGGTAATATCATGAAATTCACCGAGGGCGCTTTCAGGGACTGGGGTTATGAGATAGCAAGAGAGGAATTTAACGACTCAACTGTAACTGAGGATGATCTCTGGGATAAGTACGACGGCAAGGCTCCAGAGGGCGCTGTTATCATTAAAGACAGGATTGCCGACAACATGCTCCAGCAGATACTTACCAGAACAAAGGACTATCAGGTAATCGCAACTCCCAACTTAAACGGTGATTACCTCTCAGACGCCTGCGCAGCGCAGGTAGGAGGCCTTGGAATGGCCCCCGGAGCCAACATAGGGGACTATCTTGCGCTATTTGAGGCAACTCACGGCACAGCTCCGAAATATGCTGGTCAGGACAAAGTAAACCCAAGCTCAGTGATTCTCTCGGGCGTAATGATGTTCGAGTACCTTGGATGGGACGAGGCTGCAGAGTTTATAATAAAAGCAATGGAAAAAACTATCCTCGATAAAACCGTGACATACGATCTGGAACGTCAGCTCGATGGGGCTAAGCTTCTCAGCTGCTCACAGTTCGGTGAGGCGATTGCTGAAAACATGGATAGCGTGTAAGTAAAAAAACTAAGCAAAAGTAAAAACGATGGGGACAATTGGATATATCCCTAAAATACAAACAAGGAGCAGTTAAATGAGCAGAAGCAGACCTAAAATTTCGGTCATAGGCGCAGGAAACGTAGGCGCATCGACCGCACTCATGCTCGCAGGACTCGAGCACGGAGATGTAGTACTAGTGGACATCGTAGAGGGCATGCCCCAGGGCAAGGCTCTTGATATGATGGAAATGAACCCGGTTCTTGGCTGGGACTCGATTATTACCGGCACAAACGACTATGCAGATACAGCGGGCTCTGATATTGTTGTTATCACCTCTGGGATTCCCCGTAAACCCGGCATGAGCCGAGACGACCTCATTTCGACCAACACCGCAATCGTAAAGCAGGTAACCGAGAATGTGGCAAAGAGCTCACCAAACGCCATTTTGATACTCGTCACTAACCCTCTTGACGCAATGGTTTATGTAGCGCACAAAGTAAGCGGCTTCCCAAGAGAGA
Source organism: Candidatus Dadabacteria bacterium UBA2774 (assembly GCA_002352485.1). Taxonomy (GTDB): domain Bacteria; phylum Desulfobacterota_D; class UBA1144; order Nemesobacterales; family UBA2774; genus UBA2774. Next base: position 12,974 of record DEIM01000108.1, read on the forward strand.
GAGTTATGGGTATGGCAGGCGCGCTCGATTCAGCAAGGTTCATGGCATTTATCGCGATGGAGCTAGACGTATCTGTAGAGAATATTAACGCTTTTGTACTAGGCGGACACGGCGACGACATGGTGCCGCTGGAGAGATTTACCACCGTTGCAGGAGTACCCATCACTGAGCTTATGCCCAAGGAAAGAGTTGAGGCGCTCGTACAAAGGACAAGAGGCGGAGGCGGAGAGATCGTTAAGCTTCTCAAAACAGGAAGCGCTTTCTATGCCCCTGCAGCCTCAGCAGTAGAAATGGTCGAGGCCATCATCAAAGACAAAAAGAAAATCATCCCTTCATGCGTTCTAGCCCAAGGTGAATACGGAATCGATGGCACATTCGTCGGCCTTCCCGTTAAGCTTGGAAGAGCAGGGGTTGAAGAAATAATGGAAATCAACCTCTCAGACGAAGAGCGCAGCGCCCTTCACGTGTCCGCAAGCCACGTAAAAGAGCTTTGCGAGCACATAGAAACCATGGGAATTTTGTAAGTATTTAAGTAATTTGCTTGACTAGATTTGGGTCATAATATAACATTACAGGCCTGATTTTTCAGTGTTATTTCTGACCAAAGACTAGTAGTAAATAGTAACATTCA
>DEIM01000230.1:0-16079 GCA_002352485.1 Candidatus Dadabacteria bacterium UBA2774
TCTAACTTGGATATACTTAATATTTTAGGTTAATAAAGTTTGTTTTATGTACCAGAAAGTATCAGTAAGGTGTAAGTAAGAATTTATATAGTTCAAAATAAAGTGTTTATAGTGAAGGTGTATTGTATATGGGAAATGTAAGAGTATATGAGCTCTCGCGAGACCTGGATAAAACCAATAAAGAGATATTAAATGCAGCAAAGGGTCTTGGCATTTCGGTTAAAAGTCACGCGAGCTCTATATCTGACGAAGAAGCTAAAAGAATAATCGACAAGATCAACTCACCTGGTAAATCCGCGGCTAAAGCCCGGGACGCGCAGGCTGATGAACAAGAGAAAGTCAGAGTATTTAAATCAGAGTCGGGTGCAGAGGTAGTTGAGAGAAGAAAAGGTGCGCGCGTAGTCCTTCGTAGAAAGAAAAAGCTGGAAGAGCCTATAGAGCCTGAAATTGAACAGGTTGCGGCGGCTGCAGCTGATGCCGAAATAATAGATGAAACAGTCACTTCAAAAGGTTTGGATACTGACGCTGCCGAGCTTGAGACAAAGGCTCCGGGATTAGAGGAAGGTCAAACAGAGCCTCAGGACGTACCTGAAGGGGCTCAAAGCCAAATCTCAGAAGAATCTCCCGCCGCTGCTGTAGAGTCACAGGAGCCGGAGCAGAAGTTAGAGCCCGGTCAAGTAGACGAGACTCAAGCGGAAGAGGAAAAACCCTTAGAGGGTAAACAGGGCGAGCAGGGTAAAGGTGCTCAGAAAGATGGGGCCAAGGGGGCAGCTAAGGAAACCCCTGAAGAGGCTGCCAAAAAATTCAAGAAAAAAACAAAAAAAGTTAAGCCAAAGCGTGAGGAAATAATAGATGAGGATACGCTAGAGGAGTTAAGAAAGGCTTTTCGAACTAAGCTTCCGGGTAGAAAAAGAGAGTACCTGGTTGATGACAGACGCCCGAAGACCCGCCCCACAGGGGGAAACGCTCAGCGTGATAGGCGTTTTGATAATAGAGGGAGTAGGGGTTCCGCAAGAACAAGACAGCCCCTACAACACACAGCCTCAAATTCAGCTGAGGTTATTCCATTTTCTGCAAAGCCGTCTAAAAGAGTTGTAAAAATCGGAGAATCTATAAACCTGGGTGAGCTTGCAAAGCTTATGAGCCTTAAGGCCGGAGACGTCATCAAAAGGCTTATTTCCCTGGGAGTTAAGGCGACACTGAACCAGGCGCTTGATCACGAAACCGCCACTTTGATCGCAGAAGAGTTCGAGTATGAAGTTGTAGTGGATATTTTTGAAGAAGATGATCTTCTTTTAGAGATGGCTAACGAGGAAGATACAAACGGCGAGCTTACTCCGAGACCCCCGGTTGTGACCGTTATGGGCCATGTAGATCACGGTAAGACGACGCTCCTTGACTCGATAAGGAAAACAAATGTAGTGGAGGGAGAGGCGGGAGGTATTACACAGCACATTGGCGCTTATTCGGTTGATTTAGACGGGCGCAAGGTAGCGTTCGTTGACACGCCGGGACACGAAGCTTTTACTGCAATGAGAGCGCGGGGCGCTAAGGTTACGGATATCGTAATTCTTGTAGTCGCAGCTGACGACGGCGTAATGCCGCAGACTCAGGAGGCTGTCAATCATGCGCGCGCTGCGGAAGTACCGATTATCGTCGCGATAAATAAAGTCGATAAAGACAATGCGGATGTAGAAAAGATAAAGCGTCAGCTCTCTGAGATAGGTCTTCTCTCTGAGGAGTGGGGCGGGGATACGCTTTTTGCAGAGGTCTCTGCAAAACAATCAATGGGAATTAAAGAACTACTGGAGCTCGTTTTACTTCAGGCAGACTTGCTTGAGCTTAAGAGTGACAAAGAGAAGAGGGCAAACGGATTTGTGATAGAAGCGGTACTTGATAAGGGCAGGGGGCCGGTCGCAACGGTACTCGTTAGCGAGGGTACTCTCAAAGTCGGGGATCTTGTGGTAGCGGGAACGACTTACGGTAAAGTGAGAGCACTACAGGACGATAAAGGAGCTCGAATTAAAGAAGCGGGACCTTCGGACCCAGCTGAAATAATGGGCCTCTCGGGGGTACCTGAAGCAGGTGAGCGGTTTTATGTTGTAAAGGATGAGAAGGCGGCTAAGGAAGTTGTCGGCCACAGAGAAACGAAACGCAGAGAGACTGCGGCAGCCAAGGAAATCAAGCCTACACTTTCACTTGAGAATCTGTTCGAATCGCTTGAAGAAGACGATATAAAAGAGCTTCCGATAATTATAAAAGCCGATACGCAGGGCTCTGTCGAAGCTGTACGGGAATCCATAGAAAAATTAAGTACTGATAAATGTCATGTGAAAGTAGTGCATACGGGAGTGGGCGGCGTGAACGAGACGGACGTGATTCTCGCAAGCGCATCTCAAGCCATAATAGTGGGATTTAATGTCAGACCCGACACAAAAGCCCTTGGGGCATCAGAGAGAGAAGGGGTATCGCTTGAGCTTCATACTATCATATATAACCTGATAGACAGGGTCAGAAGCGCTATGGAAGGTCTGCTCGATCCTATAGTGAAGGAGAAAATTACAGGACATGCGGAAGTAAGAGAGACATTCCATATATCCAGGATCGGAACCATTGCAGGCTGTATGGTTAGTGACGGAAATGTAGTCAGAGACAGCAACGTGCGGGTGGTTAGGGACAGCGTGGTTGTGTACGAAGGGAAGCTTGATTCACTCAAAAGATTTAAAGATGACGTGAAAGAAGTTAACGCAGGCTATGAATGCGGTATTGGTATTGAGAAGTTTAATGATATAAAGGTAGGAGATACCTTTGAATTCTATGTACACGAGGAGTTTAAACAAGAGCTTTAAGTTGTTAAATGGTGATAGGAATACTAAGAATTGACCTATATCTGACGGGAACCAGATCCCTGAAAGACAAAAGACAAATCCTGAAAGGTTTAATCCAGCGAGTCAAATCAAGATACAATAACGTTTCAATCTCTGAGGTAGATTCACTCGATCTATGGCAAAAGGCAACAATAGGTATATCTTTTGTAAGCAATGAGACAGCTTATGTGAATTCTATCCTCGATCAGGTAACCGGGTTTATAGACTCAACGGGTCTTGTAAGGCTGGGTGAGAGGGAATTTGAAATTATTCATTTTTAGGAGTTTTAATTGACGACAAGGTTCAAGCGCTCAGACAGGGTTGCGGATTCTATAGTTAAAGAAGTGTCCCAGATGATTGTAAAGGGAGAGATTAAAGACCCGCGATTAAGCTCGGTTTTTATCACCGGGATCAAAGTTGTGGAAAATCTCAGTATTGCGGAGATTTTTTTTACAGTCATGGAGAATACAGGTGACAAAGTAGAGGCTCTTAAGGGGCTTCAGAGCGCAAAAGGTTTTATTAAAGGAAGACTTGCAAAAAGACTCAAAATAAGACGGATACCGGAGCTCAAATTCAGCTTCGACAGCGCCCTGGAAGAGGGCTACAAAGTGGATGAAATATTAAGAGGTATAGATAGTGAGAAATAAAATCAAAGAGATAGCCCAGGTAATCAGAGGGGCCCAGAGGGTGCTCATCACCTCTCACGAGAATCCTGATAGCGATGCTCTGGGGTCAATGCTCGCACTCGGGCTGGGCTTAAAAAAGTTGGGTAAAGAGGTTACGTTATATAATAAAGACGGTGTGCCCGAATTACTCGCATTCCTGCCGCATTCAGATTTAATTGTGAGCTCAATTAATGATATAGAGGGCACGTTTAACTTGTGTTTTGTCGTCGATTGCCCGACTACGGATAGGCCGGGTAAGGAGTTTGAGGAATTTCTGTCTACCACAAGGTGCTCTAAAGTTGCAATTGTAGACCATCACCAGACAACAAGCTCCGCAGAGAATCTGAGCCTGCTTGATCCAAACGCCTCTTCAACGGGCGTACTTATCTATTCCATACTGAAGAGTCTCGGAGTGGAAATAGATTCTTCCATTGCAGAGAATATTTACACCACAATAGTAGGCGACACCGGCTCTTTTAGATATTCAAATACAAATTCGGAAACCTTTAGTATCGCTGCCGAGCTGGTTCAGGCCGGCGCTGAGCCCGAGAAGATATCCCAGGCACTTTATGAAAGCGAGCCTCTTAAAAAGCTCAAACTCTTGGGGCTTGTGCTCCCCACTCTTCACGTAGCAAGCGATAACCGTGTCGCTTCAGTTCACGTTGACCGTACAATGTATGAGATTACCGGAACAGACAGAGAAGATACTGAAGGTATGGTCAACATACCCCGTAGTATTAAGGGGATAGAGGTTGCTCTTTTATTAAGACAGGAAACAAATAACTCAACCCCCTCTTGGAAGGTGAGTCTCCGCTCCAAAGGGGATGTGGATGTCTCCAAGATCGCCGAGGGTTTTGGGGGCGGAGGCCATAAGAAAGCGGCCGGGTGTAATATATCAGGCGAGCTTAACGACGCAATGCGAAAAATATACGACTCTATAAATGAGGCGCTTAAATGAACGGTGTTATCGTTTTAGATAAACCAAAAGGTATTACTTCACAGCAAGCTGTAAGTACTGTGAACAGAATCTTGAAAATCGCAAAATCAGGCCATACGGGCACACTTGACCCTTTTGCTACGGGTGTGCTGCCTATCTGCATAAATCAGGCGACTAAAATTATCCCCTTTATGTACGGGGGATTTAAAAAATACGAGGGCGTTTTGGAGCTGGGTATTTCTACCGATACACTCGATGCAACAGGCGAGGTGACTCAGGAATCAGAAGTCCCGGATTTAAGAGAAAATGCGGTTCTTGATGTATTTTCTAAATATAAGGGTAAAATAAACCAGGTTCCTCCGATGTACTCAGCTATAAAGAAGGACGGCGTGAGGCTGTATGAGTATGCGCGTAAAGGAATAGAGGTACAGAGAAAGCCGAGGACTGTAGTTGTGAAAGAGATTGATCTTTTAGAGTTCAGTCCACCTTATTTGAGATTTATGGTAGAATGTTCCCGTGGCACTTATGTTAGAGTGCTCGCTTCCGACATAGCGGAAGAGCTTGGATGTGGCGGTCATTTAAAAGAGCTTAGAAGGACAAAGAGCGAAGGTTTCACTATTGATGACGCAGTCACGTTCGAAGAGCTTGAAACAGGCTCAGGGAATTTCAGGGATTTAAATGAAGCTCTACCGCACTTGCCTCGTTTGAATATTACCGATACGTTGGCCAAGGAGATAAGGGACGGAAAGCAGTTGAGAGTGTCTCATCTGGATACGGATGTATTGCCGCATTTTAAGATTGGTGAGCGTGTTAAGATATATACCGGTCAGGATTTGGTATCTATAACAGAAGCGCAGGCAGATTCTACTGAGATAAATTCTCTTGATGGGGATATGGTTTTACTAAAGCTTTTAAGAGTGTTTAACTGACGAGAATTAAGATAAATATAACTTTTTCCAGAAGTCGAAGGAGGTTTTACAATGGTACTTGATAAAGAAGAAAAATCAGAGCTTATGAATGAGTACGCAAATCATGATAAGGACGTAGGCTCTTCAGAAGTTCAGGTGGCGGTACTGTCACGCCGTATAAAGGATCTCTCCGTGCACATGGAGCAGGCTCCCAAAGACGTTCACTCAAGAAGGGGTCTTGTATCTATGGTTGCTAAGCGAAGAAGACTCTTAAATTACATTAAAAGAAATAAGCCGGAGACATATCCGGACCTAATTCAAAAACTCGGACTTAGAAAGTAGGGTTTAAGGAGGAATTGTATTGATTAATCAACCTAAAAAGGTTGAAGCTCAAATTTATAATAAAAATTTTGGGCTTGAAACCGGAACACTAGCTAAACAAGCCAATGGTGCGGTATTAGCCCGTTACGAAGACACTGTAGTTTTGGCGACTGTAGTTGCTGCCTCTGAGAAAGCAGAAGGAGAGGATTTTCTGCCTCTTACCGTAAATTACCAGGAAAAATCGGCTGCCGCGGGAAAAATACCCGGTGGTTTTTTCAAGAGAGAGGGAAGGCCCAATGAAAAAGAGGTTTTAACCTCAAGGCTTATTGATAGACCCATCAGGCCGCTTATTACAAAAGACTTTACATACCAGACGCAGATTATAATCACGGTATTCTCTGCAGACGCAGACCATGACCCCGATGTCCTTTCCGTAACAGCGGCTTCAGCAGCGCTCATGCTCTCAGACGTTCCATTCGAAGGTCCTTTGGCCGCCGTAAGAGTAGCCAGAATCGCTGGGGATTTCATATGTAATCCTACAAAAGCTGAGCTTGATGAGAGCGATATGAATATTATAGTAGCAGGGACTAAGGAAGCCATAGTAATGGTTGAAGGCGGGGCGCAGGAAGTTCCAGAAAATGATGTCGTGGACGCTCTGATGTTCGCGCACTCGTGCATTCAGGAGTTCATAAAAGTTCAGGAAGATTTGATCAGTGGTTTAACTATAGAAAAAAGAGTGTTAACCCCTCCCGAATTCGATGAGGAATTTAATGCCAAGGTTGTCTCATTTGCAAAAGACAAACTTAAAGAATCGATAGTCATCGCCTCTAAGGCCGAAAGAAAAGAACGCATCAAAAATGTTTTTACAGAAACTCAGGAATATATGACCTCGGAGTATCCAGATCGAGATGAAGTGGATATCTCAAAACAATTTGAGGAGCTCGTTAAGAATTCGGTCAGGGGTATGATCGTAAATGACAAGAGAAGGCTTGATGAAAGAGGTTACACCGATATAAGAGATATAAGCGGTGAGGTTGGTTTTCTTCCCAGGGTTCACGGCTCGGCCGTATTCACCAGAGGTGAGACGCAGGCTGCCGTAACTGCAACTCTTGGGACCAAGTTTGATCAGCAGAGAATTGACTCACTTGAGGGAGATATTACAAAGACATTCATGCTTCACTATAACTTCCCGCCGTACTCTGTGGGTGAAACCAGTTTCAGACTTGGGCCGGGAAGAAGAGAGATAGGCCACGGGGCTCTTGCTGAAAGGGCAATCAAAGTTGTTCTGCCTAATCGGGAAGACTTCCCATACACAATACGTATAGTCTCTGAGGTCTTAGAGTCAAATGGTTCATCCTCAATGGCTACTATATGTGGAGGTACTCTTTCACTTCTTGATGCCGGAGTGCCGATATCAGCTCCAGTAAGCGGTATTGCAATGGGGCTCATTAAAGAGGGTGATGATTTTGTTATCCTCTCAGATATCCTAGGGGACGAAGACCATTTGGGAGATATGGATTTTAAAGTAGCGGGTACAAAAGATGGTATAACCGCTCTTCAAATGGACATCAAAGTCACAGGGGTTACTAAGGAGATACTTATGCAAGCGCTTGAACAGGCGCACGGTGCAAGACTCCATATACTAGATAAAATGAATGAGATTATGGCTACCCCGAGAGAGGATATATCTAAATACGCTCCTAGAATTATCTCACTTCAGATAGATCAGAATAAGATAAAAGACGTTATCGGCTCGGGTGGTAAGACCATTAAGAAGATTGTGGAATTAACCGGTGTCCAGATAGATATAGATGATGCGGGTACAGTGAACATTGCATCGCCTGATTCAGAGGCTTGCGCTAAGGCACAAGCTATTGTTGAGGACATTGTTTCAGAGCTTGAGGTCGGCAAGGTTTACCTTGGCCGTGTGAAGAAGATCCTTGATTTCGGCGCAATAGTCGAGCTTGGAAGCGGACTCGGCGGCGGTAAAGACGGCCTTGTGCATATCTCGGAGCTTGCTCCTAACAGAGTGGAGAAGGTTACGGATATTCTTAATGAAAAAGACGAAGTGCTTGTTAAGTGCATTGGAAAAGAGCATGACGGCAAAGTTAGGCTCAGCAGAAAACAGGCGCTGGACGAAGATATTGAAAATTACAGAGACAACACAGGATCCTAATTTCTAAAGCCCTTGAGCACTTTCATGCTTAAGGGCTTACCTTCCTGTTGCAAGACTTACTACAATCTTTTTTCAAGCCAATTGTGAACGGGGAAAAACCCAAATTACTTGTAATACTCGGCCCCACAGCTTCAGGGAAGAGCGCGCTCGCAATGGATGTAGCGCATGAGCTTAAAGCCCAGATTCTGAGTGCCGACTCCCTTCAAGTCTACAGACATTTCGATATAGGCACCGCTAAACCCTCACCTGGGGACCAAGAGAGCGTAACTCACCATCTATTAGATATTATAGATCCCGCACAAGAGTTTAATGCTGGTACGTTCAGAGAGAGTGCAGAGAGAGTAATCGAGGATCTTTACGAAAAGGGTGAAAATACAATCGTAGCCGGTGGAACCTATCTTTATGTGAAAATACTCCTCTCCGGGCTTATAAATGGCATACCTTCCGACATGGATATTCGTGCCGATATTAAAAAAGAGAACTTGGCTTTAGGCACAGAGCATCTTTACAGCAAACTTAAATCAGTTGACCCCCATGCTGCAGAGAAGATACATTCAAATGATTATGTAAGAATTGAGAGGGCCCTTGAGGTTTATTATCTGAGCGGACAGAAAATGTCTGAGCTTCAAAGACGTCATGGATTTAGCGAGAGCAGCTATGATTACATGAAAATCGGAATTGTGATAGATCGTGAAGAGCTCAGGGAAAAAATTGATAAGCGGGTTGACGATATGCTCGAGCGAGGGTTTATAGATGAAGTACGGAGGATAAGGGATATGGGCTATAGTTCTGAGATTAAGCCCATGCAGTCAATTGGCTACAAACAAATAAACCAGTATCTGGATGGCGCAATTTCACTTGAGCAAGCTGTGGAGCTTATAAAACGTGACACTAAAAGGTTTGCAAAACGTCAGATGACTTGGCTCAGAAACGATAGTGAAATAAGGTGGGTAAAACTGCCTGAGGATAAAAAGAAAGTTATAAGCTTAGCGCACGAGCACTTCAGCTTTTAGGATATGATAAATAAATTTATGAATCATTCTTAAGCTCTTCGTCAATTTTTTCAAGATACTCGCTGTCACTTTGCGGAGTGTTTTTTTCAGTACCAATTGATTTCTCTTCTTTGTTTGATCCCGCCTGGTATAGAAATATACCAATGCCGAAAATTCCAAATACAATTGCAAGTCCCGGTAGTATCCAGAGAATCCAGTTCACTCCTTTCGCAGGGGGCGCTCCGAGGATTGTCTCGCCGTATGTATCAACGAAATATGCAACAACTTCATCCCTGCTCTGTCCCTCCTGGAGCTTTTTCCTGATTACCTGCCTCATATCGTTAGCAAGGTTCGAATTACTCTCGGCCACACTCTGACCCTGGCAAACCGGGCACAATAGAGAGTTTGAGATTTCATTCACCTGATCGTCAATTGTCTTTTCCTGTGAGTGTGAAGGCTCTACGGATATTAGGCATCCCAAAATTGCCAAAGTTAGAAATAAAAGGCTTAAGCGTCCCATATTATAGTTTATTCTCATCCTCAATATTGTTATCTCTATCTTCCTTAGCTCTTGTGACAAAATAATCTATAATTTGCTCTGTAAGGGGCCCGGTGAATTTATCTCTGACGAAGCCAGAGGAATCGATAAAATAGGTTTCAGGTACGCCCCCGACACCGTAATCCACCTGGATTTCTTCTTCCGGGTCAGTACCGTGAGGGTAGGCTCCTCCGAAGTTATTCATATAATTCCGGGCGTTTGAGCTGTCGTCCCAAACATTAACACCTATAAAAACTACATCTTCGTCTTTGTATCTTTGCCATGAATTCTCTAGCGCCTGAGCTTCCTGGCGGCAGGGCATGCACCATGAGGCCCAGAAATTTACAAGCACCGTTTTCCCTTTTAGCTCCGATAGTGTGAGGTCGGTGCCGTCAAACAAGTTGAGCGTAAAATCAGGCGCTTCCTTTCCTATCAGAGGAGAGGGTTTGGGCGCTTCTTTACTACCGAATATAGAATATCCGAGCAGAATAATAAAGACTAAAATAATTATAAAAACTACAATGCTGTTTGCGGTGCGGAAAAATTTCATGAGTGATATGAAAAAGCTTAGCTATACTATACATATTATATCTAATAATGTGTCTCTTTCATATCTATTGTGTTAGGATTTAAAAGAGATCAAATTAATAGATTAAAATCTATCAGGTTATGATATAATACAACTTTAGTAAGTTGGGTCTGGTAGTATTTTCTTTTTAAGTGCTTACTGGTATGCAGAATAGAGATATGAACATCGAAGGAAGTGTGACAGAGAAGGAGAGGTCTTTGCTCAACTTCAGGATTCTTGACACTGAGCCTGAGGAAGCATATGATGAGCTCGCACGTCTGGCAGCTTTTGTTTGTAAAACTCCAATAGCTTTAATAACATTCATAGATAAAGACAGAGAATGGATAAAGTCAGCGGTTGGTATCGATATAGGCAAAAGGGAAATTCCGCTTGAGAGCTCGTTCGGTGCAAAGTTAATATCCGATCCAGAGGAGTTTCTTTCGGTTTTCAATCCCAAAAGTGACAAAATACTCGGTGTAAACCCATTAATCCGATCTATTAAAGATATAGATTTTTGTGCGGGTGTTCCGTTAACTGACTTAGGTGGAAGTAAAATCGGAAGCCTTACAATCTTGGGGTATAAACCCAAGGATCTGAGCTTTGAGCAGCTTTCTCTTCTTAAAACAATAGCGAAGCAAATAATGGTGCTGCTTGAGCAAAGGAAAGACCCGCCAGAGCTAAAAGCTCCTGTGATCGACTTTAAAAAGTACGATGCTGCAAGTAAACCTCAAACTTCTAAGGTTAATGCCGAGGATGAAGATAAATTTACCACCCCTCAAGATAACGAAGCGGATACTGTAAGGACTGTTATCGAAAGGGATTTAAATAAAGAGTATGTTCCAAGTATCTCCCTGGGCGATAAAGATTTATCAGACTGGGTTAATAAATTAGAAACTCAAAGTAAGCAACTCGTCTTACTTTGTGAAATGGATGAGCTGCTTCAAGCTGCTAATAGTGACCAGGATATATTTACGATAATAAAAAACTACGTGCAGAGACTATTCCCCAATACCTCAGGCGCTCTCTTTGTATTAAATGACCCTCTCAATCTTATCCAAGACGTCGTAACCTGGGGGGAGGGGATAAGAAGCGAGCATTCCTTTGGACCCGAGATGTGCTGGGGGCTGAGACTGGGCAGGATACACTCCGGTACAAACTCGAGTAAAGAGCTGTATTGCCAGCATATCGCAGAGGGCGATCCGTTTAACTATCTATGCGCTCCTCTTTCCGCGGGGAGTAAAGCCCTTGGGCTCATATATATTCAAGAATCAGAGGAGCCTCAGTTCGATCTGGAATACGAAAGTCTAGGAAACTCAAACAAGCAGTACATACTCTCAACCATCGCCAAACATTCGGGATTGGCTCTCGCAAACCTCAAGCACCGTGAGAAACTGGGCACCCAAGCTGTATATGACTCTCTTACCGGTCTTTTTAACAGACGCTACATGGAGGAGACGTTAAAGCGTGAGCTAAGCAGGGTTACTCGTAAAAAGAACCCGCTGGGGCTTATTATGGCCGATATAGACCACTTTAAGCGCTTTAATGATTCTTACGGGCATGCCGCCGGAGATGCTCTTCTCAGAAGCCTGGGATCATTTTTAAAAGAGCATGTAAGGCGTGAAGATATCGCCTGCCGCTACGGTGGAGAGGAATTCGTGCTTATTATGCCCGAATCATCACTCGAAAACACCCGGATGAGGGCCGAGCAGATACGTGAGGAGATAAAGCAGCTCCGCATATGGCATCACGGGAGTTTGATCAATTCTGTAAACGTATCTATGGGTGTTGTAGTTTTTTCAGAGCACGGAAATTCAGCCGAGACGCTTCTTGAGTCTGCGGACAAAGCCCTTTACAGGGCAAAGAGGCAGGGGCGGGACAGAATAGAGATCGCCTGATACTCACACATATATATAATCTAAGCAGTCTTGGAATAATCTCCCGATACCCTTTAACAGTACCCCAATATACATCACAATTATCCTATTGCACTTCACCTACTTCTTCATCTTGCTCACCTTCGGTGAAGTCTTCTAAAGTGGGTTGGTCGCTCTGTTCCGAGTCTTTATATGTTTCCGGTGTAAGATCAGGCAGTGTTTTTACGAACGCGACAATGGACCATATCTCTTCGTCGCTGTGAAACAATCCGAAAGCCGGCATAGCGGTCATTTTTATACCGTTTTTTGTGATCCAGAAAAGCTCGGCAGAGCTCATCTCTTCAGCAGCGTCTTTGAGCAGTGGAGGACTTGGGTTGAACCCTTCGGCCGGGTCTTTGCCTGGTGCCCCATGGCAGCCTACACACATATCTTCATAGTGCTCATGCCCCTGTTTTACCAATGTCTCGTCGTTGAGCTTGGGTCTCTCAATATTCTCTGAGTGTTTTTTTACAGAGTAATTCTTTGTAGTCTTTAGTATCCATTCAACAATGAAATGGTCGGGATTTGTAGCAGCGACGTTATACGAGCCCGAGTATATAAAAACCAAAGCGCCGATAATTAGAATTATTATTACGAATATAAGTGTTCTTATAAAGCCCATGTCCACACCTCCTGATAAATTCTGCTCTCACTATTACAATAGCTGATTATGGCGTCAAAATGCAATGCATAAACTTATATATTTACTAAATTTTAGCGATCATCACTTAGCTTCCGGCCCTGCCATATAAGATAGACTGCCGGGATTATTATCAGAGTGAGTATTGTCGATGTGATGAGGCCCCCCACCATAGGTGCTGCTATCCTTTTCATCACGTCTGAGCCCGTACCCACGCTCCACATTAGAGGCATAAGTCCCAAAGTGGTAGACATTACTGTCATCATTTTCGGCCTTACCCTCATAACGGCGCCCTCAATGATGGTTTCCTTTAAGTCCTCAACACTCTTAAGCTTCCCTTCAGAAATCCATCTATCCCGTACCTCGTCAAGATAAATAATCATCACTACTCCGGTTTGCGCGGCCAGTCCCGCAAGCGCTATCATTCCTACCCATACTGCGATACTCAGATTGTAGCCCAGAAGATACAGAAGCCATACACTACCCACGAGCGCAAAGGGAACTGAGAGGAGAATAATCAAAGTCTCGGTCACAGATCTGAAATTCATGTAAAGGAGTAAAAATATGAGTACCAGAGTCAGCGGAACCATGATCTTCAATCGTTCCTTGACCCTCTGTAAGTATTCATACTGTCCGGCCCATTCAAGGAAATAACCAGGCGGTAAATCTACCTGCTCACTTATAACTTCCTTTGCTTTCTCCACATATCCCTCATAGTCCTTTCCCTGAACGTCGACGAAAACGTAGCCCACTTTTTGTCCATTCTCGTTTCTTATCAGTGGCGGTCCCGTTGTGAAGCTTATGTCCGCCAAAAGCGATATAGGAATCTGGGCCCCGCCCGGTGTGGGGACAAGTACCCGTTCCAGCTCCTCTATATCACCCCTGAGCCCCCTCTGGTACCTGACATTTATCGGGTAGCGCTCTTGCCCCTCAATGGTTTGGGAAATGTTTTTCCCTCCTATTGCAGTCTCTATTACGTCCTCTACATCACCTACGGTAAGGCCGTATCTTGCAGCAAGAGTCCTGTCGATATCAAAATCCAAGAAATAGCCTCCGGTAACCCTCTCGGCAAAGGCGCTCCTGGTGCCGGGTAGATCTGACAAAGCATTTTCTATCTGTACCCCGAGCTCTTCAATCTTCTCAAGGTCGGGTCCGAATACTTTAATTCCAAGGTTACTCCTGAATCCAGTTGACAGCATTTCTGTTCTTGTCTGAATAGGCATCCAGAAAATATTGGACATTCCAGGGAACTTCATTTCCCGGTTCATTTCTTCAATTAGCTTGTCCCAGGTCATTCCCTTACGCCACTCCGACTTGGGTTTTAGAGTAACTACTGTCTCGACCATACTAAGGGGGGCGGAGTCGGTTGCCGATGTGGAGCGCCCAATTTTCCCGAACACTGTATCAACTTCCGGAAACTTTTTCAGCATTTTGTTCTGGGTATGGAGAATCTTAGCGGACTCGGTTATCGACATGCCGGGAACCGCTGTAGGCATAAATAGTATCGTGCCTTCATTCAATGGGGGCATAAACTCTGAGCCAAGTCTCAAGAAGGGAATAATGCTTACTAGGAGCACGGCTGCCGCTCCAACTATCACGGTCTTTTTATATTTAAGGGCGAACACTACAAAGGGATGATAGAGTTTGATAAGCGCTCGGCTAATAGGGTTTTTTTCTTCGGGCCTGATTCTCCCTTTTATCAACAACATAATTAATGCTGGCGTAAGGGTGATGGCTAAGATTGCCGAGAACATAAGTGAAAACGTTTTAGTAAACGCAAGAGGTTTAAAGAGTCTCCCCTCCTGAGCCTCGAGCGTAAACACTGGCAGAAAAGATACGGTGATTACCAAGATAGCAAAGAATATAGGTTTTCCGACCTCTTTCATAGCGTTTATTACAATCTCCGAGCGGCTCCCTTTTTCTCCCCCGTCCTGCCACTTCTCAAGCCTTTTATGCACGTTCTCAACAAGCACAATAGAAGCGTCTACCATGACGCCTATGGCGATAGCTATGCCTCCCAGGGACATAATGTTTGAGCTTAGATTCATATAATAGAGCGGAATAAAGGCCATAAGCACGGCGAGCGGGATGGTTAGTATAGGAGTTATAGCGCTTCTGAAATGAAAAAGGAATATGATAATGATAATACTTACGATCAATCCTTCTTCGAAAAGCTTTTGTTTCAGCGTACCAATTGCATCCATGATAAGACCCGAGCGGTCATATGTCGTTACAATTTCGACTCCCTCTGGAAGAGAGGGCTTTATTTTTTCTATCTTCTTCTTAATCCCTTCGATTACTTTGAGCGCGTTTTCTCCGTAGCGCATCACTACTATACCGCCCACAGTTTCACCCTCTCCGTCAAGCTCCGCGAGTCCCCGTCGTATATCGGGCCCGATCTGCACATTGGCCACGTCTCTTATATATACCGGAGTTCCATTACTAGCTATGTTAACAGGAATCATTTCTATATCTTCTACGGACTTTATATATCCCCTTCCTCTGACAAAATACTCAGTAGTAGCAAACTCGACTACCCTTCCGCCCACGTCGTTGTTACTTCTTCTGATCGCGGTTATTACATCCTGAAGCGCTATGTTGTAGGCGACGAGTTGATTCGGGTCAATCTCCACCTGGTACTGCTTCTCAAAACCTCCTACGCTTGCAACTTCCGCAACCCCTGGGACGGATTCAAGCCAGTACCTGAGGTACCAATCCTGAAATGTCCTGAGCTCCGAAAGATCGTTATTGCCTGATTTATCAACTAAGGCGTACTGATAGACCCATCCTACGCCGGTAGCATCGGGCCCGAGAGTGGGAGTGACTCCCTTGGGCAGCTTGCCCGATACCTCGTTTAAGTACTCAAGTATCCTGCTCCTTGCCCAGTAAATGTCGGTCCCGTCCTCGAATATCACGTATACGAAAGAGAGGCCGAAAAAAGACTGTCCGCGGACAAATTTCACATTGGGGGCTGCGATCATTGTCGTAACAATAGGGTAGGTGATCTGGTCCTCTACAAGGTCAGGGCTTCTTCCTGGCCAGTCGGTGAACACTATCACCTGCACGTCCGAGAGATCAGGAATGGCATCAAGGGGAGTATTCTTCATAGCCCAGAATCCCCATGCCGCAAAGAATAGAACAAGCGTGATTGTCAGAAACTTATTTTTTGCAGAGTACTCAATTATTTTTTCTATCATACAATTCTCCGGGTTACAGCCTTCAATTCTGCTTTATATATTGGTCTAATTAGCATGATCATCTTGATTTCCCTTCATAGTGGGCTCATTGTCCGGATATATCTCAAGCTCGAGAGCTTCTTTGTCCGATGAGCTATCCTCTTCTCCCCAGGTAGCTACTGCTGCTTGTACCTGACTCTCTGAATCGATCAGGAAATTGGCTCTTGTTACTACCTCTTCTCCTTTGCTCAGACCCCTCAGCACCTCATAGTAACTGCCCGCTTTCTGTCCGAGCTGCACTCTTCTGATCTCCATATTCCCTTTCCCTTTATCTACAAATACTAGGTCTTTTTTACCAGTCCTGAGCACAGCGCTTTC
>DEIM01000230.1:16184-18103 GCA_002352485.1 Candidatus Dadabacteria bacterium UBA2774
TGTGGCCATATAAAAGTCACTTCTCCTGTATATTCTTCCCCTGGGTATGACTGAAGCGTCATCACGGCTTTTTGGCCCAGTTTCACAAGCGATATCTCGTTCTCGTATATGTCTACCTGGACCCAGGCCACCGTGTGGTCGGCAATTTTGTAGAGAAGTGTGTTGGGCTCGACAAACATGTTCTCATATGCGTTCTTCTCGGCGACGTGGCCCGTAACAGGGGAGTAGATTACTAAACTCTCTTTCGCCACTCCCGTTTGCTCGATCTCCCGTATCTGAGAGTCGGTTACGCCCCAGAGTTTCAGTCTCTTTCGCGAGGCTTTTAGAAGAGAGCTAGCGCCTCCTGAAATATCACTGAACCTGCTATCGCTCAAAATATCCTTTGATTTTAGAGCGAGTAGATACTCTTCCTGGGCACTCACCAGCTCAGGGCTGTAAATTGAAAAGAGAGGGTCTCCCGCACTCACATGCTGCCACGTGAAATCCGCATATAACTTTTCTATCCAGCCACTAATCCTGGTCTGTACGTTATATATCTTACTCTCGTCGAGTACCACCATTCCTACTGTTCTTATTTCTTTATTCATCACTCTCTGGGAAACTTCGGTTGTCTTTACCCCGATTAACTGCTGTCTATCCGGACTTACTTGAAATACAGATTTTTCACCATTGGATTTAGAGCCCCTTTTGCTACCCATACTGGAGTGGTCATGGCTCTTCATTGCGGCCATATCCTCGTCACTGCTGTCTTCGGTATCGTCCTGCACGGCCAGTGCTGCCATAACCGGTACAGTATCCATACCGCAGATCGGGCAGGTCCCGGGGTCTTTCATACGTACAGAGGGATGCATAGTACAGGTCCAGTACTCTATGTCTCCCTCCTCATCGAACACTGGCCTTAAACTGTGCTCATGGGGCTCAGAGAATATTGGCAGCTTCTTTATTAGCGGTATATCAGGGCCGAAGCGGTAGAGACCTATAACAACAATTATTAAAAGAGCGAGTATTCCTGCCCATCTGTAAATATTCTTTTTTCCTGTCTCAGTCATTTTTCCCTCCTGCTTCCTTAGCGGTACTTACATTCTTGGCTGTATCGATCATTCCACCGCCGGTTAAATCCAGTCCTGAAACCTCTTCTATCCTGGCGATTGATGTGTTGAGCGCCGTTAACTGCTCAAAGTATTCAAGCTCGAAATTAAAGAGCGTTACCAGGTTATTTAGCAGAGTTAGGAAGTCTACTTCTCCTACCTGATAAGCGGATAGTGCGGATTCAAGCGATAGGGTCGATTGAGGTATGATGCCCTCTTTATACAGATCCGTGAGCTTCTCAGCGGTACTTGCCGATATGAAACTGTCTTTTATAATAAACAGCACGTCGTTTTTCAGAGCCTCATAATTTTCGTTTGCCTCTGAAACATCGAGCGCAGCCTCCTGAACCCCAAACCTCTCTTTTCTCCAGAAATAAAGAGGCACCCTGAGCCCGAGACTCACTTCCCAGATATCGTCCAGGTCGCCCCGACCGCCGTCACGGTTAAAGTATGTGGCTCCGAGTATAAAATCGGGAAGGTACTCTTTCTCTGCCAGTTTTAAGGCTTCCTTTCTGCTCTCTATTAGATCTTGAGACGATTTCAGATCAGGGGAATATACGGAGGCAGCCTCTGTTATTTCTTCTAATGTGAAAATAACCTCAGGCTTTGTTAGCTCATCGGGCCTATTCAGCGGAGAGCGCTGAGAGCGGTTTAGTATCTTTTTTATCCTTGCTTCTATTATCTCTTTTTTCTGATTCAGGAGCTCAAGTCTCTCTATAAACCCCGAGACCTCTACCTGAGCCCTGATTACGTCCTGCTGTATACCCATACCGACCTCATATTTAGCTTCTGCGATCCTCACGAATTTATTAAGTAAATCTTTGTTCCTCT
>DEIM01000230.1:18153-19199 GCA_002352485.1 Candidatus Dadabacteria bacterium UBA2774
TTTCTGGATGTTGCATCGGATAACCATCTTCTGGACTCAGCCTCCTCAATTGCAATCTTCTCTTTACTTGCGAGCTTGCCGGGGAAGGGTATCTCCTGCGCAATAAAGGCCTGAATGTCGGAGCGCGGGTCTTCGCCAAGCGTGAATTCAGAAAAGCTCACGTTTTTGATCCTGCCCCCGATAATCGGATTAGGAAGAGAGCCTTCCTGTGAGGGGCGATTGGCTGATGATTCAGCTCCGGCTCTGGCAGCTTTTATCCGAGGGTTATTTACAAGCGCTTCCTCGATAAGCGAATTAAGGCTCTCTGTCTCTTGAGCCGAAATATTAAAAGACAAAAATAATAATAATGCGAATGCAAAAGTAACGGTCTTCATTTCTTACCTCCGGTCTTAGGGTTTTATTCCCTATATGACTTTTAAACGATTGTAGTTATGACGAAGGAATACCGCGCACCTGAAGAAACTGAATCAGGCGGTATGAGCGGTCTAAGAAATGATTATTATAGAAGGAAGGTGGAATAAGAAACTTGTAAATCGGGTGGATCGTGCCCTCTAAGTAATTGATCCTGTGATACTTTTTTGATGGCTAAGTTGGTTGAGTGAAGCTCTAGAACAGGCAGTATTTCCGTAATCGTAAATACCGCATTCGAGTATTCACCGGAAGATGAGCTCGTAAGGTAATCAAGACAGCAGGGAGAATCTTGAACATTCTCTTGCCCGCTATCATTGAGGACTATATCATTAGCGTCCGCCCCGGCCATTTCATGGCAGCTTTCGGCAGCTTGCGATGTAGAAGTTGCCGCATGGGCCGTATCTCCGCAAATGCCTGCGTAGCAGACGATTATATTCAATATCAGAAATAGATGTAAATATCTCATGATTACCTTTCTTATATTATAGCTCAAAATGCCGGAGTCAAACAAATTTTATCTGAAATATTAACAACCTACCGTTTCTTCGGACAGTTGAAATGGTATATTCATAAGAGCTATCATACATTTTATTCTGTACATCTAGGAGGTATTAAATGGAATTCGTCAAAATAAA
>DEIM01000223.1:0-5494 GCA_002352485.1 Candidatus Dadabacteria bacterium UBA2774
TCTGAGAATATGAAAAAATTTCTAAAGAGACTTTCAGTATTTGTTCTTAAGCTCATACTGATCATTTTTCTGGCCACTTTTGGCCTGGTGCTCATATATAAATATATAAACCCTCCGGCGACTCCGCTTATGGTTATGCGTTATATAAGTGGAAACGGTATTCAAAAACAGTGGAAGGACTATGAGAGCATATCGGACAATATGAAGCTCGCGGTGGTTGCAGCGGAGGACCAGAAATTTGCTACGCACAGTGGGTTTGACCTCGAATCAATACAGGACGCCATAGAGGACAGGCTCGACGGTGATGTGCTTAGAGGGGCGAGCACTATAAGTCAGCAGACGGCGAAAAACGTTTTCCTGTGGCCGGGAAGATCGTGGACGAGAAAAGGGGCCGAGGCGTACTTTACATTCCTGATTGAGACTATCTGGGGCAAGAAAAGAATACTCGAAGTGTATTTAAATGTTATCGAGACGGGTGAGGGAGTTTACGGAGTGGAAAAGGCGTCTCAAATCTATTTCGGAAAGCCGGCAAAAAACCTTAGCGCTGAGCAAGCGGCGATAATTGCGGCAGTGCTTCCGAACCCGGTGCTGATGTCGCCTGCAAAACCTTCTGAATATATAATCAGGAGACGGGCATGGATTACGGGGCAGATGAAGAACTTGGGGGGAAAGCGGTATCTCCTGAAAATCGAGCAGTAATAAACCCTTCGCGAACAAGGATTATATTGACTTTCCCAACCCTGGGATGTAAAAAGTATAGATAACATAAAATTAGTATTCAGGGGAGAGTATGGCTAAAGAAACTGCACTTATAACTGGGGCATCATCGGGGATTGGCTTGGAATTCGCCAAGCTTTTCGCAGCGGACGGATCGGACCTTGTAATTGTGGCAAGGAGAGAAGAGCGCCTTAAGGAAATTGCAGAGGAGCTATCATCCGCTCACGGCATTACCGTACATGTGCTGGCGAAAGACCTCTCAAAACCCAAAGCGCCCGAGGAAATATTCTCACACCTTACGAAAGAGAAAATACAGATTGACGTGCTGGTGAATAACGCGGGTTTTGGTAAAAAGGAAGTATTCAGCGAGACGGATAAAGAAATGCACCTAGACATGTTGCAGGTAAACGTAACGGCGTTGACACATCTAACCAAACTGTTCCTGACAGGTATGCTGGAGAGGGGTTACGGCGGTATATTAAACGTAGGATCGCTTGCCGGGTTTCAGCCGGGGCCGAACCTTGCCGTATATTTCGCTTCGAAAGCCTACGTATTATCATTCACGGAGGCGCTTTCCGAGGAAATAAAGAATCCCGATATTAAAATATCATGCTTTGCTCCCGGTCCGGTAAGGACAGAGTTCGGAGAGAAGTCAGAGCTTGCGGATTCGCTTTTGTTCAAAATAAGCCTGATGGATTCGGCGCCCGCTGTAAAAGCCGGTTACGAGGGCTTTAGGAAAGGCCAGACTATCGTCATACCAGGGATTAAACAGCAGCTTGTACCGTTTTTCAACAGAATTACACCACGTTTTATGATTAGAAAGTTAGCCAAGAGACTTAACACTTAAGTCAGCTTAAAAAGTCTTCCAGGTCTCTTAGAACATCCGAAGTGCCGGATATGGTTTTTGAGCAATCCGGGAGTGATTCCAAGAAGTATCTTCCGTAGAACTTGGAAATAATCCGGGTGTCCAGAACAAGCACAGCTCCTTTGTCAGTCTTGGTCCTTATTAGCCTGCCGAAACCCTGCTTGAATTTAAGAACCGCAACAGGGAGGCTGTAATCTGTAAATGAATTGAGACCCTGGCTCTCCATGTGCTCGACCCTGGCTTCTATGATGGGCTCGGTAGGGACCCTGAAAGGTAGCCTCGTGATAATCACCAGGCTGAGCGCGCTCCCCGGGACATCCACACCTTCCCAGAAACTGTCCGTCGCAAAGAGCACCGAGCTGTCTACTTTCCTGAATTTATCCAGAAGCCTTGCCCTCGGGAGCACCCCTTGCTTGAGGCACATCATTCCCTCGCTCTCCAACCCCCGGTGAATATTGTTGTATACGGTATCGAGTAGTGAATAGGATGTGAACAGTATGAGCGCGCTTCCGTTCGAGAGTTTTAACGCATCGGTTATAAGTGGGGATATGACGTCCGCATATGAGCTGGAGGCGGGCTCGGGCAGATCATCGGGAATGGCCAGAAGAAGCTGCTCCTTGTAATTAAATGAGGAAGGTAAAATGAGCTCTTCCACTCTGGGCTCATCCATAAGCCCAAGGCCGGTCTTCATGAAATTAAAGCTCTTTCTTACAGCCATTGTGGCTGAGGTCATGACCACAGTCGCCGATTTTGTATATAGCCTTTCCTTGATTATAGGAGAGATATCAAGCGGCGAGAGCCCTAGTCCCGAGAGTATGCCCCCCCTACCCGTTCTACCCTCGACCCACCTGACGTAGCCGTCGTCCTCGAGACTGATGAAGCTTGAGATAACATCGGAGGTATAATCGAGCTTATTGCCAACACCCCTGAACTCGACTATCAGCTTTGCGATATCGTTATCGGTTTCATAGTCAAGCAGAATATCTGTGAATGCTTTTATCTCCTCCTGAAGCTCTTTAAGCCTGATCCTGAGGATGGAGAATTTCTTATCTATACTAGCCCAGGCTTCCCTGCCGAACTCAACATCAGTGAGCCTGAGATTGACCTCGTCTTTGGCATTTTCCTTCTCACGCGCAATGCTGAGCGAAAACTCGTAAAGCGCGTCAAAAGCGTCTCTTACGTAATCCTCTGCCGTATCTACCTTGGGCGATAAATTCTGCTCTACGCGCCTTAGTACGTCGTTCACAATTCCATCTTTAAGCTGCGTCACGAGCTTTGCGGCGAGTGAAACGGTATAGAAAATTAGCCCCTTGTGTTCTCCCTTGCGGCCTTTTCTTTTAAGTCTCCTGAGTACGCGAATGATCCCGAACTTGGTCGCTCTCATGCCGAAATGAGACGTTGCCGCGTCTGTAATATGATGGGCCTCGTCAAAAATGACTCTGTTAAACGGGGGAAGAATGCCGGCGTCGCTCTTTTCGGACGCCCCCTTGATCGAGAGGTCTGAAAATAATAAATGGTGGTTTACGACGAGTACCTGGGCTGAGGCAAGCTCACGCCTCGATTTAAAAAAGAAGCATCGGGAGTAATACGGGCAGCGAGCCCTGAGACAGCTGTCGCTTTCCGCAGAAACCTTGTCCCAGACACTCTCTGGAGGAGTGAAGCTAAGATCAGACAGCGAGCCGTCTTCAGTTACCTTAGCCCATTCCAAAATGCTCCCTATCGGATCTACTTCGTCGTCCTCCGCCATTTCAAACAGACCGTCCGTTACCGTCTCGGCCCTGAGGAGACACAGATAATTTGCCATTCCCTTTACGAGTGAGTAATTAAAATCTTCTTTGAATGCCCTGTGCAATAGAGGTAAATCTTTATCGATGAGCTGTTCCTGAAGGTTAATAGTATTGGTCGAGATAACTACACGCTCTTCGTTCTTGAGCGCCCAGCTGACGGCTGGAATAAGATATGAAAGCGTCTTCCCTGTTCCCGTGCCCGCCTCTACAAGCGTTATCAGGCTGTCGTTAAAGGCGGAAGTCACAGACCCGAGCATCTCTATTTGCTCGTTCCGCTCTTCAAATTTCTCAGCCATTACCTGCTCTATTTCACCGCCCGGAAGTAAGAACGACTTTATCTCATCCAGGTCTAAAGGCTCAATCTCTTTTGGGGTATAGGGCTCTACCACCACGTATACGCGGGTGGCTTTATTGTTAACAATATAAAACCCTATACCCTCGTTTCCAAATAGGGACGCGATTTGCAAATCCTGCGCTGAGGGAGTGAGACGGCCTGAGGGGTGGTTATGAATAACCACATCGCCAGTCGTAGCAGAGTCGAATATGGCGGGAACAGCATTTTCATTGCCTCGGGCTACGACGCTTACAACTTGTACAACGTAGTTTTCGTCTAATGAGCCTACGAAGAAAACTTCGTTGCCCGAAGCGTTTTTTATCTCGGAGGCGAGAGCACTCTTGGCGTTTTCGGAAAGGATCGTTTTTTCCACGGGAGATAAAGCTAACACAGCCGCCAGATATTGCTAAGATTTCACTGTGATTGTATTATAATGTCCCCTTTGGTACTGTATCAGAGAGTTGAAACGGGAGGGATGGCCGAGCGGACGAAGGCGCTGGTCTCGAAAACCAGTAGAGTCGCAAGATTCTCGTGGGTTCGAATCCCACTCCCTCCGCCATTCTGCAGTGAACTCAGTTTACCGCACGACAAACAAAAAACTCATATCCATACCAGTCAGGGAAACGCCTGCGCATCTCGATTTCCTTGACTGTCATATCGACCACGCTCAAGGCTTCGTCGTCACCTGCGTATTTTTCATACAGCGCCGGGAGCTTTGCCTCAAGAGGTGTATAATAATTGTCCCACCAGTCGGCATCGGGCAAAGTAAAATGCCCCAGGGGCTCGTAACCAGATTCCCGTATAGTGTCTATGTTGGAATTCACATCCTTCATAGCCGGATACTCACCTTGAAAGAACTCGTAGACTTCGGCAGGAGGGTCGGGACCGAGCCATACTAGCTCGGATAGAGCAATAAAACCCCCGGGACTAAGGAGCGGTTTCCATGTCTCGAGCGCATTCTTAAATCCCATTATATAGGCAGCGCCCTCTGCCCAGATAAGATCGAAGCTGCCTGCCTCGAAAGGAAGCGCGCTCATATCTCCGGTACGGATATCGATGCGCTCAAGAACTCCCTCTCTTACAGCACTTTCCTTTAATTCATTCAGATACTCCTGGAAAAGGTCTAAGGCGGCAATATTCCCGTTGAGAGCTTTTGCAAGCGCAATAGTCTGCATTCCCGGACCACATCCGATGTCTAAAACTGATGGCTTATCGGTCAATCCAGCGCACAGAGAGAGCGCCTTTATGGTGCTTTCGTCTGAGCCCGGCCCCTGACGGGGCAGACCCCGCTGTACATCGAGGAAAATCTCAAATAGTCTGGGATTATCGGACATTTTAATACCTCTTTAAGCTATTCCTAAGAGAAAAGAATTAAATCTGTGAATGACCAATCAATATCTAAAGGCCCCTTTAATACTACATAACGCGCCCAGTGTGCATTTTCTAAAATTTTACGGATTTAACGATTAAAGTCATTACTTCAGATGATTACCTGAAATTAAAACTTCCGAACTTACTTCCCCGATTCCACTAAGGTGCGTGGGCCAGCTCGCGAAGCCAGTTATAGTGTGAGCGTATACCGTCCAGGAATCCTCCGTGGGCAGAATATGGAACGCCGTATTCTTTACAGGTTTTCTCAACTATAAATGACATTTGAGGATAGTTTAAGTGACAAATCTGAGGGTTCAGGTGATGCTCTACCTGGTAGTTAAGCCCGCCTAGGTACCATGTGAGAAACCTGTTGCCCCTGGCAAAGTCCACTGTCGTGTGTATCTGATGAACGGTCCAAGT
>DEIM01000223.1:5562-22967 GCA_002352485.1 Candidatus Dadabacteria bacterium UBA2774
GTTATTAATATATAAAATCCAATCACGTAGGGAACTGGATAATATAAGGAAGGAACCACAAAAGCTATCAGGAAGAAAAATATCTTCCCTCCAAAGAATATTAAAGCGTCCATAGCTTTGGGACGTTTGATACTGTGGCCGTTTAACTTGCCGGTGAAATAGATTTCGAAATCATCGTACAGGTGCCATTTTATAGCAAGGAACCCGTAGAGGAACCAAATATATATGTGCTGGAAACGGTGGAAAAAGTATTTCTTCTGATGCGGTGTGAACCGCGCGAATACCCCTACCTCGACGTCACCGTCGTGCCCCGTAATATTGGTATAGGAATGATGGTCGTGGTTATGTTTAATTACCCACATGTACGAGCTTCCGCCG
This sequence comes from Candidatus Dadabacteria bacterium UBA2774, assembly GCA_002352485.1. GTDB lineage: Bacteria > Desulfobacterota_D > UBA1144 > Nemesobacterales > UBA2774 > UBA2774. The sequence continues at coordinate 5,941 of DEIM01000223.1, forward strand.
ATCAGATCAAGCCAGTGGCCCATGAGCTTATTCACAACCCTGCGTTTTGAATACGCGCCGTGAATAGCATCGTGCATCACGTTGAACGAAAGGGCGTTAAGGGCGAGGCTGAGAGATAGCGAGGCTAAAAGAATTCCCCATACGGGGAGAGCGGCAAAAACTATAAGACAGTAAGAAACTATAACCCAGGATATTGATATAAAGGACTTTAAGTACATATTGAATACGCCCTTCTTTGAGTTGGAGGTATTTTCAAAAAAAGCGTTTACCCTCCTGCTGAGCTCTCTTTCAAACTCGGTATTTGGAGCAAAACGTATTTTTACAGGTGATTCCGGTTTAGGATTTGAACCATTAGCGGTAGTTGTGTTTGACATGATTTATCTATTCTGATTATACAAGGCCCGGGGTCCGGAACTATGGAGGGTTTCCTTCAAATGCCTAAATAATTACTGATACGTACATGTATTTTAAAGCCGTGAAATTAGAATAGGGCTGAGAATACAATTTAAACTATCTGTAAATATTTATATATTGCGGACTTGGGTGTATATATTTTCCCCTTTTGTGTTTAGAATAATTGTTGACACTGTGCTTGGAACTTGATAGTAAGCCAAGTACGGAGTTTTATTTATGCAACATTATATATCACTACATTATATAAGTACAATTCATCAATTCTGAGACAAAGATATGACCAAACTAAAGTCTGCACAAACCTCACCCCTTGAGAGGTATAAAAAATCAATCGAGATTATAGAAGCACGTAGACTCTTTATTCTCCTGACCGGGGAATCTGTGGAGCAGGTATTAGGTGCGCTTGGAGAATTAAAAGAGAGAGGGCATGGGCTGGTCTGTGTGGATTATAGAATCCCGGGAATAATAGCGCGAATGAAGTCTATCAAAAGAAAAGGGGAGATGTGTCCGGGAGTGTTTTCGGCATCGACTGCCAAAGACGTGAGGCGCGCTATAAATGCAGGTGCACAATATATATTTTCTACACATGCGGACAAAGGTGTAACAAAAAAATGCAGGCACGAGAAGATATTCCTCGCGGCTGGCGCTCTAACGCCCAAAGAGGTGTATGAGGCAAATGAGCTTGGCGCAGACGCGGTGAGCATATACCCATGCTCCGCAATGGGGGGCGTTAACTGGCTCATAAGATTAATAGAAATGTTCCCAGGCATTAAGCTTATACCTACTGACGTAATGACCCCCGAAGAAGCAGGGGATTATTTAAAAGCGGGCGCTTATGCCGTAGCCCCGATCCTAGACACAAGAAATACCGAGGAAGCACGGGCATTGTTTCAGGATTTCATTGATTCAAACTAAACGCTTGAAACTAATTGTAAGATATCACTATCAAATTTATATATATGTGCTGTAAAACCGTAGGTAAACTATTAAAAGCTCAGGGACAATTTGATTTCAGGGCAAAAATATAATTTGAAACATAAACCGTCTCACTGAAGTTATAATTATTAAAATTTATAAAACTCCTCGGAGGATGTCATGTATAGAACTTTACTTGCATTATTTGCTGTGATATTGGGCTTTTACGGATCAACCGGAGTACAGGCTGCTAAACTTAAGAGTACTGGTTATGAGAGAAGTGAATTTAGCAGTATAAGAAGTGACAAAGTAAACCCTAAAATTGGTGAGGTTATTGATGAGATAGAGAGGGTAAACGTGAGCAGGGACAGCCAAGGTATGGATGAATTTGAAGTGAGCGATCTGGAGGAGCTGTCGACCCGGCTCGTAAAAGTGGATTCGGACGGTATGATCGAAGTTTATATTCACTGTAACGAAGTGGGAGATGAGAATCTCGGTCGCCTATTGGATTTAGGCCTGGACACTGAAGTAATAAATGACGACCTTAAAATAATCCAGGGATGGCTTCCTCACGACGTTATAGAGAAAGCTTCGGAGCTTGGTTTTGTCGATAAGATAACCCCTCCGAGCTACGGCCACACAAGAGTAGGATCTATTACACCAGAGGTAGTTTCCGAAATCGGGGCGGACCAGGCAATGGCAGAGTTCGGCATAGACGGCTCGGGAGTTAAAATCGGCGTGATCTCAAACGGTATCGGAGACCTTGCGGCATCACAGGCCTCGGGAGACCTTCCGTTTGTGCAAATAGGAAACGCGGGAGGCGGGAATGAAGGCACTGCCATGCTGGAGATAATACACGATATAGCCCCAGGAGCTGATCTTGCATTCCATACAGGAAACAGCACCTTGAGGTTCATAGAGGCAATCGAGTTCTTCTGCAATAATGGTGTAGACATTATTGTTGACGATATCGGATATCTATCCGAGCCGTTTTTCCAGGACGGCTCTGTAGCACAGGCCGCTGCCGATGCGGTGAATCAGGGAAAGGTGTTCGTATCCGCCGCTGGAAACGATCAGGACCGTCACTATCAGAAACTTTATATTGATGCAGACCCGGGAGACGCCGAAAGTAATAACCACGACTTCGGCGCTGCCGCGGGAGGAGCCAGCACAAACCGCATGTCCTACCTATTACCCGCTGGTGGAGAGGTTACAGTTGTACTACAGTGGTCGGACTCTTTCGGTGCATCTTCAAATGATTACGACCTGTTTTTGGTCGAGCCTGGTACAACGACTGTAATAGACTCCGGCACAGCCATTCAGAACGGAGACGACGACCCTATTGAATTTGCCGGTGTGGAAAATGATGGCGACACATCAGGTGTATTTGAAATAGTTGTAGATAAATCTAGCGGTGAAGACCAGACGCTGGAAATCGTTTTCAACGGAAACGGGACTCTTCAGGAATTCAATGTGCCGGATGACTCGGTATACGGCCATCCCGCACACCCGGACGTAATTGCTACAGGCGCCACACATAACGGGAACATAGACTTTTTCAGCTCGTTCGGCCCGTCTTCAATATTCCATAACCCGGTAGTCACGGTGTCGTCAAGAGATACCGGGGCTTCTTTAAAGGCTGCTGCGCTACTTGAAGCAAGACCCAAACCGGATATATCAGCACCTAACAGAATCGAAACCACAGTGCCCGGTTTTGGAGAGTTTTTCGGCACATCTGCAGCGGCACCTGTTGCGGCAGCTGCGGCAGCACTTGTGTATCAGGCTGCGGAATTTGCAAACCTCACCCTGGCGAGCGGTCTGCCGGAATCTGCGATTGCTGCCAGACAAACACCTCTGGAGATACGCAATATATTGACGAGCACAGCTACAGATATAGGACCTCCGGGAGTCGATAATACATCAGGTGCAGGTATAGTAGACGCATTCGCGGCGGTTGAAGAGGCGCTTCAGGGATTAGACGGACCCGGCGGGGGACCAGGCAACGGCGGTAATGGGGGAAACGGAGGTAACGGCGGCGGAGGGTGCTCTCTTCTGAGCAGCGCGGGAACGAGCCCGTACAACAGTAGTATTATGTTAAATATATTGATTCTGCTGGTGCCTGCGATTTTTGTTGCGCTTATTCAAATCAGAAGAAGGGTATGATTTATGAAATTATTGATAATTGGTCTAGATTGCGCCGATCCCGAGCTTGTGTTCGGATGGAAGGACGAGCTTCCAAACCTGAATAGATTAATCGAGGGCGGAGCCTACGGACCGCTCCTATCGACACATCCGCCGATCACTGTGCCGGCATGGGCTGTGATGATGAGCGGTAAGGACCCGGGGCAGCTGGGATATTACGGGTTCAGGAATAGAAAAGATCACTCATACGACGCTTACGGAATTGCCAACGGAAACGCAGTAAAGGCGGACCGGGCCTGGGACAAGCTTTCCCGAGCGGGCAAAAAAATCATTCTCCTGGGCGTGCCGCAGACCTATCCTCCAAAGCCTGTAAACGGATGCGTCGTGAGCGGTTTCCTGGCTCCAGATGCCAACAGTAACTACACATACCCTATCGCTCTTAAAGATGAAATCGAAGAGGCCGCCCCAGGATATGTGCTCGATGTAGAGGATTTCAGAACTAACGATAAAGAGGCGCTCCTTGGACGCATCTACGATAAGACCGAGAAACATTTTAAAGCTGCAAAACACCTAATCACAAAAAAACCATGGGATTTTTTCATGCTTGTAGAGATGGGTGTAGACAGGATTCACCACGGGTTTTGGAGCTTTATGGACAAAGATCATCCAAAATACGTTCCGGGGAATCAGTTCGAGGACTCGATAAAGGAATACTACAAATACTGTGACAGTGAGATTGGTGAGCTGCTCGCACTCGTACCTGATGATACTGTGGTTATGGTTGTATCGGATCACGGCGCCAGAAAGATGGAAGGCGGCATTTGCTTTAACGAGTGGCTTGTAAAGGAAGGGTATCTAGCTCTTAAAGACTACCCGAATGAGCCTACGCGATTTGCCGATACAGAAATAGACTGGAGCAAAACCGCTGCCTGGGGAGAAGGAGGATATTACGGACGGTTGTTTTTGAACGTAAAGGGAAGAGAGCCCGAGGGTACGATTGAACCCGGAGACTATGAAAAAGTACGCTCCGAGCTGATTGAAAAGCTTGAGGCGATAGAAGACCCCGATGGCAGGAATATCGGCACAAAGGCGTACAGGCCAGAAGAGCTGTATAAAGAGGTAAACGGTGTCGCACCTGATCTGATCGTGTATTTCGGTGATCTCGGGTGGCGCTCTGTCGGGAGTGTCGGAATGGGCGGCATTCACACATTTGAGAACGATACGGGCTCTGATGAGGCAAACCACGACTGGAACGGGATATTAATTTTAAACGACACCGGGTGCAGACTGGGTAACATTGAGAAAGGGTATAAAGAAGGAATGGAAATATATGATATTGCCCCCACAGTGCTTAATCTCTTCGGGATGAAGTTTGAGGAAGAGATAATAGGAAATAGCATCACAAATTTTGCAGGCAAGGGAATTTTCTCAAAACTAAGAAGTATATTAGGCTAGGCGGTAGTAAAAAAGATTTAGACAATATATAATCAAGAATCTGGATTAATGCATTATCCGGTTCTTTTTGGCAAATGGCAAAGATTGATAACGGCACAAATAGATTAATACTAATTACTGCCCTTTCTATGGGAATAACGTTCGGGCTCTTGGATATCTGTATAGGGCTCAGCTCTCGGAATATTAGAAATCTCGAGATGTACTCCGTTCTGACTCCTCTGGCTGTAACGACAGGTTTCTTTTTTATTGCCTATATAGCAAGCTGGTTCTTAGTTGTATCCAGGCTGGTAAACAGGTTTAAGCTGAACATTGAAAGCTCCGCTATTGCAAGCGGGTTCTTGATCGGAATCACAATAATATTGATATCTATATATTTCAATGCGCTTTCCGTAAAAGAGCCAATACACAAAATTGCCGGCGTTCTTTTTATACTTACGGTTTCAACTATTTTAGCGGTACTGAGCTATCTTGTCCTGACAAAAGTAATAGAGATAAAAAGACCATCTGTTACCGGACTGAAGGCGAGCCTGATCATTCCGATAATACTCGCGGAAGCCCTCTTAATTATTATTATCCAAAAGTTCGTTTCGACTCCGCCCGAGATGTTATACGGGGCTAATATAGTTTTAGCTCTGTTAACAATTGGAGCTATTTATTATATAAGCGCTGAAAAACTGAGAGCCCTAAGCCTGCTTACTTCGATAATGCTGTTAATAGTTATTGGAGGTCCTCTTGCGGTTATCCTAAATCAACATATAGATAACTCATCTCCTACAAGTGAGATTCAATCAAATTACAATTCATCCGGAAGCGGTATTAAACGTGTCATTTTGATAACTGTGGATACGCTTAGGGCAGACGTGCTGTCTTCATACGGCAGTCAGAATGTACAAACTCCAAATATTGATGGGCTTTCAGCGGACGGAGTGTTGTTTAAAAACGCATATTCATCTGCACCGTGGACGCTTCCGGCCTTCTCCTCCATTATGACCGGCCTTCCGCCTGGAACACATCTAACCACTAAAGCAAGCTCGAAGCTGCCGGATAAATTCAATACAATTGCCGAGTACATGACGGGTGCTGGCTACTATACCGGAGCAATTGTCAGAAACCTCTTCCTAAGCCCGGATTTTAACATCGATCAGGGAATCGTTGATTATTACCACTACCCAAAATTCAATAAGTATGTAAGATCCTTCGGGACAGCGCTTCTATTATCTGCGCTAAACAAAAAACTAACTGACGATGTGTCAACTGAAGATATAACAGACATTGCTATTAACTGGCTGGGAGAACACAGGGACGAGAACTTCTTTTTCTGGGTTCATTACTTCGATCCGCATCAGCCCTACACCCCCCCTGTGAAATATATTACCGACAATAGCGAGCCGCCTAAGCGTATCGGGCTAATATTTGACGGGGCAGGGAATATTAGGAGCGGGCACTTTTCACCTACGGTAAGGGAAAGGCAGTGGATAAAGGAGCTTTATGACGCCGAGGTACGTTACGTTGATGAGAATCTAGGCAGACTCTTTGAATATTTAAAGGAGTCCGGATTGTATGAAGATTCTCTTATCATATTCACAAGCGACCACGGAGAGGAGTTTTGGGACCACGGAGGCTTTGAGCACGGCCACACCCTTTATAATGAAGTGATACAGGTGCCTTTGATCATCAAGATGCCGGGAGCTAGTAAAGCGGGAGAAGAAAACACGAGAGTGAGCACACAGAGCCTTAAACGTACGATACTGGACACAAGCGGTATAGAGTATGAGAGTGACCGTCTGATTTCCGGATCTTTATACCCAATGATTCAGGGTAACGGAACTGAAATGAATGGGGAGCCGCTTGTAATCACCGGACTCTTGTATTATGAGGATAAAGAATCCATCATCACTGGTGATAAGAAATATATACGTTCTCTTATTTCAAACGAGGAAGAGTTCTATGACTTGGCTAACGACCCTGATGAGTTAAACGGGCTTAATGATGAGGCAAGAACTTTAGAAGCAAGGCAAATGATGGAACAATACAACGAAAAAGCCAAGAGTCTGAGCTCTGAGTACGGCGTTCAAAGCACAGAGGAAGTCGCGCTGAGTAAAGAGAAGAAGGAAGAGCTAAAAGCCTTGGATTATATTCAGTAACAACCACCACCGAAACTATTTGTCCTTATCCTAGGGATGTATTACATTTAATAACTTTATATACCATGTTGAAAAAGATCGTAGGTTGCGCGGATTTTAATAGCTTAAAAACATTATTATTAGCTCTAGCATTTTTCTTATGCGTATATGCTGCGCAAACGGAGCCTGCATTGAGCTATATAGGCCCAGGAGCGGGGTTTGCATTTCTATCTTCTTTCCTTGTACTTCTTCTCACGTTTGCGCTTGCGGTTTTTTACCTGCTCTCGTGGCCGCTCAGGTTTTTAGTGAGAAAACTTTTCAGAAAAGGACCTAAAACAAAGACAGATATAAAGAGAGTAATAATAATAGGGCTTGACGGAATGGACCCAGGGCTTGCAAAGGGATTCATGGACGAGGGCAAGCTGCCAAATTTTAAAAAACTGAGCGATCAGGGAACTTTTACAAAGCTCGGTACAAGCTACCCCTCGATATCGCCTGTGGCATGGTCATCATTTATGACAGGAGTTGACCCATCACATCACAATATTTTCGATTTTATTACACGAGACCCGTGCACCTATCAGCCAATGCTTACTTCAGCAGACATAGGTAAAGCCTCAAATGTGCTTCCGATCGGCAAGTATATGATACCTCTGGGGAAACCCAAGATGAGGCTTCTCAGAAAGAGCCAGCCATTCTGGAAGATATTAGGTAAGTACGGGATCTTCAGCTCGATAATACGAGTACCAATCACGTTTCCGCCTGAGAAATTTAACGGCGTATCGTTGTCGGGGATGTGCGTTCCCGATCTGAGAGGCTCACAGGGAACATTTTCTCACTATACAACTATTAAAGAAAGAACAAACATAGAGACAGGTGGAGAAAGCCGCTTTGTCGAGCTCAATAATGACATTATAAAGACGGAGCTTCTAGGACCTGAGAATCACCTGGTTAAAAACGGGGGCGAGCTAACACTGACTCTAACAATAAAACTAGATAAAGAAAAGGCTAAAGCCAGGATCGAGATCTCGGATGAGAGCTTTGAGCTAGAGCCTAAGAGCTATTCTCCCTGGATCAGAATTGCATTTAAAGCAGGCCTTGGAATAAAAGTGCATGGTATCTGCCGATTCTACATTAACAGTTTAGCCCCTGACTTTGATATGTACGTGACCCCGATTAACATTGATCCTGAAGAGCCTGCACTTCCGATATCGCACCCGTTTATTTTCTCTGTTTATCTTGCCAAACTAATAGGCTCGTACGGCACCTTGGGGCTTGCTGAGGATACCTGGGCGCTTAACGAGGGCGTAATAGATGAGGATGCATTCCTGAAGCAGTCGTATCTACTATATGAAGAGCGGGAGAAGATGTTCTTTAATGCGCTGGAGAAAACACCCCGCGGGCTTGTGACATGCGTATTCGATACCACAGACCGTGTGCAGCATATGTTCTTCCGCTGTCTTGACCCTGAGCATCCCGCAAATAGAGGAAAGGAAGTCGAGAAGTATAAGAATGTAATAGAAGATTTATACATCAAAATGGACGGGCTGATCGGAAGAGCCCTCGAAGAAACTGATGATAATACAGTGCTTGGCGTAATATCGGACCATGGGTTTACGCAGTTCAGAAGGGGCGTGAACTTAAACAGCTGGCTCTATAAAGAAGGCTATTTGGTGCTTAAAGAGGGTTATGCTGTAAGCGGGGACTGGCTTGAAAATGTGGATTGGGAAAGAACAAAAGCATTTTCGCTCGGACTAGCGGGTATTTTTATTAATAGGAAGGGCAGAGAATCCGGCGGTATTGTGGAGGAAGGAAAGGAGCTTCAAACGCTCAAGAATGAGATGATTGAAAAGCTTAACGGTTTAGTAGACGAAGAAATGGGCGGTGTATCAATAAGAGAAATACTGGATACGGAACGTGCTCATTCGGGACCATACAAGTATGACGCGCCTGATCTACTGATAGGCTACAACGCGGGCTATAGAAGCTCTTGGGGATGTGCTGTCGGGCGTGTGACGGACTCTGTGTTTGAGGATAACACCAAGCACTGGAGCGGTGACCATTGTGTTGATCCGAATATAGTACCGGGAGTCATATTTATAAACCGTAAAATATCAAAAGAAAACCCGCACTTAAACGATATGGCCCCCACAGTGCTTGATTTGTTCGGTGTTGAAATACCAAAATATATGAAAGGCACACCGCTGATAGGGCCGAAAATTACAGATGATCAAATAAACCCTGAAGGTACAGAGGAAAAAGAAGCAAAGGCTGTATAACTTACATGATAGGCTATATGAAATTTGTAATATTCACCCAGATGATATCTAAAAACATAAGAAATACGGTATCGATAATAGCTCTAATAGTAACACTCAGCATGTGTGTAATGCTGACAGGATGTGACAGTAATAGTGACACTGCATCCGGTAAAGCTGTGGATGCGGATAAGAAGCTTATAGTGATCGGTTTTGACGGTATGGACCCTAAAATCGTTCGAAAGCTGATAGCCAAGGGGAAGCTCCCGCATTTTAAGACCTTGAGTGAAATGGGAGATTTTAAAGAGCTTGCTACGAGTATTCCTCCTCAGAGCCCTGTTGCGTGGTCGAATTTCATAACCGGAATGAACCCGGGAGGACACGGCATATTCGACTTCATTCACCGTGACCCAGAGACCATGTTCCCTTATCTGTCTACTTCAAAAACTGAAGCCCCCGAATCCACTATAAGCATAGGCGATTGGGTAATTCCTCTATCAGAGGGCAAAGTGAAGCTGCTTCGTCAGGGAAAAGCTTTTTGGGAATATCTTACGGAGCATGGGATTACAACTACTATTTTCAGGGTGCCGGCCAACTTCCCCACAGTCGAAGGCGACGCGCACCAGATCTCGGGAATGGGCACTCCGGACATACAGGGTACATATGGGACATTCTCGTACTATACGAATGAGAACGTAGATAAGTTCGAGGATATTTCAGGAGGAGTAGTATTTTCTGTAAACGTAGCGAATAATAGTTTCAAAAGCGCTCTCCCAGGACCTCAAAATACATTTAAAAAAGACTCGCCCGAAGTAAAAGTAGAGTTTGAAGTTTATATCGATCCAGAAAACCCTGTCGCGAAGATTAGTGTTCAAGATAACGAGATAATCCTGAACGAAGGCGAGTGGAGCGACTGGATAACGGTAGAGTACGAGATAATCCCTTACATCGAGAAAGCAAACGGTATTGCCCGCTTTTACTTAAAAGAGATAAGACCTAATATAAAACTTTACGTAACTCCCGTAAACATCGATCCGAAGGCGCCGGCGCTTCCGATCTCAAACCCTGAGGATTACTCAAAAGAGCTTGCAAAAGCAATCGGGCCCTTCTACACCCAGGGTATCCCCGAAGATACAAAGGCTCTTTCTGAAGACGTGCTGAACGACAAAGAGTTTCTTCATCAAACTAATATCGTATTTGAAGAGGAGCTTAATATGCTCGACTACGAGCTTGCGCGCTTTAAACAGGGGCTACTTTTCTTTTATATCGGAAGAGCGGACCAGCTATCTCACATGTTCTGGCGTACAATGGACCCAGAGCACCCCGCTTTTGATGAGGCTGTAAAGCTGAGGGAAGTAATAGAGAACTCTTATATAGAAATGGACACCGTGCTGGGAAAAGTATTGGAGAGGATGGACCCCGATACCACTCTGATTGTATTGTCAGACCATGGGTTTGCCCCATTCTACAGGGCGTTTAACCTAAACACGTGGCTTAAGAACGAAGGTTATGTAACTCTTACAGAGGATACCGAAGGTGAGTTCTTTCAAAATGTGGATTGGCAGAACACGAGAGCATATGGTGTAGGGTTTAACGGACTTTATTTGAACCTAAAAGAAAGGGAGCTAAAAGGAATAGTAGAGCCCTGGGAAAAGAATAAATTACTTGACGAGATTTCCGAGAAGCTGCTTTCTGTAAGAGACCCAAAGAACGGGGAGCAGGTGGTATCAAAAGTATATAAAGCAAAAGATGTATATCAGGGCTCCTACATGAATGAGGCGCCCGATTTGGTGATAGGTTATAATGAAGGATACAGGGCTTCATGGGAAACCGTGCTCGGAAGCTTCCCGGAAGAGACACTGAGAGACAATAAAGAGAAGTGGAGCGGCGACCACTTGATGGAGGCGGAGCTGGTTCCGGGCATTCTGCTATCGAACAAAAAGATCGTATCTGAAATTCCTGCGCTCTATGATATGGCACCAACTATATTAGCTGTATTTGGAATACCTAAGCAAGAAGGAATGATCGGCGAAAACGTATTAAAATAAGATATAACCAGCTATAAAGAAGAATCATTAATGGAGGTAAGGGCAGATGTTTGGCGGATCTAAAGTTAAACTGGATAAAGACCTGATCGAAAGATCAAAAAAACATGCGGAAGAAGCGGGGTACAGCTCACTTGAGGAGTTTATTACACATGCAGTGGAAAAGGAGCTTAGGAGTGCGGGTGGCTCTACAACCGAGGACGATGAGCAGGTAACCAAGAGGCTTAAGGGTCTTGGGTATATAGAATAGATACAACTACATATCAACTTGTGAATTGTGTAGTTATTCTAGAACATATATGATGTGCATATTTACTTCTGAAAGCTATTAAGAACGAGACGATTTAGATGAATCTAGGTTATATAAAAAAATACCTCCCAAACATATTCAGGTTGCTTAATATAGCTGTAATACTGGGTGTCGCATTCGGCTTACTCTTTGCCATACTGCACATCTACCAAAATGGATACCTAAACTATGGAGTCTACAACATTATACTCTATAACCTTAAGAGCTATGTTACCGACTATATATTATTATTTATATTAATATCCGCAGGCGTCATATTATTAAATAGAATATTGGCGAGAATATTCCAAACTAAACCCCCAATGAGATATAATTTATATAGAGCAATTTTCTATTCATTGGTTTTAATCTCTATAGTTGCACTTATTCTCTATTCCATATATCCAGATCTCATATTGTTTTTAAAATCTACCCCACTAGCTGAATCCTTACATAAACTAACCAAGTCTATAGAAGAAACTAAAAGGATTTTTATCTATATAGCATCAGCCGCAGGTCTTATACTCTTAATATTGAGCACTTATTTATTATCTAAGTTTAAAATAGCAGATAAAGTTCACAGTCGGTTAATAAGAATTGCCGACTCGGGAGTTACAAAGTCCCTGGGATTCACGCTTTTGGCACTGGTAATCATATTAAATATTTTCGTATACGGATATAAAAAAATAAACAGTCCGAGCGGACCAAACATATTACTAATTTCTATCGACACGCTAAGGGCCAATCACATCAGCTCTTATGGCCATTACAGAGAAACAACTCCAAACATCGATAAATTGGCTGTAAAGGGGATACTTTTTGAAAATGCTTACTCTCAGGGCCCCTGGACCTATCCTTCAATGGCCTCGATGCACACCTCTCTGTACCCTTCACAAATAGGTATTAATAATTTCAAGACTAAGATACATGAGGGTCATATGACATTGGCAGAGTATATGAAGAATCATTTCTATAACACTCACGCAGTTATTTCGAATATAATTGTTAGTAAAGCCAGAGGATTCTCTCAGGGTTTTGATATCTTCGATCAGGACCCTACAGGAAATGCAGACGACTTAACTTCACCCCTTGTGACGGACCGGGCAATAGAATATCTTGCGGATACTAAGGGAGATAGATTCTTTCTCTGGCTTCATTATATGGATCCGCACCATAAATATATTCACCACCCTGAATATAATTACAGTGAAGGGTATAGCGGCTCACTCGGAGATATTCTTAACACTGGATCTCTGACAAAACAAAAAGAATCTCTGGATGAAGAGGATTTGCTATATGTAAAAGACGTGTACGACGAGGAAATTTCTTTCACAGACTATCACATAGGACGCGTATTGGACAATCTAAGTGAACTAGGGCTCGCTGACAGTACTATAATTATAATAACCGCCGATCATGGAGATGAGTTTATGGAAAGAGGTCATTTCAGTCATGGACAGTCGCTGTATCAGGAACTTATACATGTTCCGCTTATAATATATGTTCCTAGCGAGAATGAGATTAAACCAAAGAGGGTTAAATCTAGCGTTGAGGTAAGGAGTATAGCAAGGACAATCCTGGACTTGTGCGGCATTCGCAGCAAACATATCCAAGCCCCAAACCTATTAATTATTGCAGAAGAAGGTGGCTCAAACAACTATGCTTTCAGCCAGAAGCTAAGCAAAGGCGAGCAAAATTGGGAAGCAATAATTATAGGCCAATGGAAGCTCATAAAAAACCTGGATCTTAACTCTTATGAATTATACGATCTGGCAAGCGATCCCGGAGAGCAAATGAACTTATTCGATTCAGAGGACATAGATAAAACTGTTATAAAGAATTTAATATCTAAGTCTTCGGCAATTGAGAAAGATAGTGCCTTTGAAGCCGTGGAAATGGAACTCAAAGAAGAAGATATAGAAAAATTAAAAGCACTGGGATATATACAATAAACGTTCAGTACACTTGCTAAAAATGCTGATGCTTTAGAGTTCAGAACTTATAAGCTTTAAACTAGAAAAATGTGGTATTTAAATCTCGCTATAAGCAGTTTTTTTTATTTACTCATAGCACCCTTTAAGAACCTTGACCCGCTATGGTCTCTGATGGTTATGTCCCTTCTCGTAGGGATATTGATGCTTGTAATATTCAGATATACATCAAACCAAGAGGCTATACGAAAAACTAAAAATAAAATCAGGGCATATATATTCGAGCTCAGGCTATTTAAGGACGAGCTTGGGATCGTGCTTTCAGCACAGAAGAAAATATTCTCTTATAACATGAAATATATGTCATACGCCCTTAAACCCATGTTGTTCATGATTGTGCCTCTTGCCTTAATACTGATCCAGCTGGAGGGATGGTACGGGTTTAAGGCGCTAACACCAGAAGAGTCAGCAGTCGTATCACTTAAGCTATCGGATGGCAATCAGGAGGTAATAAACGGTATTACTATGACTGCATCGCCAGGGCTTGAGATAGACTCTCCCGCACTAAGAATTCAAAGTGAAAAGGAAGTTAACTGGAGGATCCGGGCTAAGGAATTTGGCAGCCACAGTCTAACTTTCAATGTGGATAATTACTCTTTCAATAGAGAAGTTATCGTATCAGAAAAGGGATTAAAACGCATAACGCCCGCTTCATTCAGATCCGAGTTATGGAATTTTCTACTAAATCCGGGACAAAAAGCAATACCCGATAATCCCTACGTGGAGGAAATAGATGTCAGCTACCCGCTCAACTCAATTAAAGTTTATAAATGGGGACTCCACTGGCTTGTAGTGCTATTCGTACTTTCTATTGTTTTCGGATTCGCTCTAAAGGGACTATTTAAGGTTGAGATTTAAGATGTTAAATTTAGTGTAATTCTTCTTTTCTCTACATCTGCTTCAACGACTCTTACTTTCACTTTCTGGCCGATATCGAACCATCTTTTGCGCCAATTTTGTATGGTGTCTTTGGGTACGAGTCCTTCAACGAAAAGCTTCTCAACCTCAACAAACATACCAAAGGGCAAAACACTTATCACTATCCCGTCAAATTCATCTCCGACATATGACTTCATCAGGTAGGCCCTTTCGAGACTTATCGATTCTCTTTCTACGAGATCTGCAACTCTCTCTTTTTTTGAAGACTGATCGGCCATCCACTCTAGAGTGTCTTCGGTGTAGGGTTGAGACTGGTTCTTAAGAAGCGAGTTAATTATCCTGTGTACTATGAGGTCGGGATAGCGTCTGATGGGGGAGGTGAAATGTGTATAGTGCTTTAGAGCAAGACCAAAGTGACCACTGCCGCGGGTTGAATAGACAGCTCTTTTTAGTGAGCGGAGTACGAGTAGAATGACCGCGAGCTGATTGCGCTTATTACTACTTTTGTTAATAATTCGCTGTATATCGATCGTGTCAACTTGATCTCCCGTGATCAAAATATATCCGAGCTTCCTTAAACCCTCTGAGAGCTCGTTTAAGGATTCCTGATCAGGGGGTTCGTGTACTCTGTATATTGAAGGAACTTTGGCTTTATTTATAAAGTTTGCTACTGCAACGTTTGCCGCAATCATAAACTCTTCGATAAGGCAATGGGCAGTATTTCTCTCAGTCCGAACTATATCGACAGTACGCCCTAACTCGTCTTTAATGATATCGGGCTCGGGAAGCTCAAAGCTAAGCTCGCCGACTTCGTTTCTTCTAGCCTTAATGAGCTCGTAAAGCTCACTCATAATTTTGAGCTTACTTATAACTTGCCTCTCTCCCTTTGAGGCCCCGCCCTTTTTATTGAGATTTTTTGAAACCCACGTGTAGGTAAGCCTTGCAGAGCTCCTGATAACACTGTTATAAACCCGCGAGTCTACCATCTCCCCCCTCTTGTTAAAATCCATCTCTACGGTCTTTGTCAGCCTGTCTTTATCTGCCACGAGACTGCAAAGATCGTCGGAAAGCCGGTTTGGGAGCATGGGTATGACCTGATCTGGCATATAAACGCTTGTTCCCCGGCTGAGCGCTTCATTATCTATATCGCTCCCGAGCTTAACATAATGGGCAACGTCGGCTATGCAGACGAGCAGCCGGAAGCCTGAGGAGTTTTTGTATATACCCACGGCGTCGTCAAAATCCTTCGCGCTTTCGCCGTCTATCGTAAAAATTGTCTCTTTTCGTAAATCCTTCCTTCTTTTAATTTCGTGCGCGGGAATTTCATCTTGAATATTCTCAAGCTCACTTAAGGACTTACTCGGAAAAGAAAGTGGCATATCGTATTCAATTAATATTCCCCTTTTCTCTACCTCTAGCTCCCCCGCTTTACCCAGAACATCCACTATATGTCCCTGGAGGCTCCCGCCATGCGAAAGCTTATTCTTAAGTTTGGCCACGACAAGGCTGTTATTTCTCAGTGTGCGGTTTTCGTTATGATTCAAGCTTATTTGAGGCATCTTATCGTCTTTGGGAATAACTTTCCCGGTTTTACCGGTTTTAACGTATTTCCCAAGAACTTTACCCTCTTTAAGAAGCTCACTTAGTGATGCTTTTGGCTTTGTCGCGGTTTTAGGTTTTTCCTGTTTGGTTATATTCTGCGGGCCTGTAACCGCAAACCCACCTCCGTCAACCCGCCTGAGCTTACCGTCGCTGACCATTTTACGAAGTACTTTCTTTAGAATCGGTCTAGCTTCCTTAGTCATGCCGAGATGCTTGGATATATCCTTTGAGCGCATCGTTTTGTACTTCGAGTTTTTAAGCACTCTTTCTATTTCTTTGGGTTTTGGAACTTTCATATGTGAATCACTGAAGAGCTTTTGAACCGCCTTTTAAGGAAAGATGGTTAATGTGCCGATGGATTAGTTTGAGGATTAAATACATAAGCTGAACTTAAGACCGTATTAGATTACATATAATATCGAATAAATACAAATAAATGGACGATGTATATCTATTACTTAAGGCGTAACAATGATAAAACATTTGAACATAATGAGATATTCAGATAGAATTCTCTCCGCTACATTCGTGATAGAACTTGTAGGGAGGAAAATCAGTTGCTTAGAAAAAATTTACCTGGCGCTATTTTAGTTTGTCTAATACTGTTTTCGTTTATAGCGGTAGGACTTTACCTTGGAATATCCTTAAATTGGCACGCTTATTTTAAAGGGTTCGCAATAGTTGCAGTCATTGCGTTCGTAATTTCGGCAATTATTAACTCTGTTCCAGCCGGAAAAAATAAGAGCTAACTTCCGTTATTTAATATCTAAATCATATTACGGGGTTATTATAAGACCGCCCTCGGGGCTCTTCTCCTGCTGGGGTTCGTCCGGATAGTAGCGGAGTATGTGAATGAGATAACTCTTTTCATTTGTATGGTTTTCCATATAGAACTTGGCTTCGGTAAGAAACTC
>DEIM01000055.1:0-3400 GCA_002352485.1 Candidatus Dadabacteria bacterium UBA2774
AGGGACCATTTACCGCCGCCTTTGATTAACACTACAAGGGCAAGACCCACAGCAAGTATGTGGTATTCGTATCCTTCACCAGCGTTACTGCCGAACCAGTTCATGAAGAAACCGTTTTGCAGGTGGACCATAAAGATCGCGCCGAGCATGATTATGGCGATACCCGCGGCGCATAAACGGCTCAGAAAACCGAAGATTAAACCTATAGCCCCTAAAGACTCGCCCAGTATTATCAATACCGCCACAATGTAAGGTACGCCGCTTCCTACGAAGAAGTCCACAGTCCCAGCAAAGCCTGCTCCACCGAACATTCCGAGTAGCTTCTGAAGGCCGTGCGGGAGCATGGCAAATCCGAGTATTATTCTCGCCACGAATACAGCAAAATCCTGATCTGTCTTGAGTATTGATCCCATGGTCTAATTCCTCCTAGTCATGTCATAATCAAGGTATAAAGAATAATACAATCTTTTGGAAGTAATAATCAAGGCCAGAGATTTCAGCCTCCACTAAAGACTCATTTCTTTCACATGAAGAGAGTCTTAATATTTGTACTTTAACTTTTGCAAATGAGCATGGCATAATATAAGACGACACATGAAGTATGCAATGTAACCAGTAGTCATTGCGGCATAATATAACATCTTCATATCAAACCTGAAGTATCTCCCGTTTACTTTAAGTCGGAAAATTTGATTAAAAAGTTATTAAAGCGACTCTGTAGATAGCTTCTTTAACGTACTGTAATTAATAAAAACCCATAGTTAAAGCTTTGTCTCATTTTCGTATATAAACTTAAAGAAAGCTACATTATATTGTTTATAACTGCTATATAGAGCACATATAGCAGTTATAAAACCTGTAATATACGTTCTATCAAGGTAGCTAAAGATCTATATCGATAATATAAATAACATAGTATATATATAGAATTGATTACCTAGAATATACCGTTATTTTCATCCTGTTCTGAGAAATTGAGAGAGGTGAATTGTAGGTTTATAAATTTCTATTTTGAGATTCTGCGGTTAAAGCACTCTCCTCTATCCTTATTCTTCTCCTGAGAACAATAAAATTAAAAAAAGTGAACAGGACTGAGGTTATATAGCAGGAAAAAATAAGAGGGATTACCGCTATCTCAATTACTACGGCCAGGTAGTTTGGGTGTCTTATATACTTGTAAGGTCCTTTTGAAATTAGTGATGTGCCCGCTATTACTAAAATTTTCGTGTTCCAGTACTTACCTAAACTCGATATAGCCCAGTATCTGAGAGCTTCCGCAAGTACAATAATTAAGAGTAAGAGCGGCCAGAGCGTATTTAAGCTTCTCTTCAGAAAATAATACTCAGCTATGAATGAGAGGAAAAAGGCAGCGTGCATTGCTACTATCACCCTATAACCCTCCCTGTCATATTCCACGGCGCCTTCACTTAAGACTGTCCGTTCGTTACGGCGGGCAATTATAAGCTCACTTATACGCTGAAGGGCCAAAATTATAAGTAGAGTCCAGAATAGCATTATGTATAGAGTATAGGAAATAGCAGGGATTACACTTTAAGTGCGAATCATTAATAACTCTGAAGTAAACCCCGGACCGAGGGCAGAGACAATTCCATAATCACCCGTATTGTAATCTCCTTTCTTCAGAAATTCCTTTAGCACATATAAGACGGTAGGGGATGACATGTTGCCGTGTTCCCTTAGCACCTTGCGGGAATCCACAAATGCCCCTTCCGCACGTCCGAGCGACTCCTCATATGCTTTTAATACTTTAGGACCTCCGGGGTGCAGTATAAAATGTTTCAGATCATCAGGGGAAAGCTCATGAGCTTCCAAAATCTCAAGCACGTTTGGGCTTACCTTGTCTTTAACAATAGTTGGGATGTCCTTACTGAAAATAGCTTTAAAACCGTTTTCCACAATTTCCCAGCCCATCACGTCCAGAGAGTCGTTGTATGTAGTAGTATGGGAGCCAAGAAGATTAATATCTGACTGAGTATAGAGTTTGTGTGCGCTTCCCGCAACGAGACAGGCCGCGGCTCCGTCAGAAAATAGGGCAAGTGAGACAATATTGCTTTTGGAGTAGTCCTCTTTTTGAAACGCCAGGCTGCAAAGCTCAACGCATACGACCATGACGGCGCTTTCCGGGTGTGCGCTGGTGTATTCAAGCGCGCGGCTAAGCCCGGTGGCCCCTCCTACACAGCCAAGACCCCAGAGAGGAGTCCTTTTCATATGCCTGTCTAGCTTTAGCTCGTTTAGGAGGTGGGCATCGACTGTGGGTGTGGTTACTCCGGTGCTTGAAATAAATATAATATGGTCAAAGTCTGAATAGTCGCCGCCGCATTCCTCAAGGCAATCGGATATGGCTGATTTTGAGAGTGCAATGGAATTCCTTAAAAACGAGTCCGATCTATCTATAAATCCCCTTGGTTTATCAAACCACTCGGGTAGGTGGGCAAAATGGCGGTATTCTATGCCGGAGTTATCGAACACGCCGATAATCCTGTCTATCATATGACCGTTACCGGAGAATAGCTTGTATACATATTCTTTTATATCTTTCTGACTGAAAAGATATGGGACTTCCGCAGTACCTACAGAGATTACTCTTGACATATTTGGGCACCTAAAAGATATAAAGATTTTGGGACTGGACTACACTTCATTTGTCTATATACACAAAAGTATAGCCGATGGTTTGATGAATAAATTGTTTATATTAAAAAAGCCGCATCCGGTCATTATAGACCGGTGCGGCATAGCAAATTTTTATAGCTTCTACAGCTCTAATTTTCTTTATCAATCCTTATATAATCGAAATCAGAAAAATTATTGAGCTCTCATAGAACTACGCTCGTTTTCCGTTAAGGATTCAAGATAGTATTTCATGTTCTCTATCTTCTCACCGTTTAGTGAATAGAGCCTGTTTTGTCTGACCTTACGCTCACTCACTATGTCGGCTTCCTTAAGGATTTTGAGGTGATTAGAAATTGCAGGTTTTGAGATCTCAAATTTACCAGCAATTTCTCCCGCCGCGGTCTCACCCTGACTTAAAAACTCCAGAATTTTTCTCCTGGTGTCATCTGCTATAGCTTTATATGGGCAACCCATAAATACTCCCTCCTTGTGAAAGTATTAGCCTATGTGTAAATTGCATATTATTTTTTGTATAAATATGTTTCAGCTTCGACTATTTTCTACCTCTCACTGATAGTCAATAATAATAAATAACTTACATGAGGCTTTATTAATCTTTTAGAGTTATAATATGTATACCTGATTGTCATTCTTTTTTCTACTACTATTACGCAAATTCAAATAATTTTGTTTTATGTAATTGTGGTATGCTATTGATTCTACTCAATAAAATCAAAGGAGGAAAATATATTGGAGATAATTAAAA
>DEIM01000055.1:3556-14199 GCA_002352485.1 Candidatus Dadabacteria bacterium UBA2774
GGAGCTGAAAAGGTTTTTCTCGTCGGCCTCGGTCCGAAATCTGACTACTCAAGAAGCACGGTTAGAAAAGCCGGCATTCTTACAGCGGGGGAGCTGTGGGGGCAAACGGAAGAGCTTGCATTCAGTTCTGAGTTTTCCGAGGTACAAGGCGGCGTCTCAGCATTAATTGAGGGGCTTATGGAGGGGGGGTACGAATTTAATAAATACAAGACTGACTCTAAATCGAAAAAGAAATTAAAGAAAATCTTTTTTGTCTCAAAAAAAATAAAGCAAAGTTCATTTAAAGAAGAGATCCGGCGCTCAAAGGTCCTTTCAGATTCTATTAAGCTCGCGCGCGATCTGGTGAACGAGCCTCCTGTATCTGTAACTCCAACAAAACTTGCTGAGGTTGCTGTTGAGATCGCGGAGAAAGGAAATCTTGGGTGCGAGATATTTGACAGGGCTCAAATTGAGAAAATAGGAATGGGCGGGATTGAGGCTGTGTCCCGCGGCAGTGATGTGCCCCCGAGGTTTATTCACCTTACCTATGAGCCAAAACGAAAGCCTAAAAAGACAATTGCGATAGTCGGGAAAGGTATAACATTTGACTCCGGAGGGCTTTGTCTTAAACCCGCCGACAGCATGAGGACTATGAAAATGGATATGGCTGGCTCGGCAGTCGTATTAGGTGTGATGAAAGCGCTTCCCGAGCTTTTACCTTCGGTCAGGGTACATGGTCTTATTTCAGCAAGTGAGAATATGACAGGGGCTAAAGCGTATAAGCCGGACGACGTGATCAAGGCTTATAACGGCAAGACTATCGAGGTAATAAATACAGACGCAGAGGGGAGGATCGTGCTTTCGGATGCGCTCTCGTATGCAGTTGAGCTTGGGGTGGACGAGATTGTGGACCTGGCCACGCTTACCGGGGCCTGTATGGTGGGGCTGGGCAGTTACACTGCCGGGGTGATGGGTAATGATCAGAAGCTTGCTCAGAGGATACTCAGGGCTTCAGAGAGGGCGGGAGAGAAGATGTGGCAGCTTCCGATGGACGATGAGCTGCGTGAGGAGATAAAGAGCAGCGTTGCGGACATGAAAAACGCAGGGAGCAGGATGGGTGGAGCGATAACAGCGGCAATGTTTTTAGAGCAGTTCGTCTCAAACGTCCCGTGGGTCCATATAGATATAGCCGGGCCTGCTTACTCTGAAAAAAAGAGCAGTTTACGAAAAGTTGGCGGTACTGGGTTTGGCGTAAGTACAATAGTAGAGTACATCGTGGGACGCTAAGAATCGGGCAGCTTTAACTTATCATCTTCAAGGTCATGAAGCGAATCTCACACTTATAAAGATGTTAATCAGTAGAGTTTGAATTGCCGATCTAATATCAGGTGGCTCAAGTACCCTACAACGACGGGAATGTAGTATTCAAGCCCGCCTAGATGTATTCCCGGTTTGATCAGCGGGAGCACTAAAAGAGGGGAGGGCACCAAGAAAGCCGCAGACAATGAATGGGTCCAGCCTCTGTGTTTTGCTACGACCGGAAGGAGCGCGAAAAAACCGAGCACTGCGGCCTCTTTGTAGCGGCCTGTAAGTAAAAATACCGAGTCAAGCACAATAAAGAATCCGTAAAATAGCTTTTGTCCCATACTGTTAGTATCGACATCTGGCCAGATGGAGCCCAGAATACATAAGCCAAACCACGTAAGTACTTCAAAAGAGGGTTTGTAGGCGAAAAACACTATTAGAACAACTAAGTAGATAACAAAAGCGAATGAGCCGCCGGCCAAGTGCCCTTTATAGAGACTCATTCTTGACTTTAAGCGGGGAGGCGGTGTCGAAGAACTCAAGCCAGTCAATGAACTTTTGGTCTCTTCCTTCTACGATATTGAAGAACCTTGACTGAAGCTTCTTTGTAACAGGGCCCGGTTGCCCTGTGCCGATAAGTCGCCCGTCAACTTCCCGGATGGGAGTGATCTCTGCTGCGGTGCCGGTAAAAAAGGCTTCGTCCGCGATATACAGCTCGTCCCTGGTGAATCTTTCTGCCTCAACTTCTATTCCTTCATCTTTTGCTATTTTGAGTACTGTGTCCCTTGTAATGCCCTCGAGAACGGATGTTAGGGGAGGGGTTTTTAGAATGCCTCTTCTAACTATAAAGATATTCTCCCCGGTGCCCTCGGCCACGTACCCCTCGTTGTCGAGAAGTATAGCTTCATCAAAACCTATGGATGTCGCCTCGAGCTTGGCTTTAACAGAGTTTGCGTAGTTCCCTGTTATTTTGGCTTTGGTCATAAATGAGTTAACGCCCATTCTCGTAAAGGAGGAAATCTTAGCCGTAATCCCTTTAGAGAGCGCCCCTTCGCCCAGGTATGTACCCCATGGGTAGGCCGCTATTACTAGCTCTATCGGGTTGTCTCCGGGGTGGAGGCCGATCTTGCCGCCTCCTATGTATGCAATAGGTCTTATGTACGCTTCGACAAGCTCGTTTATTTGAAGGAGCTCTAGAGTTGCCTCAAGGGCTTGTTCCTTGGTGAAGGGAATCTTGATCTCCGCTATGTGGGCAGATGCGTACAAACGGTCTATATGATCCTGTAGTCTGAAGACAGCTGATCTGGAGTCGTCGCACTTATAAGCCCTTATACCCTCAAATACCGCAAGACCGTAATGCAGCGTGTGAGTCAGTACATGCACTTGGGCTTGATCCCAAGAGACAAACTGGCCGTTGAACCAAATTTTATAGGGCTTAGAGGACATGAAACGCTCCTATTCAAACAATATTATAATAACTTTAACCTGTTAAATATTCCTTTTTTTCCTATTAGTTGTCAAGTATTGAGACAACATTTTCTTGACTCCACCGCGTTTCTTTGAATAATTATATCTATGGCTAAGCAAGAAAAAGAGAGCTCGGGACAGGTAATAATTAAAAAATACAGCAACCGACGGCTGTATGACTCTACCAATAAGCGCTATGTTACTTTAGAGGATATCTCCGAGCTTATACGGAACGGGAGTGAGGTTAGGGTAATTGACTCTCAGAGCGGTTCGGATATTTCCAAAGTGATTCTGATACAGGTAATACTGGAGAGTGAAAAAAATAAAGAGGACATACTCCCTGTATCCTTTTTGCATATGCTAATAAAATACGGCAATAAAGTCGCTAAAGATTTTTTCGAAAATTACTTTTTGATGATGTTCCAGCCCTACCTTTCAGTTCAGGATAATTTTAAAAAGAATATGCGTATGTGGCACGAGATGGGTTGGTTTCCGCCCGGAGGCGGAATGGCCCCAAATTTCGATAGTAAAGGCTCTCCTGCTGAGAACATGTCAGAGAGCGAGATGGGTCAGCATTTAAAAGAGATGTTCGAAGCTTCAAGCAAACAAGCCAAAGAGTCTTCTGAGTCTCCGAAAGATGTTGAGCTTCTGATGGAAAAAATAAAGGAGCTTGAAGATAAAGTTAATTCTTTAGATGATGATAAGTAGGCAGGCTTCTTTTACTATCCGCACATTTCTAAATCACTTATAGTTTTTTAATCCAGGCAAACATCTTTGGCTAAAATGGTTTCTGTTTATCTTTACTCAAGATCTATGAAATCAGCGTCTACCGAGTCACCCTGCAGTAAATCACCCCTTACCTGAACTGTCTGTCCGATAAGTAATTCCTCGCAAAGAATCTCATCACCGTCTCTGAGCACATCCGTTGAAGATGAAACCTGGACTATGACGTCGGTAGTTACTCCTTCTCTTTTTGCCTCAACCTCTATAGAGCCTGAATTGGTTACGCAGTTGTTGGTAATGACATCCCCCTCAAACGTAACTTCTGTGGGATCTGAAAATATTATGGTTCCGTTTTCCAAAGTTACATTACCAAGCTCCACTCTTGCGGTCGGAAATACCGTAATATTGATTATAGCCAGAAGAGTCGAGGTAGTATCAAAAAACTCTAGAGTAGGTGTGCCCGCAAAGGTGCCTGATAGACTGGTGACACTGAAAAAACCGGCTGTATTCGAGGTATCTGTGAATTCTACATTATCGTCATTTGTTATAACTACCATAATCCCCTGAGTATCTTGGTCCGGGATAATGTCAGTAATAGTTCCCTCTACCATTTCGGGGTCACTGCTGCCGCCACCCCCACCGCCGTTATCGTCACCTCCGCCGCCAAAATCCACGTCGCAGCCGCCAATAGTTAGAAAAGATAGTATGAACAAAAAGATTAGAGCTGTTCCAATCGTGGGCAAGTTAAATTTTCTCATTTTCCCTCCTGGAAGGACCTCATATACTATGAGAATATATTATACCCTTAGTTATTTGTTTTTCATTATAGTTTAGGGGATTGGCCTTATAGCTATAAGCATGGTAGGATTGCATGTTCAAAAATCCCCGAGAGTATCAAAAAATGAAACCACTGCCGAAAGTGCTTTTCATAAACCACTCCGTAAGAGACGGAGGGCCTGGAAAGAGCTTATTCTATTTACTTAAATATCTGGACAGAGAAACGCTCGATCCTTATGTGATGGTGCCAAAGGACGATGTATTTTCCGAAA
Source organism: Candidatus Dadabacteria bacterium UBA2774 (assembly GCA_002352485.1). Taxonomy (GTDB): domain Bacteria; phylum Desulfobacterota_D; class UBA1144; order Nemesobacterales; family UBA2774; genus UBA2774. The sequence goes on from DEIM01000055.1 coordinate 8,080, forward strand.
GGCTAAAGTCAGAGGGGATTTACGAAAATATTATAATTGACAAGAGGTTCCCCGAGAACTTGAAAAAGCCCAGGATTTTCTCACCAACAGATAACGGAGGAAGTAACAGCGGACAGGGAATTACAGCAGTATTTATGAAGTTTATATCGATCCTGTTAAATATTCTTGACCTTACATCTTTAGTTTTAACTTCCCCTTACTCAATGAGAAAATACGGAATAGACCTAATATACTGTAACGGCACTCAGGCCAAGATTGCAGGTGCATTGATGGGTCTCGTGAGCGGACGCCCCGTGATATGGCACGTGAGGAATATACAGCAGACAAAGGTTTTGGGATCTATTATATACACGTTGGCAAAGCTTCCGCAGGTAAAAAAGATAATCTGTGTTTCAGGGCCGACAGCGGATCAGTTTCCGAGCGCAAGAGAAAAACTCGTTGTGATACACAACGGAATAGATGAAAAGGAGTACGACCCGTCCTCTACCGTCGGAGATTTGCGTTCTGAATACGGTATTGCCGCGCGTACTATAGTCGTCGGAAGCACGGGGAGAATTGTTCCCAGAAAGGGTTATCCACTCTTTGTAGAAGCTGCGCATTCATATCTTGAAAAGGCACCTGATAAGAATAAGAACATAAAATTCGTTATAGTCGGAGATACTCCATATTTCTTTCAGGGCAACCATCTCGCGTATATAAAAGAGCTTGTACGTAAGTACGGGCTTGAAGACTATTTCATTTTCACAGGCTACAGGCCCGACGTGAAAACCTCGCTTAAGGATTTTGATATATTTGTGATTCCCTCAAACTACCCTGACCCTTTCCCGCGCTCTGTTATAGAAGCTATGTCGTTTGCGCTTCCGGTGATAGGGTTTAAAGCGGGCGGAATTGTGGAGTCGGTTGATGACGGAGTGACAGGGATTTTAAATGACTCAGGGGATACCGAGGGGATGGGTGATGCCATACTAAAACTCGCAAGTGATAAGAGGCTCTTACGGAAAATGGGTAAAGCGGGGCGGGACAGAGTAAAAGCTAATTTTACCGCAGAGCATATTGCCCGAGAGATTCAGGACAAGATACTCGAAGTGCTCGATTCATGACAGTACGTAGGAGATTTCCCACTATAAATTAATCTTTTTTTCTCTGCGAGCGGAATATTAGTTTTATAGGTGTGCCTTCCAAATCAAATTCGTGACGTAGCCGGTTTTGCAAAAACCTCTTATAGTTTTCCGGTACTCCCTTTATCTCATTTGTGAATATTACAAAAGTAGGCTGCTTGGTCAGGGGCTGGGATATATAGTAGAACTTTATCTCCTTTCCCTTATGTATGGGGGGAGGGGAGGTCTCAACTATATTACGTATGAAGTAGTTTAGCTTTTTGGTCGGAATGCGCTGTGAGAAGTTCTTGTAGACCTTGTCTATCGCTTTAAATATCTTTTCTGTGCCTCTACCCGTATGGGCAGAAATAATAAGTACTGGAGCGTAGTCGACCGCCATCAGATTGTCCTTTAGAATGCCTTCTATATCCGGGGTCTCTGAAACTTCGCTAGGCACGAGGTCCCATTTATTGAGGAGTACAATGCAGCCCCTGCCTTTATCAGCAATAAGCCTTGCGAGTCTGGCGTCCTGATGAGTGGGGCCTTCTTGGCCGTCAATCATAAGAAGCGCTAAGTCTGCTCTTTCCATCGCCCTTACGGCACGGAAAACGCTGTGCTTTTCGACTAAAAAACTTATTTTGGATTTCCTTCTTATCCCCGCTGTATCTATGAAGAGATATTTATTCCCGTCCTTTTCTACGTACGAATCTATTGTGTCTCTCGTGGTTCCGGGTACAGGGCTTGTAATGAGGCGGTCTTCGCCTAAAAATCTGTTAATAAGTGTTGATTTGCCCGCGTTTGGTTTTCCGAGTACTGCAATTTTGACGACTCCTTCTTCCTCTTCCTCATAGACCCCTTCCTGCTCGGGAAGCTCCGCCACAATGTTGTCAAGGAGCTCGTTTATGTTTCTACCCTGCATGGCTGAGACCGGGATATATTTATCTATTCCAAGTGAGTGAAAGTCGAGCGCGGCCTGCTCGTGCTTTTTGTCGTCGATCTTATTTACAGTAAATATGACAGGTTTGGATACACGTCTAAGGAGATCTATCACGTCTTCATCGTGTGGCATAACTCCATCTTCTCCGTCTAAAACAAAAAGGATGAGTTCTGCTTCTTCTATGGCGATTTCTATCTGACCTTTTATAAGAGAAGGGTAATCTTCCTCCTCTCCTTCGGGATCAAACCCTCCGGTGTCCACGAGGCTGAATTCTCTGCCGTCCCATTCCGTATCGGCATAAATACGGTCCCTTGTCACACCAGGGATGTCTTCAACGATTGACTTACGCTCACCTATGAGTCTGTTGAAGAGGGTCGATTTACCGACGTTCGGTCTGCCTACAATGGCCACGAGCGGTTTTCTTTTGTATTCGGGAGTGCTTGCTATTTGTTCCATAGAATTTGTCTTTGTAATCAGCTCAGGATTTGAGTCTCGGGTATGTGAAGCTATCCGGAGCTTATATTTAGTTCCGCTATTGCATATAGGAATATACTTATAATGTAATTCTTTGTATTAGATTTAAAAGCTATCTTATCTGCACTCTAGTCTGCCGTTTTGGTTTACAACATTACCGTAGCACTCACCGACATCAAGCGATGTCCAGCGCCAGCTTCCGTCCCTGCGCTGACACTCGGCGCTTAATATGTCTCCGTTCATGCTAAGGTCATGACAGCTCTGTCTGTAGCTCCCGTTAGGTAGCATGTTATGATGGTGTCTACGTCCGCATGTGAGTCTTCCGTTCTGATTGGATATATCCTGATAACAGTTCCTATAATCAAGAGAGGATTCGCGCCACTCGTCGTCTCGCATCTGACACCTTGCCCAAAGCTCGCCGCCCCTGGTGTTTATGTCACGGCATGTTTGCTGGTAGCTTCCTGAAGGGGCCCAGTTATTTCCTCCACCACCGCCACCACCATTTTGATTACACGTGAGGTTGCCGTCGTTATTATGTATCGGGCCGTTGCAAGACCCGAAATAGAGGACAGTGCTCTGCCATGTGCCGTCCATTTTACGGCATTTAGCCTCCAGCATATGTCCTATTTTTATTAGATCTTCACACGAATCTTTGTAGTTTCCGGGTGGGTATTGCTGCGCAAGCGCGGTGTCGCCTAAAATAGAAAACCCTGTAAATATGAACAAACCCAAAATAAATACTGCTGCCGATCTTTTTAATGATTTCATGTTTTTTTCTCCCCTCTGTGTTTTAAATATAGTCATTATTATATCTTTAGATTTTGGAAGTCAATAGACCGCGTGATTCAAGGTGTTTTTACTTCGAAATATTTCTTTACGCTTTTGAGAACAAATCTGTGGTGATAGGCCATCTGCTCCTCTGAATATTGCCGGTCTTTACCATAAGGGCAGGCCCTCCTTGAAGCGCAGCTGGAAGAACATGTGTCCTCGGCTAGTCTGAAAGCCATGCAGGATTCCCAGTCCCAGCCTTTCTCGGATATAGTGCTTGCGGGACATGCGCTTATGCAGGGCTTATGGCAGGAAGGGCAGGGGGCAAAGCCCTCTAAAGGGCTGTCGTAGCGGCTGAGCTCAAGGTCTGTAAGAAGCGCCCCTCTGAGCGATATCCAGGGACCGTGTTCCGGGTGAAGCAATATACCCAGAAGGCTCCTAACGCCTGCGCCTGAGCGCTCTCCGAGTTTTACAAAGTCCATTAATGTGCCGTCTTCACCGAAAGGAAATACCGCCCTATGCATTACTCCGTTCTCATTAAGTACGCCGGATAACTCCTCGAATATCATTAGCGAGTAGTTGTCTATCAGGTTTTCATCCCTCTCTTTAAAGTCGGGGTTACTCTTAAGATAATTGCTGAAAGTATTCCAGAAAGCGTTTCCTCCGAATCCTATGAGCGTGATTGATCTTGCGCCCGGCAGAAGGTCTGAAACTTGCCTATTTTCAGCGACAACCTCGTCATAATCACGAGCGGTTATGGTTTGGGTGATATTGAAGCCGGAGTCCCTTGAAATGCTCTTAAGTCTTTGTAGTACGGCTTCAGGTTTCATGATGTATGCTGCGGGGATTTTAGGGTAGGGGTTCCTCTTGCTGTGAGGGCTCTTCCGAAATGGCCGGGATGCCGGTTTCAAGGTTCTGGCTGATCTCGTCAATCTCCTTTAAGGTAGGCAAGTCGCTAAGGCTTTTTAGACCGAAAACCTCTAAAAACTCACCGGTCGTACCGTATAGGAAGGGTTTCCCTATGACCTCTTTTCTTCCTTTAATCTCTATAATCTGCCGCTCTAGTAGAACATTAATAACACCCGAGCAGTCAACGCCCCTTATGCTCTCGATCTCGATCCTCGTTACGGGCTGCTTATACGCTATGATAGCAATTACCTCAAGTGCCGCGCGGCTGAGACGGAATTTCTTGACCCTCTTTAGGAAGTTCGTAATATGGTTGCTTGAGCCCGGAGCTGTCCTGAATTGGTATCCGCCCGATACGTTGGCTAGAAAAATACCTCTTCCCATCTCCTCCCATTCCGTAAGGAGCTCCTTAAGACAGTTCCTGATATCCGAGCGTTCAATATCAGGGAACACCTGAGCAAGCTTATCCACGCTAACAGGCTCTCCGGATATGAAAATGATACTCTCTATAGACTTCTTTAAATCAGCTTGCTCCAAAATGATTTTCTCCTGAATATACTATTATCATAGGGGCGTCAGGCGACTCCTGAACAATGTGAACCGAGTCCATCCTGGCGAGCTCCAGAAGAGATAAAAATGTTAGGATAAGATCGAATTTGGACTCGCACTCGGTAAATAATCGTTCAAATCCTATCTCTCCAAGCGTCCTTATTTTATTTAAAACCTGCTCAAGTTTTTCCTCAATTGTAATTTCTTCTGTAATGAACGATAAGTCTTCGGCCCAGAGCTCTTTTCTTCTGTCATAGAATTCCCTGAAAGCCTCTATGAGCGACCAGAGGTTAACCGGTACGAGCTCTACTTCTTCTATGCTGAGGTCCCCCTTGTCAGGCTCTCTTTTGAATACGTCCCTTCCAAGAACCTCTCCCTCAAATAGATCAGAGGCGGCGTCCTGATAAACCTGATACTCCAGGAGTCTTCTCACAAGCTCAGCCCTCGGGTCTTCCTCTTCCTCTTCGATCACGGGTTTGGGTAGGAGCATCTTAGATTTTATAAGAGAAAGCTCTGCTGCAATTACCAAGTAGTCGCCGGCAACTTCTAGATTGAGCTCCTTCATAAGCTCTAAGTACTCGATATACTGATCCGTAATGGCAGCGACCTTTATATCGTATATATCCATTTCGTTTTTCTTTATCAGGTGTAGCAGGAGATCCATAGGGCCTTCAAAGAGGTTTATCTTGATTACACAAGGCTCTTTGGGCTCGAGCGGTCCTGCGCCTGGGATTTGGTTCTTCATCCTATTAACTGTCCTATAATACCCCAAAGCTGAGAAAAACTGTAGCCCGAGAGAAATTCTGACAGTAGCGACGCAGGGAGGAAGATGTATCTGAATATCCCGTCTGCGAATATGAATAGGCCGAACAAAACCAGTACGCCGTAGCGCTCAAACTGGCTGTACACCCTGAGCTGCTTATCGGGCAGTACGGCGTAGAGCACCCTTGAGCCGTCAAGCGGAGGGATCGGAAGCAGATTGAAGATTGCAAGAGCTATACCGTAGACAAATGAGAGTATAATGAACACCGGTATCACTACGTACGCGCCCTGAAATACCAACTCGCCCGTTATCATTCTAGGTATCATAAAGCTGAGTATCAAGCCTGCAACGACTGCTGTAGCAAGATTAGAAAGGGGGCCTGCGATTGCCACAAGGAGAGTGCCTTTCTTCGGGTCCTTAAAATTCATGGGATTTATGGGAACTGGTTTTGCCCATCCGAACCCCACAACGAACATCAGTATAGTTCCTAGCACGTCCAGGTGAGCAATTGGGTTCAATGTGAGCCTTCCGTTTAATTCAGCCGTCCGGTCGCCGAGCTTATTGGCCGTCCATCCGTGAAAGTACTCGTGTATCGTCAGCGCCATTAAGATAGCGGGGGCCTGTAT
>DEIM01000195.1 GCA_002352485.1 Candidatus Dadabacteria bacterium UBA2774
CACACAAACCGCACTTGCTATTTGACTTAAACCAAAGCTTAAACCTACAGTTATCAAGCTTAATAATAGAAATGTTCTCATGTTATCCTCCTGTTTATAAAGCAAGTCTTCATGTAATTTTACTTTAAAATTGATAAACATGATAGTTCTTTCTTTACTATGCTTTTGTGATGTCTACTCATACCTCTCCATTACCAATCTATATTAGCAAGTACGATAAGAAGGCGGGCTATTCAGTCAAATCTTGTATATAAAAAAAGAAGTTTCTTCTCCGCCTTTATCTGTTATTCTTTTCACTGATAAACAAAAAATCAGGAGGCAAGACATGAAAATTTTTCTAACTTTAGCAGTTGCATTTACCTTGGTTATCTCCGCACTCGTACCGCTCCATCAGGTCTCGGCTGATGAGAAAAAGATGAGCGACGCGGAAAAAGAGATGATGGCAAAGTGGCATGAATACTCGACACCGGGAGATGCGCACAAGGTGCTCGATCATTTTGTTGGCGACTGGGACTACACAGTGAAATGGTGGAACACACCCGGGACAGAACCTGCTGTCTCGACAGGCGAGAACGAGGTCAAATGGATCATGGGTGGACGCTTCCTAGAGGCCGACGTCGATGGCACATCGATGGGCCAGAAATTCGAGGGACTTGGCATCATGGGCTACGACAACGTAAAAAAAGTGTATACAAACGTTTGGATCGACTCGATGGGCACAGGAATGATGACAGGCACCGGCAGCTACGATGCGGAAAAGAAGCAGCTCACCGAAACCGGAAGCTATACAGATGCTATGACAGGGGAAGATAGAACATATAAGGGCGTAACAACTATTATCGATAATGACAACCACACCTATGAGCTGTTCACCTCCGGACCCGACGGCAATGAATTCCGCCAAATGGAGATCACATACAAAAGAGACGACGATTAATCATAGAAAATAGAAATTGCGAGGGCGCGAAATGACCGCGCGGTAATCCCATATTATCCCCTCCTTTTTCAAAGGAGGGCTAGGGAGGATTATTAACCCCCGTTCATGCTGAGCTAGTCGAAGTATGGACGGGGTTTCTAAAAACCTAAGTATCACTTTTTCCTTCTAGTATTCATCCGCCTACTTTGCAATCGACTCTTCGCCCACAGGGGTCACCGTACACGTGCAGCTCTTAAACCCCGGCAGCAAAAACTGGTTCACGGCTTTAAAGCTGTCTGCCTCTACGATGTAGAAAATAACGTGCTCGCTGAACGCGCCGTACATAGCCTTTAGCGTCGCTCCCTCGGCATCGGCGTTATAAAGCGTGCTCGATCCCCCCGAGTCTACCGGACAGTCGTCCGGAGTATGGGTCTGAGTAATATGAAATAGCATATAAACCCTCCTTTTCGGTGCTTTAATAGCACCCTTCACCATTTATCTATTCCCTATTATACTATTTCGTATCCACACAAAACAACCCTTTTGTTATTAAAACACCCTGAGTAAAGAACCTCTTATTTTACTTTATATATCTATGTCAATCCCCTACTATTAATGGTAAATCGAGATATTAATTGTGAATTCTAATTCCGTTTCTTGCATCATCCCCTAAACTTCCATAAAATAATTGTTGTTGTATACCCGGTCCGGGAATAGTTATGAAAACATTTTCAGCGCTAATATTGCTAACATTCACACTCGCCTCGCTAAGCGGCTGCGGGCTCTGGGACAAGCCCGATTTCAGGGAAGTAAAGTGGGGCATGTCCAAAAGAGAAGTTAAGGCAAAAGAGACCGCGGAGCTTGTAAAGGAAGGGGACAACGTGCTCACGTACAGGATCACGGGCGACATGCTCGACCTTAGCGGCCGCACTAAAGTTCCGGGTGACGAGGCCCCGGCGGACGGTGCGGAGGAGGAGGCGGTAGAGAACGGCGAGCCGGTGGTGACCCCGATTCATTATGAATATGACCTCCTTTACGTTTTCGGTAAAGGCAAACTGGGAATGGCCGTAATACACCTCCGCGAGAGCCTGAACGAGCCCGAGGACTATATAGAGATATTCAGACAAAAGTCGCGCAAGGTGTCCGAAACGATAGGAGCGCCCGCCCAGGGCGTGGCCGAATACCCCACCGGCGAAACACCAAGACCCAACCCCTACGAGACCCCCGAGGATATCTGCGGAGGGGAATACGTACTCAAGCACATATGGCCTACCGACAGGAAAAAGACGAACGTATCGCTTGAGCTCGATAAAAAGAAGTTCAGCACCGAGCTTGACTGCAACCTCTCTATATTCTATGAGAGTACCGACGTAGAGATAGACCCTGTGCTCCGCGACCAGCTGCACGAAGTGCTGTAAATAATCCCGTCATTGCGAGGGAACAAAGTGACCGCGGCAATCCTTTGCAATGTACCACCCAATCCCAATCCTTGTCATTCCAGAACTTGTCCCGGACTTGATCTGGGATATAATCGGCAATCCACATCTTTATGTGGTTAATTCCATTTTTGCTTTCTGCATTTTTTATCGCAAATCAGGTAAAGTGTTTTGAGTAAATAATTTCAGGAACGTGATATGCAGAAAAACTATATACCTTATTTAGTAGGCATCGTCGTAGGAGTAATAATCGGCTATATAATCTTCGCAGCCTCCCCCACCGGGAACCGCTACTCGCTCAGCGCATCTTCAGACGGGGCTACGGTTCACAAGATAGATTCACGCTCAGGGCGCGTATGGATAAAGAGCGCTTACACAGAGAGCGGGCCCGAGGGAAACCCGGTAACGGTGTATTTCTGGGAAGAGCTCCTGACAGACAAGCCCGGCGCGAGTGCAGCTGCAAAGGGCAAGCGGGACAGAGTTATTGAGGAGCAGCATACCGAGCTTGAGCAAAAGAGACAGGAAGAGATCGAGGAGTTTGCGATAAAACAGAGACGCATTAACGACATATCCGCGCTCTGTGGCGAGGACATGGTATGCGTACATGAAAAGTGCTCCTCAGGCTTTCAGGGCGCTCCCGATCCCGAGTGGACTTCATTTTGCTCGGAAACTATCTATACAAATCTTGCGAAACTCGTCATAACACAGTGTGAAGGAAACGAATGGTGTATCAAGAATTACTGTAAGGACAAGCACAACAACACGTATCCGGCAGCGTCGGACTGCATTAAGGACATTAATCTTGTGAAGGTTATGAGCGAAAACGAAGAGTCGCCCAACCCACCTCAATAGCAGGGCCAATTACTCATACTGAATACTAGACGTATGTGGATTTTCCATCTTATTGAGATATAGTTATTCTAATAAATCTATGCATAACACGGAAAGGATGTAGATGAAACACGGAAAGAAACACAGAACCGCTCATACGGGAAGAGGAAGGAAAAAGGCATTTGTCCTGCTAATTATTCTTGGAGTCGTAGTTATGTGTGTATACTTTTTGGCGCTTCAGGACTCAGCCGACACCGAGCTTACCGAAGCGGCAAACCCAGAGCTAAATCAAGTCGGTAACGAATAAATCATTTCCACTATCGAATTAATTCGGACCGCTCCTTAAACCTCCATACGGGAAATCCCTCCCCCCCCCCCCGATACTTATAACCCCTAAGCGTAGATATTCACATAGGGCTGATATATATTTATGTTGGTCATACAGGGTTACGTATAACAATCTTTAATCAGGGTCAAAATAGGGATGGAAAACAATTCAATCACGCTGGGTGAGATAGTACTCACCATAGACGAAATCAATGTAATAATAAGCGGAGATATCAACTGCTGGTTTCATGTGAGCCACAGAATGGAGCCCGGGGAAACTCTGGCCGATCTTTACGGCGAGGTACAGAACGGAGGCGAGCTGGAGATTCTCTGCAAGACAAAGCTCACCGTGAGACGCTTCGAGATACTAACCCGGTTCCTCCATATGTACGAAAAGAACATTATTAAATTCTTCGAGGAATGCACCATGGGCAAAACCCC
>DEIM01000057.1 GCA_002352485.1 Candidatus Dadabacteria bacterium UBA2774
GGCACTTCCATCGCGAATACAAGAGTGTCGAAATCCGAACCGCAACGTATAAGGTTCGTCATGTTCGCGCCGGTTTTAAAAGTTATAACATCATTTCCGCTGCCGCCGTTAATCGAATCAGAAAATCCGTTCACAGTCGAATCTTCGATCATTACTATGTCATTGCCCTGTGCACATGTAATGCCGTTACTGTTAATACTCGTGATAGTTGAGCTTGTAACCATAAGATTGTCGTTTCCCGCTTGCAGTTCAACACCGTCGTCATTGCCTGTTACAGTGGAATTATGAATCTTAACCGTATCGTTGTCCTGGGCTGAGGTAATTCCGTCATCAGCACCTGTTAAAGTGGAGTTCACCACTTCAATGTAGTCATCCCCTCTGGAAGTTTCAATTGCGTCGCCAGGCGTGGTAGATCCTATTATGGTTGAATCAGTAACTTTAACGGTATCGTTTAAGAACCTGGTTTCTATACCGTCATCCTCTCCGATAACCGTGCCGTTATCCACCGTTACAGTATCAGCGCCGTCGCTTAACTCAATGGCGTCACCCCCGTTTCCGCCACCTGCAAAACTCGTATCAATCGCGGCTCCTGGAAGCACGTTTACTGTAAGATTATTATTGTTCCCGAACTGCTGCACGCCGGTCGGGTCGGGGTTGGGCGCGCTATTGTTACAGGTAAAGGTGTCTACCGGACCTTCTACGCATGCTGCTTGTGAATAATTAAAGGATACCAATGATAAAGAAACCAATACAGATGCAATTAAAAGTCCTCTCACTTTGATCCTCCTTCAAGGTTGTATTAACTGCTATAATATCAAGAAAAAATTGTTTTAGCAACTAAATAAGGATTTTGTCTCGAATTAGATTAGGTAAATATAAGATAGTTAATGACAGCACACACTGAGCTTGACGAATGATGCCCGATTCTGCACCTACCCACCGCTATCCACCTTACGCTGAAGCTCGCGCAGCACCTCTTCCCTGGTTTTCTCTTTCTCAGGCTTGGTTATCTGCTCTCTTACATCGTCTGAAGACTGTCCGGACGGACGGGCTTCAACCGTCGGTGGTGCAACTTCATTTTCCCAGGAACCCTCCGCCGGCACTTCCCTAAGGGTCTGGTCCCCAGGCTTTGCCACTCCGAGTTTCAAGTCGAGCGACTTCCAGGGGCCGCTATTGGAGTTTCGGAACTGTATTGTCCCTTCCGTTACAGTGTAAAAATATTCCCTGTTGAATATAACGTCGTCGAAATCATATCCGATCGGGACTTCGGGTCTCCGCTCCATGCGGTCACGGGGGTCGATCAGGTCTTCAATAAAATCCTCAGCTACAGTTATAGCGGTGAATAAAAGTAGTAATATGAATGATGTGATTACGCTTCTCTTAATATGTATCACATATCCGCCTTGAACAGGATTATATATTAAAGTGTAGCACACATTACAGTGCGGAACTATGAGAATTTACATAATATTCAGCGGTTCTGTCATTGCCAGGGAACACCGTGACCGAAGCAATCTCGAACAATTAATCTCCAACTTCTCATTTTTGTCATCCCGGCCCCGAGCCNNGGATCTCATCTTTTGCCTTTCGTTTTTTCTCCCCCTTAGAAAAAGGGGGATTAAGGGGGATTTAAAGCCCGTTCATCCTGAGGCCCTCGAAGGATGAGACACTCATTATAATTTTATACCTGCCCCGGCATCGCACTACTACGCTCGCCTCTGTCCCCATATTTATCCTGCATCATGAGTTGCCTTGCAATAATCCCGCTACTTAAATACTATGCTTATGTCATGATAAGGAAAATAATTCTCTTTCTCGTTCCGGTGCTTTTTGTATTAATAAGCTCCATGCCCTCCCCTGCTCAGGACAACACGGATGAAATTAGTAATAGAGACCAAGCCGCGAAGGAGGCTTTCGAGCTCTCCCGCCGCTGGAGCATTGAGGAGACAAACGAGATTATCTACTCGCTCCAGAACAACCTTCCTCTACCGCCTTTTGTGGAGACCGAGGACTGGGACACCACCATTAAACGCTATGATCTGAGGGCAATTGACCTAAGTAACGTGGATCTAAATAAAGCGGACCTCAGCCACGCGAATCTACAATATACATCCTTTGACCGCTCAGACCTTGAGGAAGCGAATTTGTCCGATACCAATCTTGAGGGCGCAATGCTCACCCTGACCAACTTGTGGAAGGCCGATCTCACCGAGTCAATACTCACAAACGCATTGCTTGCGGACGCCATTCTGGACGAGGCCGACCTACGCTCCTCCGACATGAGAGGGACCCTCTTCACGGGCGCGAGGCTAAAGGGAGCAAACCTCACGCACGCGGATATGCAGGGCGCTGTGCTGACGAGGGGCGATTTCACAGATGCCGACCTTAGCTACACCGACCTCACAGGCGCTCAGCTCTACGGCGCAGTTTTAAGCGGAACGAGCCTGGTAGGAGCAGACCTCTCGGGCGCAGTGCTCGAGCCAGAGCAGATGTGGGACATAGACTTTAAAGGCACTCGCAACATGTCGCAGATAGTCTGGGGGAACGAGCTTACCCAAAACCCCTACATTATTAACGACGAGCTGGACGGCCGCTTCGAAGACGCGCTCATCCGCTACAGGGACCTAAAAAATCTCTATAAGCTTCATTTCCAGGAAGAGGTGATAAGCGAGTTCCACTACAGGGAGAATGTGGTTAAAACAAAACTCTCTCCCCAGCCTATGAAACTGCTGCGCAAGGTTTTCCTCGACTGGACATACGGTTACGGCTCAAGACCGCTCAGGCTAATCCCCTTTTGCGTAGGCGTGATCCTGGTATTCGGGCTCATTTATCTCATCCAGACAGTTCTGCCGGGACGCTCGGGCATATATCTTGTAAGCAAGGGCGATGAATCTCAAAAAACTTTTTATGTTACCGAAACGGGCAATCCCAAACAGGAGAGAAAATCATATGTCATGGAAGAGATGGAAAGTGGAGACGCCAGGCCAAAGCTCCTTGGGTTCGATAAAGGCGCTGCGCTTGTAAACTGTATATATTTCAGCCTGCTCTCATTCGCCACCTTCGGCTACGGAGCCATCAAACCCAGGCAGTGGCTGGAGTTCTTCAGGCTCACCCCGGTGCAGTACAGACCTGTTGGCTGGTCGAGGATATTCGTAGGTTTTGAAGCCGCAATCGGCATTTATCTTCTGGCACTTACCGCAATCGTAATATTTAAATGATTGGATACATATAAACGGGCAGGCGGCGCTTACACCGCCCGCCCTTAGAGTTAACTATCTGAAGTCTTCGCTTTGAATCTCCGCCATCTGCGAGAGCTCCGAGAATGGTAGCTCGGGAATGGTGTTTTCGAGTGCGTTTTTGACGGTTTCTTTGTCCTTACCGTCCCACTCACAGTAAATAGCCGTTACCTCTCCCGAATCATTCAACATAAGCCAGCTCTTTACCCAGTAAGCATCTGTACTAAGACCTGCCTTGGCTTTCTTCGCCACTGGACCTACATCCTCCATTTTAGCAGGAGGAACTACCGGATGTACCGCCACAAATTTAGACATATCAACTACCCCCGTACCCTGTATTTGAGTATCTTATCGATACCCTATTTTTATGTATTGCAATACCTGTGCCAGCAGTCTAAACATCTGTAACGCATCGATATTCGTAGATAATATCAGACCAAATAGCTGGCCTGAAAATCCGAACTGTCCGATATTGTGACACGCTACAGCAAACCCCTATTTCCCGCTCACTATTTCCCAAACCGATCAGCTATGAGATTGTCTAAAGAGAACCTACCGCCGCCGCTTATGAATAGTGAGGCCGCAAGCCCAAGAGCAAGGAGGTGATACTCAAATCCCTCCCCTGCCTGCGTGCCGAACCAGTTCATAAAAAACCCGTTCTGCCCGTGAACAGTCGCGACTGCCCCAAGCATGATAATCCCTATGCCCGCTGCGGATATCCGGCTTATAAATCCCAGGATTAAAAAGAGCGCCCCGAACGACTCCCCCAGAACTATCAGCGCCCCTATGACGCTTGGGATACCCATGCCTGAGAAAAATTCCACAGAGGCCGAAAACCCGTACCCGCCGAACATACCAAGGAGCTTCTGAAGCCCGTGCGGCAATATGACTAGTCCCAGGAACACTCGTGCTACGAGGGCGGCCGTATTGCTGGAGTCTGTATTGAAAAGTTTCTCTAACATTTATCCCTCCTCCGACTCGATTGGGAGCCCCGCCTGAATCCAGTGCTCCTTCCCCTCTTCATACTCATACACCTCTTTATAACCGAGCGACTCGAGCGTACGCGCGGCCTTGGATGAGTTTTGGCACTCCCTGCTTGCGCAGTACACCACTACCTGCGCGTCTTTGTCCGGTAAAAGTTTATGCGCCCTTTCCTTTACCTCCGTATAGTCCATCTGCAATGCCCCAGGCAGATGAGCCGTCTGCCAGTATTTTTCGGGAAGTGCCTCTATCAGTGTAGGCGGGAGCCCTGCTTCAAGCTTTTCCTTTAGCTCGTCTCTTGTAATTCTTCTCATTTGTAAGACCTCCTTAGAATATTTTGAATCCATACTAGTTGCATATGCAACTATATAGGAGAATAGCACAAGTTAGTTGCAATTGCAACTTAGATGTATTATATTAGAAATTAGGAGGGCGTACATGAAGAAAAAAAGCAGTACAGCAAAATGGTCTGAAACGGAAACTCAGGCCTGGATAGGGCTCGTAAAAGCCCAGCAGCACTTACTGGATAAAGTGGAAGAAGAGCTTAAGAAGGCAGGGTTCCCACAGCTAAACTGGTACGACGTACTCTGGGAGCTTGAAAGCGCAAAGGACGGGAGCCTGAGGTTAAACGATATAGGAAAGAAAGTGATCCTCGATAAGCACAACGTAACGAGACTCGTTCAGAGACTTGAGAGCGAAGGGCTGGTAAGCCGCTCACAATGCCCCGTGGACGGCCGGGGAATATTCGCCTGTATTACGGACAAGGGCAAAAAGCTCCGCCGCCAGATGTGGAAGGTTTATGAAAAAGTAGTCAGAGAGAACTTCCTCTGCAAGTACAATAAGAAGGAGCTTAACGAGTTCAGGAATTTTATAGAGCGCATACAGGCAAGCGGGCTCAGCGACTCGGTTTAAATTTAAGTGTCCGGCAAATCAGGATGCTCAGTTAGGTATATAGGGGCTTGGTAAAATTAGATTGAGCT
>DEIM01000220.1 GCA_002352485.1 Candidatus Dadabacteria bacterium UBA2774
GAGCACCCTTGAGTCACTTATCCCTCAGTATCATAAAATATTTAAAGAGATAAGGGGGATTGAAAAGGGTGAGATCGGGGGTATCAACCACTCAATTGAGGACTACAGGCTTAAAATACGCGGGCTTGAGATGAAAGGTGGTGACAACCAGGCTCAAATAAAGGACTATGAAGCAAAGGTAAAAGAGGAAGAAGCGAAGTACCAAGTAAAGGAAGAAGAGTTATCCACTCTCTATAAGGAATTACAGAGAGACGAGATTGTAATGACGTCTGTGGACGGAAGGGAAAAAGAGATGTCCATAGGCAACATTGTCAGGGCTTACAGGCCAAACGCCATGAGCTGGTTTGGAAAGGCGTCACTTTATCTATCAAGAGCCTGGGGATTTGTCTCTGAAGAACCAAGGGAAGCCAATACGGAAGGGGGCGTATTCCCCGCAATATTCGGGACCGTTTTTATGGTCCTAATTATGAGTATTGTAGTGCTTCCGTTCGGAGTGCTTGCAGCTCTCTATCTGAAAGAATATGCCAAGCAGGGCACGCTTGTGAGGATAGTCAGGATTTGTGTTAACAACCTTGCCGGCGTGCCCTCAATCGTGTTCGGAGTGTTTGCTGTAGGGTTTTTTATATACGGCTTAGGAAGCAATATAGACAGCTTCTTTTTCAGTGAAGCTCTACCGACCCCGACTTTTGGTACAGGGGGGATTCTCTGGGCCTCTCTTACACTAGCATTGCTCACAGTCCCGGTTGTTATTGTGGCAACTGAGGAGGGGCTTGCCGCAGTGCCTCAGGAAATACGGCACGGCTCTTTAGCCCTGGGCGCCACGAAATTTGAAACCACATGGAAAATAGTAATCCCAAGCGCAATGCCCGCGATACTAACAGGTCTGATATTGGCGATCGCGAGGGCAACAGGAGAGGTGGCGCCACTTATGATAACAGGCGTGGTGAAACTTGCGCCCCAGCTGCCGATAGACGGATACTTCCCATACGTTCATCTGGAGAGGAAATTCATGCACCTTGGATTTCATATATACGACGTAGGATTTCAGTCGCCCAATGTGGAAGCGGCCAAGCCTATGGTGTTCACTACGGCTCTGCTTTTGATTTTGATTGTTATAATACTTAACTTAAGCGCAATAATTATTAGAAACCGTTTAAAGAAGAAATACACTACCTCGGCAGTGTAATAAATGTTATTATTATTGATGGTTCCGAGGTAAGCCATGAAGGAGACTGAACAAAAAATGTCGACTGAAATTGTTAATGAAGCAACCCTGAGCGCTCGTGAAGTGCTGCCCAAAGATATAGAACAGCCCGAAGGTTACGTAAAGTTTGATGTCCCGGACCCTGTGGTAGAGGTAAATAATATAAACCTATATTACGGGACCAAACAAGCACTGAAAAACATATATATGGATATACCTAAAAATAAGGCAACGGCTTTTATAGGCCCATCGGGTTGCGGCAAATCAACGCTCCTCAGGTGCTTCAACCGCCTCAACGACCTCATAGATGAAACGAGGGTTGAGGGAGAGATAAAAATTGACGGCATAAATATATATGATACGGACATAGATATAACAGAGCTCAGAAAGAATGTAGGCATGGTGTTTCAAAAATCAAATCCGTTTCCTAAATCTGTCTACGAAAATGTAGCTTACGGGGCCAGAATAGCCGGTGAGAACAGAAAGTCCGTACTCGACGAAGTGGTTGAGAAAAGCTTAAAGGGCGCTGCTCTCTGGGACGAGGTACATGACAGGTTAAACGATAGTGCGCTCGGTATGTCGGGGGGACAGATGCAGAGGCTATGTATCGCTAGAGCAATTGCGGTTGAGCCTGAAGTTCTATTGATGGACGAGCCGTGCTCGGCGCTAGACCCAATTGCGACAGGAAAGATAGAAGACCTTATAAACGAGCTTAAAGAAAGCTACACGATAGTCATAGTAACTCATAACATGCAGCAGGCTTCGCGTGTTTCTGACTACACGGCCTTTATGTACCTGGGAGAGGTTATAGAATACGACAGTACTGAAAATATATTCCTGAACCCAAAACTCAAACAGACCGAAGATTATGTTTCGGGGAAATTCGGATAAGCAAGTTTCGCTGCATTATTTATAGATATTCGTATAATAAACTATTATGTCGGAAGAGAAAAAAAAAGTGTTGTTCCTCTGTACACACAACTCGGCTAGATCCCAAATGGCAGAAGGAATATTGCGCTCCTCCCACGGAAACAAGTACGAAGTGTTTAGCGCGGGTACTGAGCCATCAAGGGTTAACCCCTATGCCGTAAGGGCTATGGCAGAAATAGGGGTTGATATATCTGATCATGCCTCAAAGCACATCGAGAAATTCGACGGGCAAGATTTCGATGCAGTTGTAACAGTATGTGACCTTGCAAAGGATGAGTGTCCGACGTTTCCCGGAGCTAAAAAGTATTTACATAAGGGATTCACAGACCCTTCCGGGTTTAGAGGAAAGGACGAAGAGATACTTGCGGGCTTTAGAAAGGTAAGGGATGAAATAAAAAGCTGGGTAGATAGTGAGTTCAACGGCACTTAGCAGTATATGAGCACAAAGCTCTCAAACTATCTTAATCATATTCGGTGGTAAAAGAAGATATGGCTAAACTTGAAGATGAAATCAGCAAATTAAAGAAAATGCTCTTTGAAATGGCTACGTCTATAGAAGAGATGATTGCCAAGAGCATAAAAGCACTCAAAGACAGCAATATGATAATGGCGGAAGAGGTCATAAAGAGCGATGCCAAAATCAACCGAATGGAGATCGAAATTGACGAGCAGTGTATCAGAATTTTGGCTCTCCAACACCCAGAGGCCGAGGACCTGAGAACAGTAACGATGATCATGAAAATTAATAGTGAGCTTGAAAGGATCGGTGACCACGCTGCCAATATAGCGGAAAAAGCTATATATCTTGCCGATAAACTCCCTGTAAAACCTTTAATAGATATCCCCAGAATGGCCGATAAGGCGATAGAAATGCTTCAGGAAAGCCTCGACGCGTTTGTAAACAAAGACGCAGAGCTTGCGGTAGCCGTATGTAAAAAGGACGACGAAGTAGACGCGTTAGAGCCTCAGATCGTAAGGGAGCTAATCACGTATATGATCTCAGACCCCCAGACCATAGACAGAGCGCTCACTTTGATACTTATTGCCAGAGACATTGAAAGGGTCGCTGATCTGGCGACAAATATTGCAGAAGACACATACTACATAGCTAGCGGTAAAACACTAAAGCATCATGCTTTTGAGCAAGATTAGATGGTTGTTCCTACATAAATCTGAAACCTCAAATCATATTTATCTGCCCGGCTTATAAAGTTTCAAATCCGTGATAACAGCAATTGTGAGAGCTCAGATCAATTTTAATTTATTTCTGTACCGACCTTCTCTTGAAAACATACTGCGGGCAGATAAACTCTTCTCCACTAAATTCAGGGATTTCAGCAAATGCACTTAAAAGAACTTTATTTATCCGGGAAAGAGAATATGAAAAGGAGCACCGTGGATAACCCGGCGCTCGAGTCGTATCTCCTGCTCTCGAAGACAAATGCGATATCTGATATATCTGAGATATACGCACACCCTGAAAAAGAAATGGATAGTGAGACAATAGAGCAGTACTTTGAGTTGCTAGAAAGAAGAGCAAATAACGAGCCCTCGGCTTACATAATGGGGGGGAAAGAGTTTTATTCAAGACGTTTTACGGTTAACCCATCGGTACTTATACCAAGACCCGAAACTGAGCTTCTGGCCGAGGAGGCGATCAGAATTACGCACACAATCAAATCCCCCGTTGTGCTAGACATCGGCACCGGAAGCGGCTGCATTGCCGTTACCATTGCGGGAGAGAACCCCCTCTCAAATATATACGCCTCTGATATATCAGCCGAGGCGCTTAGGACAGCAGGTTATAACGCTCGTATGCACCAAGTGGATAAAAGAATCACCTTTGTAAACGGATACCTGCTAAGCACGTTTAAAAAAGATGCTTTTGATATAATAGTTTCTAACCCGCCTTACATATCTGAGTCGGAGTTTGAAACGCTTGAGCCCGAGGTAAGAGAATTTGAGCCCAGACTTTCTCTATTGGCCGGTTCAGACGGCTTGAGCTTGATCAACGAAATAATAAGCGATTCGCCTCGTATACTAAAAGATGGAGGCTGGTGTCTCCTTGAAATCGGCGCAGGGCAGTCTGAAAAAGTTATGGAGCTCTTTCACGAAAGAGGATTTAGTGAAATAACTGCTTTAAGAGACTTAAGTAACACGGAGAGAGTGGTAAAAGCAAAGTGGAAAAAATAATAGTAGAAGGCGGAAATAAACTTGAGGGCGAGCTTGTCGTAAGCGGCGCTAAAAACGCAGTGCTGCCGCTTATGGCGGCAAGCATACTATCAGGGGGCGTAAACAGCTTCACAAACGTCCCTGATCTTGCAGATGTGAGAACAATGTGCAAGATGCTTGAGATCCTCGGCGCACGTGTAGAGTTTGAAGACGGATCGCTTGAAATTGATACTACGGACTTAAATAAATGGGTTGCACCTTATGATCTGGTAAAAACCATGCGGGCCTCCGTACTTGTGCTGGGTCCACTGACCGCAAGATTCGGCAGGGCTAGAGTGTCTCTACCCGGTGGCTGCGCGATCGGTGAAAGACCTATCGACCAACATCTTAAAGGGCTGCAGATATTAGGATCAGAAATAGAGATAGAAGAAGGTTATGTTGAAACCGTAGCACCAAAGCTACAAGGTGGCGTAATACCATTTGACGTCTCAACAGTAACCGGCACTGAGAACCTGATCTTATCATCAGTGCTTGCTGAGGGCGAGACAATATTACTAAACGCAGCATGCGAGCCCGAAGTAACAGAGCTCGGACTGGTATTAAATGAAATGGGCGCAGACATACAAGGGATCGGAACCGATATTATAACTATTAACGGCGTCTCCGAGCTATCCCCAATAAAAGACCACGAAGTTATGCCTGATAGGATAGAGGCAGGCACGCTTATGATAGCAGCTGTCCTTACCGGAGGGGATATATTTTTAACAAACTGCCGCTTCGAGAACATGGGAGCTCTGATTGGAAAGCTGCTCGAAGCAGGTGCTGAAATCACAAGAGAAAACGGCGGTATCAGAATAAAAAGCACGGGCGAGTTAAAGAGTATTGATTTTACGACTCTACCCTACCCCGGTTTTCCGACAGATATGCAGGCGCAGATGATGACGCTGATGAGTATAGCGGACGGTCTGAGCATAATAACCGAGACAATATTTCCCCAGAGGTTTCTTCACGCAGGAGAGCTTAGAAGAATGGGGGCCGATATCAAGCTCGTTGGCAATAGCGCCGTCGTGAGGGGAGTACGGCATGTAAGCGGCGCGCCAATAATGGCGAGCGATCTGAGAGCAAGCGCTTCTCTTGTATTAGCTGGGGTCGCTGCAGAAGGAAAGACAGAGATATCCAGGATCTATCACCTGGATAGAGGATATGAAAAATTGGACCGCAAATTAGAGACAGTCGGAGCCAGAATTTGGAGGGAAAAGGAATGATAACACTTGCGATAGCCAGAGGAAGACTGCTAACTGAGGCAGGAAAATTACTTAAAAAAGCGGGTTACCCGGTTGACGATGTGCTTCAGGATTCAAGGAAGCTAATATTCGAATACCCCGCGGTCGGGCTCAAGATTTTGATAATACGCCCGACGGATATTCCCCCTTATGTAGAGTACGGCGCTGCCGATTTGGGTATAGTGGGTAAAGACACGCTGATTGAGGAAAAGCACGACCTGTATGAGCCGCTTGATCTTGGCATAGGTAAATGCAAGCTAGTTGTAGCGGCACCAAAGGGATTTGGCTATAACTCAACCAAAGCTCTCAGGGTAGCCACAAAATATCCCAAGACCGCTTATGAGCACTTTGCCAAAAAAGGTGTCGGGGCCGAAATAGTAAAGCTATACGGCTCTGTAGAGCTTGCCCCCATCGTAGGACTCTCGGACGTTATAGTTGATCTGAGCGCCACAGGGGAAACTCTTAAGAAAAATAACCTTGTCGAGTTTGAAACCATTGCCGACATAACAGCAAGGGTCGTCGTAAACAGAGTCAGCATGAAGGTTAAATCAGAAGAGATCAAGGGGTTGATTGCGAAACTTAAGAAAGTCAGAAAGTAGCACTATCCAATGGCAGCTCAAGAAGCTCGGAGTCTTCTATATTAATTTGAATTTTACTGTCCAATGCACCGTTCATTAGCTCGGAATCGGCTTCTCACAATATTGACGCTCTATTAAAATAGAGTTAATAAATCGTTTATTCTTTGAAAAAACGCACCTATTTGCTAAACTTATTATCTAATATGGATTAGTAACCCTGTTTATTTGGATGTTGTTAATTCACCCCCGAAGCAGATTTTAGGGGTTAATACATACGCCGGGAGTAAAATATGACGGCCCGAGAGAAACAATCAAAAGTGAAAAGCAACGCTCAGCTTACCCAGCAATGCTTGATAGAGAGTTATAAGAAAGTCCGGGATTTTTCACATACACTGGCTGAGCCTCTTGAGATTGAGGACTATGTAATACAATCAATGCCCGACGTAAGCCCCACCAAGTGGCACCTTGCACACACTAGTTGGTTTTTCGAGACATTCATCCTGGCAAAATCTATTAAAAACTATAAATCCCCAAACCCCCAGTACGCATACCTGTTTAACTCATACTATGTGCAGGCGGGCGAGAGACACTACAGACCAAAACGAGGGCTTATTTCAAGACCCACAGTGGAAGAAACCTACAACTACCGAAACCATGTGGACGAAAATATGATAGGGCTGATGGAAAATGCGGACGGAAAGTTCTGGAAGAATTTAGCCCACGTAATCGAAATCGGTATACATCACGAGCAGCAGCATCAGGAGTTGATTCTGACTGACATAAAGCATGTCCTTTCCGAGAACCCGCTTAGACCCGCATACCTGAATAGCAAATCGAAAAACGGCGGTAAATCTTCTAAAAAACCTAAGAGCACCTGGGTAGAGTTTGATGGTGGCGTACATTCTATCGGACATGAGACAGAGGGTTTTGGCTATGACAACGAGTACCCTTTGCATAAAGTTTATCTAGAGCCTTTCTCACTTAAGACTACTCTTGTAACTAACGGCGAATATATGGAATTTATGGATGACGGCGGATACGAAACACCCGAGATTTGGCTATCTGAGGGATGGGCTACAGTAGAGGCAAACGGATGGAAAGCGCCCTTTTATTGGGAAAAGACCGGTAGGAGGTGGCAAGAGTTCAGCCTAAACGGGATGAAGGACATCGACCCTTCGGAACCTATAAGCCACCTGTCATATTTTGAGGCGGACGCGTTTGCCAGATGGTCGGGCGCCAGAATACCGACAGAGGCAGAGTGGGAAGTTGCGGCAGCCGATCTGCCGATTGAGGGAAACTTTGTCGAGGACAAGAACTTTCACCCTAAAGCTCTAAACGGTGATTCCAAGGCTAGCGGCCTTAAACAGATGTACGGCGATGTGTGGGAATGGACCTCAAGCCCCTATGTATCGTACCCAGGCTTTAAAACACTTCCCGGAGCGCTCGGTGAATATAACGGGAAGTTTATGTGCAACCAGATGGTGCTGAGAGGCGGCTCCTGCGCCACATCAAAATCGCACATAAGAAAAACTTACAGAAACTTCTTTCCGCCTGAAGCTCGGTGGCAGTTCATGGGCTTAAGACTCGCAAAAGACGCGGATTAATCTGCTGAATCTTAAAGCGTTAACAGTAATCTAATTAAAAAAGACCATGCATAATAATCTACTCAAGCTCAAAAAATTCGAACCTGAAACAGAGGATATCCTTTCTGAAATCACGGAGGGCCTGACCCGGCCTCAAAAGGCGCTCCCGAGTAAGCTCTTCTACGATAAAGAAGGCTCCTCGCTGTTTGATCAAATTACGAATCTTGAGGAGTACTACCTCACGCGTACAGAGGTAGCGATTATAAAGGATAATATAAAGCAGATCTCAGACACTCTCGGGCAAGAATGCTTGTTGATTGAGCTTGGGAGCGGCAGCTCACAGAAAATAAGGCTCCTACTGGAAAATCTTAACAACCCTTCAGGCTACGTACCAATCGATATCTCTGAAGAGCATTTACTTAACTCCGTCAGAACACTTGCAAAAGATTATCCGGGTCTGAGGATAATGCCGATGTACGCAGATTATACGAAGAGCTTCAACCTTCCCCCGTTTAATTTCCCTTACTCGAAAAAAGTCGTTTACTACCCGGGCTCGACAATCGGGAATTTCAGCCCCGTGGAAGCATACGAATTTCTAAGAAGAATCTCTCAAATAGCTGGCCCCGAAAGCGGTCTCTTGATCGGAGTGGACCTGGTAAAAGATAAACGCATTCTTCATAAGGCTTATAACGACAAGTCGGGAGTAACAGCTGATTTCAACCTGAACATTCTACGGAGAATAAACCGTGAGATAGGCTCTAACTTTAATCTTAATGAATGGGAGCATAATGCTTTTTTTAATAGCGAAGAGAATAGAATTGAAATGCACCTAGAGAGTAAAAGTGAGCAGCTAATACAAATTAACGGCACCCGTGTGAAGGTCGCACGAGGAGAGAGCATCCTTACGGAGTATTCCTATAAGTATACGATTGAGGCGTTCAGAGAGCTTGTTTCAGATTTCTACAAAGTAGAGACTGTATGGACAGACCGGAACAACCTATTCAGTATTCAGTATCTGGTAGCGTAACTCGCATTTAATTTTGGTGACTAAAGGCATACCTTATGGTAGACAGACGAACAAAGCCGGAGCGCATAGAACCTGGACCGGGGAAGGAATCGGTTTGGGATTATCCGAGACCGCCCGCACTTGAGAACAGCGACAAGCACATCGAGGTGTTCTTTAACGATATTCTGATTGCGGATTCAAGCGAGGTGAAAAGGGTCGTAGAAACTTCAGGGCCGCCTGTATATTATGTCCCGGAGGCGGATATAGAGATGAAGTATCTATTTGAGAGCACGCACAGAACCCTTTGTGAGTGGAAGGGGGTAGCGTCTTATTATGATATAGCAGTGCACGACAAAAGAGCCCTTAACGCAGCGTGGCATTACCCTGAGCCCACCCGAGGATTTGAGTCTATTAAGGGCTATATCGCCTTTTATGCACAGTTAATGGATGCATGTTTCGTAGATGGTGAGATTGTTAAGCCCCAGCACGGCACATTTTACGGGGGGTGGATTACAAGTGACATCGTGGGCCCGTTTAAGGGTGAGCCTGGAACTGAAGGCTGGTAATACCCGGAAATAGACTATTCACCCTCATCCCATACTTATTTGACCGACACTAAGCAGCAATAACGAGCGGAACTAATAATCTCCTGAATAAAGATTCGAGAGCTTACAAAGCGGATATGTTAATTACATAAAGCGGTTTATAATATAAATCGTTAGTTCGTTTATGGAGTGATAGGCCGATTAGACAGCATAAAGATTCAAATCGAACTGTGAATGAAGGATCGGAAGCACTTACTTGCCGGCTCAAGAAGCTCTACACAGCATTCAATCAAGCTTTTCAAGCTGCAGAGGAACAAGACTGCGAAATCGATACGCAGCTCTGTAGTGAAGCAATAGAGGAAACCAGGAGTCTCTGCACAGACCCCCTGACGAATAAACCCGAGACTCTCGCGCTTCTCTCCTATATGCTTCTTAAAACTTCAAAAATCCCTGCAATCCTCGGCGTCATTGGAAAAAAGAGAGAGCTTAAGTACCAAGACCGATCGCTTTGGGATAAAGCTCTGATAGAAGAAGGGCTAGAACATCTAAATAAGTCCGCTGAGGGCAATACTGTTAGCGTATATCATCTAAAGGCTGCTGTTTCAGCATGTCATTCGCTTGCTAAAGACAGCAAGTCTACTGACTGGAAGCATATTGTATCTCTTTACGACCGCTATCTCAGCTTTAATAACTCAGTTGAAATTGCTCTTGAGCGCGCAGAGGTTATATCAAGCTATAAGGGCGCTCGCGCCGAGATAAAGGCAATAGAAGAAATAATTGGTAATTACACTCTAAACTCGAAACATCATCTATACGAGAAGCTCGGCAACTTACATTCGCGTCTTCATGAATATAAAGATGCGCTTAAATATTTTGAAATAGCCTCAAGACAAGCTCAATCTAAAACCGACAAATCTAAGTTTAAGAAAAAAATACAGTATTGTAAGATGAGACTTGATTACAAAAAGAAATACACCCTCGAACTCTCGTTTTAAAGTTAAAAGAGAAAATCATGATTAGGCTCCAGAACATATCCAAATACTATGGGAATAAAAAGGCTATAAGCTCGATCGATTTAACCTGTGAGGCTGGAAGCACGACTGTTCTTATCGGGCCTAGCGGCTCGGGGAAATCCACTATCCTGAGAGCTATAATAGGATTAATAATCCCCGACAGCGGGGAAGTCCAAATCGAAGGAGAAACTCTAACCCACAGAAACCTTCTCATTCAAAGAAGGAAGATGGGTTATGTAATACAGGATGGGGGGCTGTTTCCTCACCTGAGCGCTATGGGGAATATTGCACTCATGGCCCGTTATCTGGGATGGGACGAGGGGGAAATTCATTCAAGAGCCATGGAGCTTTGCGGCCTGACTAAGTTCCCAGAGGACGCGCTTAGTAGATACCCAATTCAGATCTCGGGAGGACAGCGTCAGCGTGTAAGCCTCATGCGCGCGCTTATGCTGGACCCGGATATCATTTTACTCGATGAGCCTCTGGGCTCTCTTGACCCACTCATCAGGAGCGAGCTTCAGGGCGATCTGAAAGATATATTTCAAACCTTAAATAAAACTGTGATAATGGTTACACACGATATCGGGGAAGCCGGGTTCCTGGGGGACAAGATTGTTTTTATAAACGAGGGAGAGCTTGTACAGACGGGGGATATTCAGGAGCTGCTACAAAGTCCGAAAGACCCTTTTATTACCCGCTTTATTAACGCTCAGAGAAGCCCTCTGGAATTTACGGAGGATAAAAAAGTTTGATACTGCTAAGGATAATAGTAGTTACTTTGATCCTTATAATTACAGGCTGCACGCGGGACGACGATACAGATACAAAGTTAAAAATCGGATCAAAGAAATTTACAGAGTCAGTAATCCTGGGAGAAATATTATCTCAGCTTACATCACACCAAGGCACTGAGACAGAGCACTTAAAGGAATTAGGCGGCACGAGAGTACTCTGGAACGCGCTTAAAAAAGGTAATATCGATATCTACCCCGAGTACACGGGAACGATTGTTCAAGAGATACTTTCCGATAAGAATATAGAGAATGAAAACAAGCTAATAGCGGAGCTATCAAAAGACGGCATAAAAATGAGCGCCCCATTGGGGTTTAACAACACCTACGCCCTCGGGATGAAAAAGGAGCTTGCTAAGCGGCTCGGTATTAAGACAATATCCGATCTCCGGAATCATCCTGAGCTCAGGTTCGGATTTACGAATGAGTTTCTTAACAGGGGGGATGGGTGGCCGAGCCTAAGGGACTCCTACGACCTTCCTCAAAAAAGCGTCACGGGCCTTGACCATGATCTTGCATACAGAGGTCTTGAAGGAGGGAGTATAGATGTGATAGATCTATATTCCACAGACGCCGAGATACGTTATTACGATTTAGAAATTCTGGATGACGACCTCTCACACTTCTCTCAGTATAACGCCGTAATCTTGTACCGTGAGGAGCTAGAAGAAACGCATCCGGAGGAGCTAAAAGCGATACTGAGCCTCGAAGGGAAACTACCCGAGGATTCAATAATTGGATTAAACGCATCGGTAAAGCTTGACGGGGTGTCAGAGAGCCGGGCGGCACAGGGGTTTTTAAAGAACAACCTGTCCATAGAAACCGAGGTTAACAGCGAGTCATTCCTAAGCCGTCTCAGGAGAAACACACTTCAGCACCTTTTTCTGGTATGCGTATCTCTTGCGGCGGCAATATTAATATCTATACCGCTCGGCATTCTTGCTTATAAGGTAAAAAAAGTCGGTCAGTTGGTTTTAGGAATAGTAGGGATCATACAGACTCTCCCGTCCCTCGCCTTACTCGTTTTTATGATCCCATTTTTCGGAATCGGGACAGTGCCCGCAATCGTAGCCCTATTTCTCTATAGCCTGCTCCCAATAGTGAGGAATACGTACTCGGGGCTCCACGACATCCCCGCCGATTTAAGGGAGTCGGCCGAGGCGCTCGGGCTTTCATCATTTGCAAGACTAAGGCTGATCGAGATGCCTCTTGCCGCACGGTCAATATTGTCGGGAATAAAGACTTCTGCCGTTATCAATGTAGGTACTGCCACACTAGGCGCTCTTATAGGCGCGGGCGGATACGGCCAGCCCATTCTAACCGGTATCAGACTGGACAACATCGGGCTGATACTCGAAGGGGCAATTCCGGCAGCTGTGCTTGCGCTAATAGTGCAGGGAATGTTCGATCTAATGGAACGGTTTTTAGTGCCGGGAGGATTGAGGCTAAAGAAAAGTTAGAGCAGTTACCTTATTGCGATACAGTTTTTTGAGCATTTTCAAAATCTAGGGCTATCTTTATCCCTCTGATAGTACCCTTTGCCTGGATTAAAGATTTATCATTATTCTTTACAGTAAATTCCATATCAAATTTAAAATTCTTTTTACCCTTGTCTCCTTCGGGTTTCTTTAGATAATAGATATATGAGTACTTTGACTCTTCACCCGAATTTTCAATGGAATAAGGCTTCCCGAGAGTCTCGACTACATTCTCTGCCGTCGGTATCTCGCTTGCGTCCTTACCCTTAAACTTGGAGTTGGCGCTTTTTCTGAGCTTACTAACATCTGCATTACCCATGGAGGCAAACATTTTCTTGAGAAGCGGGAGTGAAAGGTTCTTGAGAAATCGCTCTGGAAAGCTCATCTCCGCAAGCTTCCCGTATTCCATTACCATTATCACGGGAATGTCGTAATCACCCTCTTCGTCCTTTGAAGCCACGTACTCTTTCTCAAATACATATGTCCAGAGCTCGCCCTTTTCTATTTTCTTGTTTCCTGAAGGCTCTCCCTTCATCAGCCAAACTATATCGTCCGAGCCGAGAACGGGGTTTTTAAACACAAGTGTAAGCCCCCTCTGGT
The DNA here is from genome assembly GCA_002352485.1 of Candidatus Dadabacteria bacterium UBA2774. Taxonomy (GTDB): domain Bacteria; phylum Desulfobacterota_D; class UBA1144; order Nemesobacterales; family UBA2774; genus UBA2774. The sequence continues at coordinate 13,184 of DEIM01000220.1, forward strand.
CATGGAGGTCAAAATTTTTATCGAAATCGTTAAGCTGGTTCTTAACCTTGAGCATCCTCACAAGCACACAGCCTGAAGTGAGGAGTAAAATAAGTACTAGAGCAAGATGCGGTGTTTTTCGCAGTAAATTCATATCGTGATTAAACCGGGTTCCCTAAACCAGCAGTTACAAGGCAGTTAATTACTTTACTCTACAATATGCCCGGTATTCAAATAACAGTATGCCTTATGAATAGAATTGTATATAACGAAAAACGGGAGTACTTCTTTTGCAAGAAGCACTCCCGTTCTCTTAAAGGAGGATGGAGGATGAATTTTAATTCTGCTGATTAACTTTACATATAAAATTAAAGTATGCTACTTAAAATGTCAAGGAATATTTGTACCAAAATTCACACTTTTCCTCAGGGGCACTCAAACTCTTCGTAAGCCTTTAATATTATTGGTTTTTTCATAAGCACTTATCAGCAAATTATTTTACAATAAACTCGATTTTGCCATACACAAAATAACCCTTACGGAAATTTATTTTTTTGACGTAAGGCTCTATATATAGTTACTCTTTCAAAACGCAGGATTTTGGATTAAATTCTAGCTCGGAATACATGAAATGAGCACTATAACTTTACTCTCTCCGGCAAAGATAAACCTGACTCTCGAGATACTCGGAGTAAGACCGGACAGTTATCATGAGCTGCGCTCAATAATCCAGCCTATAGATTTTTTTGACGAGGTAAGGATAGAGGTGGAAGACGGTGAAGGTATATCTATAGAATCAAGCGGCATAGAAATTCCGCTCGACAGCGATAATCTTGCATGGAAAGCGGCGGATAGATATCTCAAAGAGAGCGGGCTTTCACTGAGCGTTAAAATACATATTAAGAAGAGGATACCCCCGGGCTCGGGGCTTGGCGGTGGAAGTGGGAATGCGGCGGCTGTACTAGTGGGCTTAAACAAGCTTACAAGCGCTCTTAACGAAGAAAAACTAATGCATATAGCAAGCACTATTGGAGCGGACGTTTCTTTCTTTATACGCTCTCAGTCCGGGTTAGCAGAGGGGGTTGGAGAGAAAATCACTCTACTTAGAGATTTCCCCTTATTTTATTACTTAGTGCTCTGTCCGAAACTGCATATTTCAACTCAAGAGATATATAAAAAGTGGGATGAGCTGCATACCGCACAGGAACACAAAAGCCCACGTGCAGTCGGGTCTGATATTCAAGAGACGGTTTCGATGTTCAAAAATAACGCAACCCCACCATTGAAAAATGATCTTGAAGAGCCGGCGATCGAGCTATACCCTGAGATAAACTCATATAAAAAAATATTGTCCTCAATGGGAGCTGAAGCTGTGATGATGACAGGCAGCGGGTCTGCCGTTTACGCATTATTCAAGAATGAAGACGAAGCGGTAGACGCTTATGACTATTTAAAAACAAGCCCTACCTTTAAATCGGTATTAGCAAGTGGTATTAAGGGTTGGCACTTTGTGATTTAATCAGACTGACTGCAAGAAACCTGCAAACGATTAAGTTAGGTAGAATAGAAGGACCCCTGCCAATAGGAGAAAAACATTGATCTATTCACTCGGTGAGAGAAAGCTTGAGATAAAGGGTGATGACTATTTTATTGCAGATAATGCAACTGTAATAGGCTCAGTCGTAATCCACAACGACGTAAGCATATGGTTTAACGCGGTACTCAGGGGAGACAACGAGCCTCTTGTAATCGAGGAGGGAAGCAACATTCAGGACGGTGTGGTGATACATACCGATGAAGGCGTTCCGTTTAGAATTGGAAAAGGCGTAACCGTAGGACACCAGGCGATGCTTCATGGCTGTGATATAGGGGACAACTCACTTGTCGGGATAAACTCTGTAATATTAAATCATGCGAAAATAGGAAAGAACTGTATAATAGGGGCAAACTGCCTGATCACCCACGGGAAAGAAATCCCTGATAACTCAATGGTGCTGGGTTCACCCGGAAAGGTGGTAAGGGATGTGACTCAAGAAGAGATAGATTATCTAAAATTTTCAGCCGAGCATTACGTAGGTAATTTCAAACGGTTTAAAATGGAGCTTAAAAGAGAAGATTAATTACTTTACCCCCGCTCAGTTAGTCTCGGTCGCCAATAAAACTGTCCAGAAAGTGGATGAAAAACCCTGAATGCTTCCAGTGGCAGAGCCTGCGCCTACTTCCAGAAAGTCAGGGCTCATGATAAGCGAACAGTGTGAGGGAGAGTCCAAAAGCGCGTCAACGGCATCTTCCCCGTCGTTTAATCCGAAGAGTATATTCTCACCCCAGGTGAACCAGTCGTAGTTTTCCATAAGTAACCTGTCGCCCGCGTCAGAGCCGTCTGATCCCGTATGGCTTAGGTTCTGACTGGCTGCCATGTCCTCAGCGTGCATCTGGGCCGCTGCCTCAATCCTGTCATTCCAGGTGACCGAGGGTGCGGCGGCAAAAGACTGATTGCCGCAGTTTCTGGACTGCGCACGCGCCTGATTAACGACATTCAGCATAAATGCCTGAAAGTCGTTTAAGGATCCTGGGGGTGCGGGATTCGTCGGAGCTGGGTTCCCACCCTGATTGCCACCCGAGGCAGAGTCGTCAATTACAACGCCGCCACCGGTATCTGAAGATTCCCCTCCCCCGTCGCAGGCAATCATGAACGCGGCGAATATAGCAAAAATTATGTATAGGCTTGATTTCTTTTTCAAAAATTTATCCTCTCTACTATCGTTTTACCTGATTAATTATACGTTAACAATTAGTTTAGCGGGAAAATAGAATATTTTCCCTAAATCTAGAGGACTAATTGAGTGGATCGTTGATTTTCTTTCGTGTTATGATAAATTGTAAGCCTGCTTAAATGACTGTGGCCCCTTCGTCTAGCCTGGCCTAGGACGTAGCCCTCTCAAGGCTAAAACACGGGTTCGAATCCCGTAGGGGCTACCAAATCATTTCAAATACTTACAACACTCTTCAACAAACCCAGCAACTATATGTCAGTGGATTTGTCAGTAAGTGAGATTGAAAATGATCCATTTTGGACCTCAATAGGATATTATTTATATACAAGGAGAGTGTTTCTGAAAACTAAATTTGAAAATGAATGACATTGAAAAAAAGAAGGCATTTCTCTATCAAGGAGCGTTACTTTATAACAAATTGATAAGCTTTGCCCCAAACGATACAATAAAACGCTATCTTGCATTTAGAATTATTGTTGACACCATGTCTTTTGAGGAAATAGTTGGCAATGTCTTCCCATCACGAGTAAGGCAAATTCGCAATACACTGCTTGCCCACAAACAAAACCCTGAATTTTTTGCTGGATTCAATGCGACTGACGAAATACGCGGCACAACAATATTTTCTCTTTTCGAATTCATGCGTATTTATTTGGATACATCGCAGCAAACTCCAAGTATCCCCGAATTAAGTAATCCATCTGTTTTTATTAGATTGGAGGACCTGGTAAAAGATTTACTAGAAAAATATAATAGGGATCATATAGACGGGTTTAGAGTGACTAATAATTTTTTATGTTTCACAGGATCTCAAATCCACGAAATTTCAAATAATGATATTGCCGGCTGTTTTTTCCGTTACAATAGCTCTAAAGCACTCTTTATTTTTGTGTCAAGCCCCCGGAAAGCG
>DEIM01000196.1:0-1770 GCA_002352485.1 Candidatus Dadabacteria bacterium UBA2774
TAAAGAACTTGCTCTAAAATACAGACTGAAATCGTGCTGGTCTACCCCAATTATCTCATCCGACAAAAGGGTATTGGGGACTTTCGCGATGTATTATAAAGAGTCCCGCTCCCCAAACCTCCTCGAAAAAAAGATCATAGAAACAACAACCTTTTTGGCTAAACTGGCAATAGAGAAACTGCGCTCACATGAACTTGCTTCTCAGCTCGGAGAGATTTTAGAAGGGTCCTTGAGTGAATTTTATATATTCGACGCCGAGACCAAAAAGTTTATACAGGTTAATAAAGGAGCAAGAAAGAACCTCGGATACTCGCTCGAAGAGATTAAGTGCATGACCCCGCTGGACCTGAAAACAGATTTGAGCGATAAGGATTTCAATGAGCTTATTAAGCCTCTACTTTCGGGCAAAGAGGAAGAAATATGGTTTAAAACAAGACATGATCGTAAGGACGGTTCGAAATACCCTGTGGAGGTTCACCTTCAAATATCGGATTTTAAAGGTAAGAAAGTCTTTATTGCCAATATTCTAGATATAACCGAGCAGAACGAGTACGAGCAGGAATTAGAAAAGAATTTGGAGCAATTATCGAAAAAGAACAGATACGAAGAGACAATAAGCACGGTGACAAGAAGTGTTCACAGTTCGATTGATTTACAAGATGTTGTAGAGAATGCCGTAGAGGCCATGAATAAGAATATCGATGGAGCGGATAACGTATCTATCTATTTTATAGAAGGGGAGGACGCGGTAATTAAAGCATGGCTTGGTTATCCGGACTGGTTTATCAAAGCAGTTGAGAGAATACCTAGACCCAAAGGATTTACATGGAAAGTGCTCGGAGAAGGAAAACTCATCTATTGCCCGGATGTTGAAAAGGACAATGTAATCGGCAAAGCAGGCAAGAAAGTGGGTACAAAGAGTTACGCCTCGATGCCGATTAAACACGGAGACGAAACAATCGGATGTATTAATATTAATTCTTTTAAAAAAAATGCTTTCGACGATGAAGACCTAAAGCTCCTGGATATTATCGCAAACCAGATTGCCATAGCTATAGACAATGCCAAGCAGACAAATGCTCTTAGGGAATCAGAAGGGAGATATAGAACTTTATACGACCAATCACCTGTCGGGGTATACATTTTCAACAAAGATTTGGTTATTACAAATACTAACGATAGACATACAGAAATTCTAAAAGCTACAAGGGATCAAATAATAGGGACGGAGCTAAGAAAAATCAAAGACCAGACATTTATTCCGCTCCATGAACAAGCACTAAAGGGCATTAGCGGAAGCCAGGAGGGTTTTTACAGAGCTACCATCAACTCGACTGAGATATGGCTATTTGTCTCTATAGCACCGCTTAGAGACGGAGCAGGAAATATCGTAGGCGGCATGTCTGTTGTCGAGGACATTACGGAGCGAAAAAATGCTGAAATAGCTCTAAAGCAGTCCGAAGAAGACTATGAGTCACTTGTAAACAATGTTGAGGGAATAGTCTGGGAAGCCGATCCGGAAACATTAACATTCACTTTTATAAGTAAGCAGGCTGAGCGCATACTCGGTTATCCATCAGAAAATTGGACAAAAGACCGTGAGTTCTGGCTCGGGAAGATCCATCCCGAAGACCGTGACTGGGTGCCGAGAAATTGCATGATAGCAATTCAAGAAAAACGGGACCATGTGCTGGAGTACAGGATGATAGCCGCTGACGGACGGACGGTTTGGCTACGTGATATTGTTACCGTAATAATTGAAAACGACGA
>DEIM01000196.1:1866-16005 GCA_002352485.1 Candidatus Dadabacteria bacterium UBA2774
CAAGCTCTGACGGCAAACTCCTATATGTAAGCCCGAATTTTAAAGAGGTACTCGGTTACGAACCTGAAGAACTTATGGATACAAGGATTTTTCAATACATTCATCCTGATGAGAAAAAGAATACATTCGAAGAATTCGTCAGAATAATTACTGAGCAGACTTCAGGCAAATCGGTATTCAGATTTCAACATAAGAACGGAGATTGGAAGTGGTTTGAAAGTACCGGAAAGACTTACCAGACTGCAGATGGAGAAGTAAGATGCGTTATAGTAAGCCGTGATATCACTGAGCGCAAGAAGCTTGAGGAAGAGCTTTTCAAAAAACAAAACCTGGAATCACTCGGCATACTCGCGGGCGGCATAGCTCATGACTTCAACAACTTACTAACATCGATACTGGGCAACATCTCTATATCTAAAATGCATTTGAATCCCGAGGATAAAATACACGGGAGACTGATCGAAGCGGAAAACGCATCACTCAGAGCAAAAGATTTAACCTCACAGCTCCTGACATTTTCCAGAGGCGGCGCTCCGGTCAAGGAGTATGTGCAATCTCTGGCAGATTTAATACGAGATACAGCGAGTTTTGCTGTAAGCGGCTCTAAGGTTAAATGTGAATTTGATTTTGAAGACAAGATATGGCCCGCGGAAATAGACGGGGGACAGATTAGTCAGGTAATCCACAACCTTATCATAAATGCGGACCAGGCAACGCCCGAAGGGGGGGAAATAAAAATAAAACTCCAGAACACATGTATGAAAGGTTCGAACGGTTTTAATGTAGAAAAGGGCAATTATATAAAGATAACGATCGAAGATAACGGGATAGGTATGACAGAAGAGATTAAGAACAAAATCTTTGATCCATACTTTACCACCAAGCAAAGGGGAAGCGGATTGGGCTTATCAACAGTTTATTCGATCGTAAATAATCATGACGGACATATTAACGTAAATTCCGAAATAGGAGTAGGGACGGGGTTTGAAGTATATATTCCGGCAGCTGAAGAGATGGTAAGCACCCATGAAAAAACTCCGAATATGCACAATGGTGAAGGCAAGATTTTGGTAATGGACGATGAAGAGTCGGTCAGAAAAATAGCAGGAGAAATGATTACGTATCTGGGCTATACGGTTGACTATGCAGCCGATGGAAATGAAGCGATCGAGAAATACGTCTCGGCCAAGGAAACCGGGTGTCCGTTTGACGCTGTGATGGTTGACCTAACCGTACCGGGCGGGATGGGCGGAAAAGAAGCTAACCAGAAACTACTGGAAATTGACCCACTGGTAAAGACTATAGTATCGAGCGGATACTTTAACGACCCGGTTATGTCTGAACATGATAAATACGGGTTTAAAGGTGTGATTATAAAACCCTACAAAATTGATGAGCTGAGCAGAGCTATTCACAGTGTTTTAAACGGTAGTCAGTAACCCTACATGCATAGTAGAATTTGAAGTGAAATTTTTAAACCCCTTCCAATAAATTCAGCTAGTTGAATATAGCTCCTTTTTCTTTATAATACCTAATCTTCAGTAAAGTAATTCTCAAGCTCAAGTCGGCCATATGGAACCCAAATACATAAGGAATTTTTCAATTATAGCCCATGTAGACCATGGGAAATCCACGCTTGCGGACAGAATTATGGAATTTACCGGAGCGCTCTCTGCTCGTGATATGACGGAGCAGTTCCTGGATCAGATGGAGATAGAAAGAGAGCGCGGGATAACTATAAAAGCCCAGGCTGTAAGGATTGACTATAAGGCCGATGACGGTATCACGTATGAATTTAACCTGATTGACACCCCAGGGCACGTGGATTTTAGCTACGAGGTATCGAGGAGCTTGATGGCATGCGAAGGGGCATTATTGGTCGTAGACGCCTCTCAAGGGGTTGAGGCCCAGACTGTGGCTAATGCATATATGGCGACTGATTCGGGCCTCGAGCTAATACCGGTGATAAATAAGATCGACCTTCCTTCAGCAGATGTGGAAAGGGTTAAGGAAGAAATCGAGGACGTAATAGGTATAAGCGCAGAGGACGCCATACCCGCAAGCGCTAAGCAGGGAATCGGTACAAAAGAAATACTGGAAGAGATAGTGGCCAAGCTCTCACCTCCGGCGGATAAATCTAAAGAGCCGCTTAAAGCCCTGATATTCGACAGCTGGTTTGATTCCTATCAGGGAGTCGTAATGCTGATTAGAGTGTTTGAGGGGAAAATCGAGACAGGGTCACAAATAAAGCTTATGGCTACCGGGAAAAATTATGAAGTAAGAAAGCTCGGCGTATTTTCGCCTGCGGCCCTTGAAGTCGATGTCCTCTCCACAGGCGAAGTTGGGTTTGTTACGGCGTCTATAAAGGAAATCAGCGAAGCAAATGTGGGGGACACAATCACAGACGCGGAAACGCCAACGGTCAGTCCTCTTGCCGGTTTTCGGGTGATGAAACCCATGGTGTTCAGCGGGCTCTATCCGATAGATCCAGGGGATTACGATAAACTAAGAGAAGCGCTTGAAAAGCTTGGACTAAACGACTCTTCTCTTGTTTATGAGCCTGAGACATCGGTTGCGCTCGGGTTCGGGTTCCGCTGCGGTTTCCTCGGGCTTCTACATATGGAGATAGTAAGGGAAAGACTGGAAAGAGAATTTGAGCTCGAGCTTATTACAACTGCGCCTACGGTGATATACAAAGCGACCGATAAACATGGTAATGTGCGTTATGTGGATAACCCGAGTGAGCTTCCGACACCTGATCAGATAGAGCACATTGAAGAGCCCTATGTTGTAATATCCATACATACGCCCGGCACATACCTGGGCCCGATATTCGATCTCTGTATAAAAAAGCGAGGCACTCAGCGGGACGTGAAATACGTTACGCAGGATAGGGTTATTGTGGAATACGAGATACCGCTCTCTGAAATTGTGTTTGATTTCTACGACAAGTTAAAGTCCATATCCCGCGGCTATGCATCGATGGATTATGAGCCGGCCGGTTATAAGGGATCTGAGCTGATTAAGATGGACGTGCTTGTAAACGGCGACCCGGTGGACGCGCTGTCTATAATAGTCCATAAGGACAAGTCTTATGAAAGGGGAAGAGAGCTTATCTCAAAGCTACGCTCGCTAATCCCAAGACAGCTGTATGAAGTTGTGATCCAGGCATCCATAGGAAACCGGATTATCGCAAGGGAATCTGTAAAAGCCGTACGAAAAGACGTTACCGCAAAATGCTACGGCGGAGATGTAACAAGGAAGAGAAAACTCCTCGAGAAGCAGAAGGAAGGGAAGAAACGGCTTAAACAGGTCGGNNTAACAAAACTTATTTGAATCAATTGTTAATAAAAGTCGTCTAAACAATCGGTATCTTAAAAACGGAGGTGTTTATGAGTTTACAGATTGAATTGGACGAGCTGTATAGAGGGTTTACCAAGAAGGTTCCGCCTGATGTGCTGAACACAATGCTTGATGCGACCCGAAGGATAGTAGATAGCGGAATTGCCGAAAACTCCCTTAAAGTCGGAGAAAAAGCACCAGACTTTAACTTGCCCAACCCCTCAGGCGAATCGGTAAGCCTGAACAATTTGCTTGAAAAGGGACCGGTGGTTTTAAACTTCTACAGGGGCGGATGGTGTCCGTACTGTAATCTTGAGCTAAATGCATACAAAAATCACCTTCCGGAAATAGAAGAATTGGGCGCTTCACTAGTCGCAATATCACCCGAGACTCCGGACAACTCACTTTCCACGGCTGAAAAGAATGATTTGAAGTTTCAGGTTTTAAGTGATGTCGGAAACAAGACAGCGAATGAATTCAGGCTGGTGTTTAAACTGCCTGAGGAACTTCACGATCTATATAAGAGCTTTGGACTGGATATACCGAAATTCAACGGGGACGACACCTGGGAGCTGCCGATGCCCGGCACTTATGTGATAGATAAAGCCGGTACAGTAAAATTCGCGTATGCAAACGCTGATTATACGAAGAGAGCGGAGCCTGATGAGGTTATATCCACGCTAAAAGATCTGAAAGGATAAAATACGGTCATTTCTTATTAGCCGACATCATCATCTCAGTAATCGCATATGTGGCACCGCTTACGGCCTCTGTGTCTGTGAGTACGTTAATGAGAGAGGGGACTCCGGAAGAAAGTGCCCTCTCGATTGCGCCGTTCAGATTGCGCGGGTCTTGTACTAATTCACCGTAACCTCCCATAACTTTAACCAATTCATGAAAAGGAGTGTCGGTGAGATTAACTCCTACCGTGGGGCGCTCTTTACCGTATGTGATCTCCAGCTGGTGCTTGGTCATTCCCCAGGCATTATCGTTACAGACTACTGTGACAAATGGAATTTTATGGCGTACCGCGGTCTCAAACTCCATGAAGTTCATGCCCACCGCGCCGTCGCCGGTAATAAGGACTACTTTTTTGTCTGGACGGGCTGTTTTGGCCCCTATAGCGAACGGCACGCCAACGCCCATACATCCGAGAAGGCCGCCCTTAACATAGTGACCAGGATGCTTGACCTTGTAGTTACTGTCGGTCCATGCCTGACAGTCTCCACCGTCCACGACTAATAGAGCATCTCCCCCGGTTACATCCTCTATCGCTTTAACGACCCTTACGGGATGGATGGGGGGGGTATCGGAGTTTCTTATTTTATCAGCCGCCTTCTGCTCCCGAGAAAATGAATTAAGTGCATTCTTATACCACTTTCCATAGTCTAATTTTATTTTTTTTCGTTTTATGTAACTTGTAATTGCTTCGAGCGTTTGTGAAATATCCCCTACAATCCCTACGTCCGTCGCCTTGTTCCTTCCAAGCTCGTCGTGGTCTATATCGACCTGTATTACTTTTGCCTTGGGGTTAAATGTCTTGCCGAAGCCAATATACAAGCTGAGTCTGATACCCAGTAGCAGTATCAGGTCGGATTCGCCCGTGAGCTTCCTGAAAGCATTTGGGGCCGAGGGGCCTGCGGAGCCGAAGCACAGCGGATGGTCGTCCGATACGATTCCTCTGCCGAAGTTTAGTGTGTAGAGTGGGATGCCTGTTTTCTCAATAAAGTTTTTAAGCACCTTGTCCGAGCCTGAGTACCAAGAGCCGCTACCAGCAATCGCAATGGGCTTCTTTGAGGATTGCAGAAGCTGGGCTGCTGACGCTACAGAATCTTCATGGGGTTTCAAAGCATGCGCTGGAATTGTAGTATCATAGGGAACGACGTCCTTTTCTTCACACTCGGGGTATAGGACTTCGTAGGACATTCCTAAATAGACCGGTCCCGGTTTCCCGGATATTGCTCTTCTGTAGGCAGAAGCTATGTATTCCGGGATTCTTAACGGGTCATGGACTGTCCGGGCCCACTTGGTTACAGTCCCGGCTATAGTCTGCTGGTCTATCTCCTGAAGAGACAACCTGTCGTTTTCCTCGACTCCAGAGCGGCCTGAAATAATCATAAAAGGGGCATTAGACAAGTAGGCTCCGGCTATACCGGTGAGCGCGTTTGTGAATCCGGGCCCTGCCGTAACAAGGCACACACCGGGTTTGCGAGTGAGTCTGCCGTACGCGTCCGCCGCCATTGCCGCCCCTTGCTCGTGGTGGGTATCGATAATCCTGATACCAAAGTCTATACAAGCGTTGTAGATGGGATTGATGTGGCCTCCACCAAGTGAGAATATCTCTCTCACGCCGAGCTCATGGAGGGTTTTAGCAACTAGTCTCCCCCCTTCTACCTTGGCCATAAGCTTATCTCCCGTACATGCATAACCCTATTACTGTTACACTTTTCAAATCCCAAATCAACTGAATTGATTGAATCGGCATTAAATTCATTATATGTTAGAATTAGTTTTCAAATTCAAGGGAGGTAAGTGAAATGTCGGAAGAAGATCAGAAACAGGAAGAGCAAGGTGAGGGCGGTGCTCCACCGGAGCTTGGGAATATAGCGAACTCGATATTGATGGCGTTTAATCTTGGAGTGAACTTTAACCAGCAGGTGAAGGGAACAAAAAGCCTGCCCGAGGTAGTGGGAGAGCTTGGAAATACGATATTTACAAATTTATCCCAGGCTTACGGGACCCAGCTTCAAGAGGAATTCCTACAGGCCAACACTGAGTATTTTCTTCAGATCGCTATGCTGGGTTACATAGTGCCGGGTGTGTGCGCTTACGAAGAAGAGTTTAAGGATAAGCTCCTTACGCTTATAGAGGTAAGGGCTACTCAGCAGGCGGAGCAGATGAAACAGCAGGGAGGACCCACGGGCGGAAGCAGTATTATTACACCTTAAGCAGAAGATTATGGGCAAAACTATTCTAGGCGGTAGAGAAAAGGTAAAAGTGGCTGTGGTGCAGGCTTCTCCTGTGTTTATGGACAAGCACAAAACGATCACGAAAGCATGTGAGCTCGTAGCTGAAGCTGGAAGAAATGGAGCAGAGCTTGTAACGTTTTCCGAATCATTCATTCCCGCTTACCCTGCCTATTACACAGTAGGCTACGAGACACCACCGCATGAGTGGACGGACTTTATGATAGCTCTTCAGGATAACTCTATCGTTATACCGAGTGAAGACACACAAATCCTGGGAGAAGCTGCTAAGAAAGCAGGAGCATACGTAGTAATCGGCTGTAACGAGCTTGACGATAGGGCTGGGAGCCAGACCGTATTCAATACCCTTCTATTTATCGACAAAAACGGAAGCGTCATGGGACGGCACAGGAAACTGATGCCGACCTACACCGAGAGAATCTACTGGGGAATGGGAGACGCAAGTGATATAAACGTGTTCGAGACCGATATAGGGCGCATAGGGGGGCTGATATGCTGGGAGAATCATATGCCGCTTATGCGGGCCGCGATGATAAACAGGGGTGAGGAGTTTCATATCGCTGTATGGCCCGGGAACTGGAAACGGGGCGAGGACAAGCTACTCGATGCGGACACGAGCCCGGGAGGTGCAATGTGTAACCTTCAGTCACTCATAAAAGTGCACGCGTTTGAAGCAGGCGCGTTTGTTTTAAGTGGATGTGGTTATATGGACGATGACGACTTCCCCGAGAAGTGGCATGGCATAAGAGACGGGGACCATATGAACTATGACTGGGCCTCTGGAGGGAGCTCGATAGTTAACCCGGGAGGCAGATACCTGGCCGAGCCGAACTTTGAGAAAGACGCTATACTATATGCAGAATGTCATGCGAATCAGATTAAAGCCGTAAAGGCTGTGTTCGATTCACTCGGGCATTATTCCAGATGGGATGTAGCGCAGCTCGCGCTGAGAAAGAACTCTTGGGAACCTGAGATAGAGCTTAACAGTAACACTGAATTGCCCAAGTACGAGCTAGAGAGAATATCCGAGAAGTATGAGATAGAGATTGAGAACCTGCACTCACTAATAGACGATCTGAATAATATCAAAAACTAACCCGATAACCTTTCCTTAGCAGCATTTAATTCCCCTTCTACAAGAGAGCGGATTTCACTTAGTCTTTCTTCCGTCTGAGCTTCGAACCTGAGAACCAGAGCGGGCTGTGTGTTAGAAGCCCTTATGAGGCCCCAGCCGTCCGGGAACTCAACTCTGACACCGTCTATATCAACTGTTTTGTTGCCCTTTGAGAGCTCTTTCTTAACTTCCTCTACCAAACTGAACTTTATCTCTTCCGGGCAGTCGACCCGAATCTCTGGAGTGGATAAAGCAGGGGGAACATCTTCTAGCAGCTCGGACACTGATTTGCCGGTCTTTGAGACTATTTCGAGTACTCGAAGCGCCGCGTAAAGGGCGTCGTCGTAGCCAAAGTAGCGGTCTGCGAAGAATATATGGCCGCTCATCTCTCCAGCAAGAGCCGCACCCTCATACTTCATCTTGCTCTTAATAAGCGAGTGCCCGGTCTTCCACATTATCCCATTGCCTCCAGCTTCGTTAATACCACTAAAGAGACGGTTCGAGCATTTGACATCGCCAATTACAGTGGCACCGGGATTATCGCGGATTATATCCCTTGCGAAAATGAGGACCAGCATGTCGCCCCATATGATGTTACCGTTCTCATCTACGACACCTACCCTGTCACCGTCGCCGTCAAACCCTACTCCAAGCTGAAGACCTTCACTTTTAATGGCATTTATCATATCTACTAAATTTTCCTCAACCGTGGGGTCCGGATGGTGGTTCGGGAAAGTGCCGTCGGGCACGGGGTAGAGCTCAGTTACCTGGCAGCCGAACCTCTCGAGAACTTCGGGGCCCGCCACCCCTACCATGCCGTTTCCGTAATCGGCAGCGATCCGTAGTCCGGGTTTTATATCGATATTCTGAAGTAAATAATCTATGTATGCATCGCGCACGTCGGCCAGTGCAGACGTACCGTTACCTGTCGGGAATTCTCCCGCCTCGGCAATCTGCCCGATCTTCTTGATCTCTTCACCGAAAAGGGACTCTTTGCCGTCAGAGAGCTTGATACCGTTATACTCGCCTGGGTTATGGCTTGCTGTAATCATAACACCGCCCTGCACGTCCAGGTTGTATAGGGAGAAATAGAGCATTGGAGTGGAGACCATACCTATATCCAGAACGTCTATACCGGTTGAGTTTACGCCTTGAATGAACGCTGCTGATAATTCCGGTGAGCTTACTCTGCAGTCTCGTCCCACGGATACGGTCTTTGCACCCCTCTCAGTCATATAAGCGCCGTACGCCTTCCCGATAGTTTGAAAGACCTCACCGTCCAGGTCTTTACCCACTACTCCTCTTATATCGTACTCTCTGAAAATTTGCGGATTTATGCGCGGCATTGATTCCTTCTCCCAAATTATATTTCGGATAATCTTACAGTATCGGGGGAACAATTAAAGTGCAGCTTGACTTTAAAGTTCGGGCTTTTATTCTTTGTTGCCATGATTTTTCCCACATTTGAGGAGTTTGAAAAGAAGCTCGACAAAGGAAATTTGATACCGGTCTGGAAGGAAATACTGGCCGACTTCGATACCCCTGTGTCAGCATTTAAGAAAATAGAGACAGGAGATTACTCGTTTCTGCTGGAGAGCGTAGAGGGCGGAGAGAAGTGGGGACGGTACAGCTTTTTAGGTGCCGAGCCATCGGTAATCTTCCGCTCTAAAGGCAGTAAAATCGAGATCATCGAAAACGGCGAAACCAACACTATTGAAGGTGATCCGATCGAGGAGCTGAGAAACCTGCACTCTAGATACAGACCGGTTGCAGAGCCCGGGCTCCCGAGGTTCCACGGGGGAGCTGTAGGGTATTTCAGCTACGATATTGTGAGGTTTGTAGAGGATCTTCCGGAGCTTGGAAAGGACGAGCTTAAGCTTTGGGACTCGCTATTTATGATTACGGACACAGTGCTGGTATTTGATAACATAAACCATAAAATAAAAATTGTTAATAACGCTTACGTAGAGGATCCGGAGAGCTCAAGAGAGTGTTACGATAACGCTGTAAAGAAAGTAGAAGAGATAAGTGAGAAGCTGAAAAAACCACTGAGCTTTGAGAATGGTAATAAAAAAAGTAGTAATAAAAGTGATAATCTCGAGCCTGAACTCGAATCGAATTTTAAACCTGAGGACTATAAAGAAGCTGTCAGAAAAACAAAGGAATATATAAAAGCGGGGGATATAATACAGGCCGTAATATCACAGCGTTGGAAGACCAAGCTCGACGTCGACCCGTTTGATTTATACAGAGCACTCAGGGTCTTAAACCCCTCACCATATATGTTCTATTTTAAAACGGACTCTGAGATCCTTGTGGGCTCTTCCCCGGAAGTGATGGTCAGAGTTGAAGACGGGCAGGTGCTGAGCCGCCCGATTGCGGGAACGAGACCCAGGGGCGGGACAGAGAAAGAAGACCTGGAGCTTGAAGAAGAGCTACTCGCAGACCCCAAGGAGAGGGCAGAGCATATAATGCTTGTGGACCTAGCCAGAAACGACCTGGGCAGGGTATCTGAGAGTGGTACAGTGCATGTGGACGAGCTGATGATTATAGAGAGATACTCACATGTGATGCATATAGTATCGAACGTCACCTCGAAACTCACGCCCGGTAAAGACGCCTTTGACGTAGTGAAGGCAACCTTCCCGGCGGGTACTCTATCGGGAGCCCCTAAAGTAAGGGCTATGGAGATTATTGAGGAGACCGAGCCCGAAAGAAGGGGAGCTTACGGGGGCGCTGTCGGGTATTTCGGCTTTTCGGGGAATATGGATGCATGTATAACGATTAGGACTTTTGTAATCAAAGACGGTGAGATATACATACAGGCAGGAGCCGGAATTGTAGCGGACTCTGATCCGGAAAGAGAATTTGAGGAGACTGTAAATAAAGTAAAGGCACTCGTAAAAGCGGTCG
The DNA here is from genome assembly GCA_002352485.1 of Candidatus Dadabacteria bacterium UBA2774. Classification (GTDB taxonomy): domain Bacteria; phylum Desulfobacterota_D; class UBA1144; order Nemesobacterales; family UBA2774; genus UBA2774. Next base: position 12,223 of record DEIM01000196.1, read on the forward strand.
AAGCAGCCAAAAACGGATTATAAAATATGATATTGATGATAGATAACTACGACTCCTTCACATATAACCTGGTCCATTACCTCTCAGAGCTCGGGCAGGATGTAGAGGTGTATAGAAACGATAAGATCACAGTTGAAGACGCCGGAAGGCTGAACCCGGATATAATAGTCGTCTCCCCCGGGCCTTGTACGCCAAAAGAGGCAGGAGTATCTGTCGATGTGATAAAGGAGTTTGCGGGACGAATACCAGTGCTTGGTGTATGTCTCGGCCACCAGTCACTCGCATACGCATACGGGGCCAAGATAATAAGGGCGGACAGACTGCTCCACGGGAAGACTTCTTTAATCCACCACGGCGGTAAGGGTATATACAAAGACATACCGAACCCCTTTGAAGCAACAAGATATCATTCGCTTCTGGTAGACAAAGAGACGCTGCCCGATATATTTGAAATTACAGCATGGACCGATGAGGGGGAGATAATGGGGATCAAACACAAGGAGCTATTACTTGAAGGCGTACAGTTTCATCCCGAATCAATACTTACGAAATACGGGAAAGACCTGCTAGGGAATTTTATCAAACTTACCCAAAACTCCATCTCCTAATCAAACAGATACGATCACTAAATACTCATAGGTACCAGCTTGAAAATAAAATTTAAACGTTTATATTGCTGTTGCTTTTAAGACGGCTGCGTAATTTCTTGACTTGAGAATTTGAGTATTTAGAATAATTCCGAGCAAGCGCTCGTTCAGAATTCATTTGGGTCATTGGTTTCATTAGTTGTTCGGGAAATACAGACTTAAATAAGGAGAATATATTATGCGCCTACTATTCAAGCCCCGCGATAAAGAATATGTCGGAGAGGGAACTCTTCCGTTTGGAACATTTGACGAAACCTCCGAGTGGCTGCCCGTAACACGCTACCTGGAAGAGGGCGCAACAATGTTTCCCGAGAAAACAATGTTCAGGGTTGCAGACAGAGACGGAAACCTGATCCAGAGTTACACATATGAGGAAACAAACACCTGGTCTAACAGAGTAGCGAACGGTCTTAAGGACGAGTTCGGGATAAAAAAGGGCGACAGAATTGGCATTTACATGCTCAACTCCTCTGAATATGTGATCTCGATACTGGCAATACATAAAACAGGCGCAGTACAGGTGCCGATAAATAAGGACGAGAAAGGTGAGAGGCTGGCTTACGTAATAAATTACTCTGGGATGTCGGCACTCCTTGTTGACCCAGAGAGTCTTCCCATAATTAAGGAAATCGTAGACAGCTTGGAGAATCTAAACGTCATATTCGTAACGGGCGATGGGGCCAATGTGCCGGCCACAACAGGCAAAATTAAAACTCTGCCATTCTCGGCATTCGATGATTATTCCCCACAAAGCCCGGGCGTGGACGTTGTAACCGCGGACGTCGAGAGGTGTATGTTTACCTCAGGCACGACAGGAATGCCCAAGGGGGTTTCCAGAAACCACGGCGGCGTGGTGCTTACCGTGCGGGGATATATACAGCAGCAGGGAGTACGCAGTGAAGACGTCCTCATGAGCGTGCTTACGCTCGGACATGCAAACGCTCAGGTCATGTGCCTCTTCACCGCTATAGGATCAGGTTGTACAGCCGTGTTCTATCCCCGATTTTCGGCCTCTAACTTCTGGAAATGGGCTTCTGAGTGTGGCGCTACACACGTAAACATGCTGGGTGCTGTGGCGGAATATCTGTGGGCGGCTGAGCCCTCTGAATGGGACCAAAAACATAACGTCAGAATGGTGCTTTCCGGACCAGCGCCTCGGAACTTTCAGGAGTTCCAGGACAGGTTCAACACTAGGACTATAGACGGGTACGGCTCGACAGAGATGGGTATGGTACTGTGGAATGACCCGGAAGACTACCGCCCGGGCTCTTCGGGCTATCCGATGGAAGGGTACTACGTTGAGCTAAGGGACCCTTCGGACACAAGTAAAGTTATGAGCCCTTTCTGGGACTCGACTGAGCGGCCAACGCCTCCAGAAGAGGTTAAAGGGCTCCTGTTTATAAAACCCTTTATTCCGCACACTACGCTTAACGAATACTTTAAGGACGAGAGAAGAACAAGGGAAGCGTTTGACGATGACGGGTTTTTCAACTCCGATGACCTTTTCGCAAGAGGTATAGACGGGAGATACTATTTTCAGGGGCGCTACAGCAGGATACGGGTGTCCGGAGAGAACGTAGACCCGATAGCGGTACAGGACACCGCTATGCTGTATGAGGCTATACAGGAAGCTGTAGCAGTAGGTATCAGGCTGCCTGACGTAGCGGACGACGAAATAAAGCTTAACGTTACGCTTAAAAAAAATGCGAAGTTCGACCCGGCAGAGTTCTCAATGTGGATGGCCGAGAAATCTCCCGTATTTATGGTGCCCCGGTTTATAGAAGTTTTTGAGGAGGGTTTCCCTGTAACTGCTACACAGAAGATACGGGTAGCCGAGATAAAAGAGATTACGCTAAAGACTTGGGACCGGAGTAAAACGGGGATCAAATTCAGAGCCAGATAGGGTTAAATAGAAAAAATATAAATATGCCATAGAGAAGGATAAGAACTGCGCCCTCTATCTTGCTAACCCGGAAGCCTGTTCTCATTAGGGGGAGCACTAAAATCGTAAAAAAGATCATAACTGGGAATTCAAAGCGCAGAATCGAGGGTTCAACTTTTATGGGCTGAATTACGGATACGAGCCCGAGTATTCCAATATTAAATATATTGCTCCCAATTATATTGCCGACTATTATATCCTGCTCTTTTCTGAGAGCAGCGACTATAGAGGTTGAAAGCTCGGGTAGCGACGTTCCAATAGCAACGGCTGTTATACCTATAATGAATTCGCTGACACCAAACATTTGAGCAAGTGAGATGGCGGAATCAACCAGAAGCCGGGCGCCGATTATCAAGCCTACAAGCCCAAGGACCAGGAAACCAACTTGTTTTAGGTAGCCGCCGTTTTTTTTAATCTCTTCAAACTCGGCCTCGGGTTTATAGGATTCTTTACGAGCGGCATAATAACTGTATGACACAAAAGCTATGAGAGCTAAAAAGATAAGCCCGCCCTCGATGCGGCCGATCCTGAGTCCCCATGCAAGAGCGTAAAGTAGTAAAGATAGAACAATCATTATTGGAACTTCTATCCTTATGAGCTTTGCATGAATTACGATAGGGCACAGGATTGCCGAGACTCCGAGAATAAGAGCTATGTTTGAAATGTTGCTGCCTACTATGTTGCCGATTACAATGTCGCTTGATCCTTGAAATGCCGCCATTATACAAACCAGAAACTCAGGAGACGATGTGCCGAACGCAACCACAGTGAGCCCGATCACCATAGGACTGATGCCAAGCATGCCCGCCAGATTGGAAGCTCCCCTTACAAGCCCTTCACCACCGAAATAAAGCGCTATAAGCCCGATAATGAAATAGAGTATGATTATTAAAATATCCAAATATTTACCTCGTATAGTTTTGCTATAGCATACTTAAGTGAGATAAGACCTCTACCATTTTCCCGAATTTGAATAAACTAACAAGTATGAGCTACTCAATTTCACAAAACAGACCGAATAATATATATAGCCCGGGTTACATAAACTCAAACATATTGGTAATCAGCTCTTATTCAGGTTGACAGAATAAACGTATTCGACATATATTATTCTTGATATATTATTCATGGGTCAAAAAAAATACATTAAAATAGTCAAGGAGGGATTCCATGCGTTTATTATTTAAACCCCGG
>DEIM01000021.1 GCA_002352485.1 Candidatus Dadabacteria bacterium UBA2774
GGGTCACGGTCCCTGGGCTGCCCTACGCTACCGGGGTTAATTAGGTACTCGGTATCTTTCTCCAGTTCAATATTCAGGCTTTTTTTATCCGGGGGAATCTTATTTACATATATATTCCGGACATCCTTTTCTTTGCGGGCATACACTGCGCCCACATGGGTATGGCCGAAAAAGCAGATCTTCGCATCTCCCAGAAGATCAAACTCTGACTCAGCCTCATATAATCCGGTTATGTATTTATCCGGGTTTGAAATAGCTCCGTGGACTAAAATGAAATTTCCATAGTTAATATTTTCTGGAAGATTTTTCAGGTACTCCTTATTCTCTTCTTTGAGATTGTCACGCGTCCAGAGCACGGCCTCACGCGCTATGGGATTAAAATTTATGGGCTCTTTAATACCGGCGGCTACTTTATCATGGTTACCTATGATTGAGACTACTGATTTTTCTCTCAAAAGCCCGACACACTCATTGGGCTCCCCGCCGTAGCCTACGATATCGCCGAGCGATAGTATTTCATCGCACTCAAGCTGAAGTATGTCGTTTAGCACTGCTTGTAAAGCTTGAAGATTTGAGTGAATATCTGAGATAATGGCGTATTTCAATAAGGGATATCCATTTGTACTAATGCTCTAAGTAATTAGCACTATTCCAATATCCATAACGTTTGTACCGGTGGGTCCGGTAATGATCAGGTCGTCGAGCTTATTGAAAAATTCATATGAGTCGTTACGTGCCAGATGCTCTCTTGCGCTGACGTCTATGGCCCTTGCCTTAAGTCTGCTCTCGCCGTCGCATATAGCCCCCGCTGCATCTTCAATTGGTCCGTCTATGCCGTCAGTATCGCAAAATAGACCTACTATATCATGTCCCATAATCTCCATGCAAAAAGAAAGAGCAGTCTCTGTGCTCCTGCCGCCTTTGCCGCTGCCGTGTATTGTAACTGCTGTCTCTCCGCCGAATATAATACAGGAGGGTTTTTTCACAGGCATATCAAACCTCTCGATCTCAAACGCGATTGAAGCAACAACCTTGGCAACTTCTCTTGCCTCTCCGTTTACCTGAGACGATAGCATTAGCGTGTTGTATCCGAGCTCCTCTGCTTTTTTTAAACTTGCTGTAAGCGATTTGTAATTGCTTCCAACAATAAGGGTTTGTACATTCTTGGGGTCGTATTCACCCGGTTTTAATGTCTCGGGAGCATTTCCGCTCCGTCCTTCTTCAAGGTGTACAACTACATGAGGGGGGATTTGATGTACAACATCAAGAGCCTCTACCACTCTGCATGCGTCCTCATATGTCGAGAGATCGGGCACCGTGTGACCCGAGGCAATAGCGTCCAGTCTGTCGCTTACGACATTTGAGAGTATCAGGGTGACTACCCTGGCCGGCAGCGCCATTTTGAGAAGCCCGCCGCCTTTGATCTGGGAGATATGTTTTCTCACTGCATTTAAACCGTTTTTATCAACACCTGAAGTGAGCAGTGTTTCGGTTGTCCTCCTTATGTGGTCAAGGGTAAGCCCTGTCGCAGGTAATTCAAGGAGCGCGCTTCCTCCGCCGGAAATAAGGAAAATGACAAGATCGTCTTCCCCTGCGTTTTCCAGGATGAGTGAAGCTTCTTTTGCGGCGCTAAGGCTCCTTTCGTCAGGCACAGGGTGGCTTGAGAGATAGAACCCGAGTTTCGTGAAATTTACATCGGGGTTAGAGTTTGAAACCACAATACCACCGCTAAGCCGCTCACCAAGCGTCTCCTCAAGCGCCTCTGCCATGGCAGGGGCGGCTTTTCCGAACGCGATTGCGTAAACGGAGTTGAATTCATCCAGATTATATTTGGTTTCACCTACGGTCAGTACGCTCTCTTCAAACGCTATGTGGTCTAATACGCATTTTCTGGGATTAGCCGCTGAAACGGCTTCTTGAAAAATCTTAAGAGCGTCATTTCTTGCTTGCTCTATAGTCATGTTATCTCAGTTAAATATATATAATTACTGCTCAGTCCTTTCTGAGCTCTTCTATTATTCGGTCTATTTTTTCTTTTGTTAGATTCTCTACAAGATCGTCATCGACGAGCATAACAGGTGCCGTGCCGCATGATGCCAGGCATTCGGCCTCCATTAGCGTGATCTTACCGTCTGAAGTAGTGCCGCCAGTGTGTACGCCCAGCTTCTCGCACATATGGTGCTCTGCCTGCTCTGCGCCCTTAAGCGCGCAAGAGAGAGTACGACATAGCCATACCACGTGTTTGCCGGGCTCTTTTCTAAAAAACATAGTATAGAAAGTAGCTACACTTTGCACGTTTGCCGGGGTAAGCCCTAAAATTTTCGCCGCCTCTTCCATGGATTCGTTCGTTAGATAACCCTCCGCGTTCTGGATTTCTCTTAAGACAGGTATGAGGGCAGATTGTTTTGTTTCCGATTTCGCGACTATCGAGTCTATTTTTTCTTTAAGCTCTCGGGTTAATTTCATGTTTTCAGGCATTTATTCGCACTCCAGATCAGCTCTGGTATAGATATCCAGAATTAGTGGAATAATCTTACATAGAATAGGACCGTTCGCAAGATTTGTGGAAACTTGAGGAAATCTGGTATTGATAGAGACCGAATATAAGGATAAATTTATTAACCGTATTTATTCACTAGCTTGGAATAGTTTAAATACTGGTGTTTTATTCATTAAACAGACGGAGAAACGGTTATGCTTGATACATTCAAAAAAGTATTTAACGGCTCATCGAGCGGGAAATCAGTGCTCAGTGCCGAAGAAAGGGAACTCAGGCTAAGGACTGCCACATGCGTTTTACTGCTTGAGGCCGCAACAGCCGACCACAACTTCACAGCGGAAGAGGAGCACAAGGTCCTGGATATACTTAAAACGAAATACAATATGACTGATGAGGCTGTAGAAGAGCTGATAGAGAAATCGGAGCGGGAAAGGGAGAATTCGACCGACCTCTGGTACTTTACAAATCAGATTAACGAGAACATGGATAATGAAGAGAAGTACGCCCTTATGGAGCTTGTTTGGGAGGTGATTTACTCGGACGGGACTATGGATAAATTTGAAAACTACGTCGCGCACAAGCTTCAGACTATGCTGAACCTTGACCATTCGACATTCATCGAGCTCAAAATGAAGGTAAAGAACGAATGCCAAACATGAATGAATTAAACAGCCGTACTGGGCAATGGAACTGCATTATAGCCCAATCTATTTAATCGGACCACGCATCTGATTACGACTATTCACGATAGTACTCTTTCATAAGTAAGTTTTAACAGGTAGATATTTCTTGAATCGTCACTCACATATAAAATAATTTTTCCATCAGGAGCGGGCATTAATCACATGGAAAATAAAAAGAGAGTAGCCGTTGTCGGAGGCATTAGAACCCCGTTCATTAAAGCCGGTGGGGATTTTAAAGGGCTTTCTTCGCTCGATTTGGGGAAGATCCCGGCAAAAGAGTTGATTAACCGCACCGATATCAGCCCTGGTGAAATCGACCAAGTTATATTCGGAACCGTAATCCCTACTATAAAGACCTCAAACCTTGCAAGAGAGATTGCTCTTGGCTCGGGTGTGCCGGCGAGCGTGCCGGCGTTTACCGTTACGAGCGCATGCGCCTCTGCAAACCAGGCGTTTACCTCGGGGATCGACAGCATCTTGTCTGGTAATTCGGATGTGGTACTCACAGGCGGCGTAGAATCGATATCCGATTTTCCGGTGCTCTTTTCAAAGAAGTTCAGGGATTCATTTTTCGCCTCGTCAAAGGGGAATAATCTCTTTCAAAAAACAAAACCTTTTTTAAAGATGGGCGTAAGCGACATTGCTCCCGATGTGCCTGCTATCTCAGAGCGCTCGACCGGGCTTACTATGGGAGAGAGCGCAGAGAAAATGGCTATGATACACCGGATTAGCCGTGAGGATCAGGACCGCTTTGCGCAAAGGAGCCATGAGCTTTCGTCTCAGGCAGCGTCTGAAGGGGTGTTTGACGAAGAGATCGTACATACTTTCATACCGCCCGATTACGCAAAAGTTGTTGCAGTCGATAATAATGTGAGAGAAGGTCTTGAGCTTCAAACACTCTCAGATCTAAAGCCGGTTTTTGATACTCAGTACGGCACCATTACTGCGGGAAACTCTGCCGCGCTTACAGACGGCGGAGCCGCAATACTTTTAATGTCCGAGGAAAAAGCCAAGGCCCTTGGGTATAAGCCGATGGGCTATGTACGCTCCTATGCTTACGGTGCGGTTGATCCGGGCGATGAGCTCTTAATGGGTACGGCGTACTCGACACCCCGGGCGCTTGACCGCGCGGGTCTTACTCTAAGGGATATTGACCTCATAGAGATGCACGAGTCATTTTCAGCTCAGGTTCTTTCTAACCTGAATGCGTTCGCATCCAAGAAGTTCGCACGGGAAAAACTGGGAAGGAGCGAGGCTATAGGTGAGGTCGATATAAATAAGCTAAACGTTTCAGGAGGCTCAATTGCCATAGGACATCCGTTCGGGGCGACCGGCGGGAGGCTTATCATTACGCTTCTTCACCGTATGGCAAAGAGGAGCGCGAATATCGGGCTGGTCACATTGTCCGCAGCGGGAGGGATCGGCGTATCTATCGTATTCGAAAAAGAATAGGGCGCTTAAAGGCTAAGATAGCATGAACAGCATATCTATTGAACCGCAAAAATCCGGGGTCTCGATCCTTAAAATTAATACTCCTTCGAGTGACGAAAACTTTCTTTCCGGAGAATGTATAGAGAAGCTTGAGGAATTTCTGGATACCATTGAAAGACAGCTGGACATGGTCGAGAGTGATGATGAGATAAAAGCCGTGATACTGCTTAGCGGCAAAGACAGAAGTTTTATAAGCGGCCCTGTATTCAGTGAGTATTTGAATTTTACTTTAGCGGACGAGGGCAGGACATACTGCCTGAGACTCCAGGACCTGTGCGATAAGATTGAGAATTCGAGGACACCGTTCGTAGCGGCAATTAACGGCAAGTGCCTGGGTATAGGGCTTGAGCTTGCGCTTGCCTGTAACCTTAGGGTTGTGTCCGGGACAAATAAAACGCTCCTTTCTATGAACCAGATTGACTACGGGCTTATTCCTTCAGCGGGAGGTATGCAGAGGCTCGCGAGGATATTAGGGACCAAGCAGGCGCTCGATTTGATCCTCTCTGGCGAGCATGTAGACGCCGATGATTCTATGGACATGGGGCTTGTGGACGAGCTCGTGCCCGAGGAGCTGCTGCTCAGGATCGCGGAGGCCAGGGCGATTGAGCTTATTACAAAACAATCGCATCAAAAGAGGTTCAGCTTAAAAGGCATACCAGGCACGTTAATAAATGAAAACCCTGTAGCGAGAAAGATGCTTTTTAAAAAGATAAGGGGTGAGATAAGAGTAGAGAGAGAGCAAAGTAAGAACGCTCAGATGATGGCGATAGAGGCGCTAGAGATAGGGATTAACAGCAATAGCAGAGGGCTTCATGCCGAGTCTGTTTACTTCGGAGAGCTTGCAGTGACCGGATACGCGAGACAGCTGATTAAGACTGAGATCTCGATCCAGGATGTAAGGAAGAGCGATCTGTACTCGAAAAGTGGTAGTGAGGCTACAGATAGTCTCGAAAAAGCTGCCGTAATCGGAGAATCCATGGGAGCTACCAGTATGGCCTCGCTCCTGGCGGATAACGGAACGGCTGTGAGATTAAAGTGTTCAGACGACCAGGCCGCGGGACGCGTGCTCAAAGGATGCCGTGATTACTTCTCCGATAAATATGTAGACTACGCGCAAAAAGATATGGTTCTTGAGAAGAAGCTCGATCTCATTAGCCCGGCCACTGAGTATACGGGGTTTAAGAGGGCCCGGATTATAGTCGAAGCAGAGTCTGAGGACCTCGAGATTAAAAAGAATGTATTGAGTGAAGCAGAGTCCGTAAGCATAAGCGACGCTGTGTACCTCACCTGCTCATTTGCGCTCCCGGTTTCCCTTGTTGCGCAGGACTGCCGGAGGCCCGATAAGGCTGTAGGCATGAATGTGCTCGGATTATTAAATGACTCTGAGCTCCTTGAGATTTCGGCCTCTGACCGTACGTCAAAAGAGACAGTAGCTGAAATAGTCGGTATCGTAAGGCGCCTCGGTAAGACCCCACTGGTTATTAAGGACGGGGCAGGGTTCTATACCTCCAGGGTGTGGCTTTCGTACTTGAACGAAGCCCTACACCTTCTGAGTGAAGGGGTGCTGTTTGACGACATTGAAGAAGCCATGACCGGGTTTGGATTTGAGGACGGACCACTAAGCGCAATAGACGAGGCCGGGCTCACACTTGTGCGAGACGGGTTGAATATACTATTTGAGCATTTCGGTGAAAGGCTCAAGCCCCATCCCTATCTAGATCTGATGATAGATGATGGCAGGCTGGGCGCCGTCTCTGAAAGAGGGTTTTACAAATACATTAAGGATGAAAAGCGTTTTGACAAATCAATCTATAAGCTTCTTTCTATAAATGAGAGAGATATTGAGGGCGTGTCTCTTGATTATATACAGGAGAGGCTCTTGCTTTCAATGGTAAACGAGTCGCTAATATGTCTAGAGCAAGGGGTTCTGCCGGGAGCAAAGGAGGCGGATGTCGCCTGTGTGCTGGGACTCGGGTTCCCGCGGTACAGAGGTGGTCCCTTCAGGTATATTGATTCGGACGGAGCCGCTGAAACACTTAAGAAGCTTCATAATCTGAGTATTAAGTACGGCGCCCGATACACACCTCCGCCACTTCTTAAGGACGTGGCAGTGGGGCCGAACAGGTTCTATGAGGACTGATTTTTGAGTTCGGGTGCAGATTAATATGTATATTGTGATTGAGTAGTTATAATTTATAAAAATTTCCTCCGGGTGCAGGATGACAACGAAATCAAAATCCAGATCTAATGTAGAATCAAAAGAAAAGAAGTCCTACATAAAACCTGCGGTTATAGCGCTTTCGGTACTGGGGCTTATTGTGTCTCTGTACCTGACTTACCTGCATTATTCAGAAGGGCAGACCGCCTTCTGCGCGGAAGGCTCTCAGTGCGATGAGGTCAGACAGAGCGATTTTTCTACAATTCTTGGTATTCCCGTGGCCCTCTTCGGCTTGCTGGGTTATGCCTTGATTATCGTCTTTAGCATTATTTCAATCTCTAAAAAAAGAAGATGGCTCCTCCTTTACATTTTAGCTCTCGGCGGGGTTACGTTTTCTGCATACCTCACCTACGTCGAGCTCTTTGTAATAAAAGCCGTATGCAAGTACTGCGTGATTTCGGCGTTAATAATGACCACGATATTTTTAATTCTCCTTTTCGGAAAGAATGAGTATTATCCCAAGTTCTCAGGGGTTAAAACTACCCTGCTCGGACTGTGTGTTGTTTTGGTCGTGCTCGTAGGCGCGTTCTCGCTTCAGTACGAGCAGCTGGCTGAGGCTAAACTGCCCTCTTATGAAATAACTCCTGCGGACAGCTACACCGTAAGCCTGGCCAAGTACATGGGATCGAGGGGAGCCACGATGTATGGCTCTTACAAATGCCCTCACTGTAACGATCAGAAAAAAATGTTCGGAAGCGCGTTTAAGTACATCAATTACGTCGAATGCCATCCGAAAGGTCCAGATGCAAACCCATCTCTTTGCTTTGCAAGGGGGGTACAGAATTTCCCTACCTGGGAGATAAACGGCAATTACTATCAGGGAGCGATGTCTCTTGAGAGACTCTCTGCCCTCTCTGGGTTTGAGAGCACCGGGCAGTAGTATGGTTGTCGCTAGTGGCTGTATTTGGAGTTATGTATAATCTGCCGGAAGCCCGATTATCTTTGCGACAATCCTGTTAAAGCTTAGCTTTAAACACCCTCTTTATTCCCCTTTAGATTTTATAGTTTTTGCGAAATTATGATTTACATGGGCTGCACTATGCATTATATTATAAGTGTCGGAAAACTTTATAATATCAAAGGTGATGGTAATGACACAGCCTAACTTAGATAAAGATTTAGAGAGCCTTAAGGACAACGTGGCCAGTCTCCGCGCTGATCTGTCACAGATTACTCAGACCCTATTGGATAAGGGTAAGAGCGAGACAGAGGTTGCGAAGGACAGGCTTATAGAAGAGCTCAAGTTCGAGCTTGATGCAGCCAAGGCCAAGGGCAAAGAGACGGTTGAGAGCGTTGAGAGCCAGATTCAGGAAAAGCCTTTTCTGAGTCTCCTAATCGCTTTTATAGTCGGTCTTGTTCTTGGGAAATTGTTTGATCGCAAGTAAGGAGTAACCCAAATGAATATCCTGAGGGTACTGTCACTCTTATTTAAATCCGAAGCGGGCGCCGCGAAAGCGGCTATGAGCCGATTAGTAGTATTCCTTATCTTATTTCTGGTCGCGCTTGTAATCGCAGTTATGGGGCTTGGATTTTTGCTATGGTCGTCATATTTGTATTTATCAACCATAATGTCTCCGTTCTTTGCTGCTCTTGCGACAGGCGGGGGAGCGATATTACTCGGTGTGATAATAGTGTTGGCGGCGGCCCTTATTACGGGAAATAGTAAGAAAAGTAAAAAGGACGGGGTCTATAAAGAGTTCTTAAGCTCTGAGGATCTGGGTTCGGCGTCTGATTTTATTAACGAGCACCCTCTGGAGTCAGGCCTGACGGCCGCGGTACTCGGATTTATTGCAGGCTCGTCTCCTGATGCGCGCCGCACCATTACGGAGCTCCTGGTCGAGTTTAAACAAAACCAAAGAATGAACTGATTTACTCGATACCTTTCCTTGTAGACTCTAGTATAAATTTAGTGAAGATTGATTTTGATATTTCCGTATCTTCAAGCTCGGGGTGCCACTGTACTCCCAGGATGAAAGGCGCCGCTTCTGTTTCAATACCCTCTACAATCCCGTCTGAAGTGACGGCGTTTACGCTAAGACCTTCGCCGACTTTATTCACAGACTGGTGGTGGTAGCTCTTTACCGGGAAGTTGTTTCTGCCGGCAATCTCATATAGTACTGTACCCTCAGTAACCTCGATTTCGTGGACCCGGCCATTTTCGTGCACAAGAGCATCGGGTAAGTGCGAGTGAATGTCCTGGTGTAGAGAGCCTCCGTAGAATACGTTTAGCAGCTGCATACCGCCGCAGATGCCGAGCACTGGTTTTTTACCTTCTATAGCCTGCTCCAAAACCCTGAACTCGGTCTCGGTCCTTTCGATGCTCATAGGCTTTAGTTTCGGGTGGGGTTCTTCGCCATAGAATTTAGGGTCCATATCGCGCGAGCCCGGGAGCAGTAGGCCGTCTACTGTATCCATGGTCTCTGTTATTAGCTCATCGTTCCCTGTAATCGATGGTATAAGCACAGGTATCCCGCCCGCTCCTATCACGGCGTGAGCATATTTCTCTTCTATGACGAAATGCCCGTCTTTTAAGTCCGTAGTGATTGCGATTACAGGTTTTTTACTAGGCATTGAACTTTCTTCTAAACAATGTCATAAGAGCTAAAGATAAGTGTCGGGTTAAAGAAATGCAAGCCTATACGGATTTTTACAGGCTATGATTGTCGTTTATAATCTACTTTCGGTAAGCCCGGGCAAAACGGATCGGAATTCAGTACATACGGCAGCTTGAGGCCGTTCTCTGATTCTGCTATTTATTGCCTTAACTATAGAGCTAAACCAGAGGTCGGAGATTTAATCTGGAATGAACGATTTAGACGAATATAGCCGCCAGCTCTTAAGAGACTTAAGGGCGCTTGAGATGATGATTGATTCCGGAATGATCGAGTCCGGTGTGAAGCGGATTGGGGCCGAGCAGGAACTCTATATCGTTGATCATTACCTGAGACCTAAAGCTGTAGTGGAAGAGGTACTTAGAAGGCTCGACGACCCTCACTTTACGATTGAGATAGCCAAGTTCAACATTGAAATCAATCTCGACCCCCTACCATTTGGCGGAGAATGCTTGACCGGGCTCGAGCGGCATACCGATAATCTGATCTCCAAGCTAAACAGTGTGCTCAGTGCTATGGGTCTCGATAGTGTTATGACCGGCATACTGCCCACTATAAGGAAATCCGATCTCGAGGCAGAGAACCTTACTGCAGGTGAGCGTTACATTGAACTATGCAGGAACCTGAACACAGAGCGGCGCTCGCCTTTTGAGTTCAGGATCAGGGGCACGGACGAGCTTATAGAGAGTCATGACACTCCGATGTTTGAGAGCTGTAACACCAGTTTTCAGGTGCATCTTCAAGTTAATCCGGAAGAAGCCGTCAGTCTCTACAACCTTGCTCAGACAATCTCTGCGCCTGTACTCGCATGCGCTGTTAACTCGCCCCTTCTTCTCGGGAAACGGCTCTGGAACGAAACCAGGATTGCGCTCTTTCAGCAGGCTGTGGACACACGCGTGAGCTCTCACACACAGAGGCAGAAAAGCGCAAGGGTTACGTTCGGGAAGGAGTGGGTCAGGGACTCGGTGCTCGAGATCTACCATGACAATATCTCCAGGTTCAGCGTCATTCTGGGCCCTGAAGTAAATGAGGATTCACTGGCTGTGTTGGAGAACGACAATGTCCCTAAGCTCCGCGCGCTACAGCTTTTCAACACTACGGTTTGGAGGTGGAACAGGATTTGTTACGGGGCTACGGAAGGTAAGCCTCACCTTAGGATAGAAAACCGCATACTTCCCTCGGGTCCTACCGTCACGGACGAGATAGCGAATGCGGCCTTCTGGCTCGGACTCATGAGCGGGATGCCGGAAGTGTACACGGACGTTACACGGTTGATGGAATTTGACGATGCTAAGGATAATTTTGTTAAATCTGCCAGAACCGGTCTCGATAGCAAGCTTAAATGGATGAACGGATCGAGTGTTCCTGCAGATGAGCTTATTCTGAACGAGCTTTTGCCAATATCGAAATCTGGGCTCAGGAATGCTGGTATAATAGACAAAGATATTGATCGTTATCTTGGCATTATAGAGGAGCGCGTACGTAGTGGTAAGACGGGCGCGAGGTGGATTCTTGATTCTTATTCCGGTCTCAAGAAGGAAGTCAAAGACCCGGAGGCGCTCTTGGCGGTAACGGCCGGTATGATGAGGAGACAGAAAAAGGGAGAGCCTGTTCATATGTGGGAAAAAGCAGGACTGGACGAAGCTGGGAGCTGGTTTGAGAGGTGCGAGTTTATAGAGCAGGTCATGACGACCGATCTGTTTGTAGTGCGTGAGGACGACCTTATTGATCTTGCCGCGGGTATTATGAGCTGGAAGCACATAAGGCACGTCCCGGTTGAAAACGATGAGGGTAAATTTACGGGTCTCCTTACTTCAGGAGCCGTGCTCAGTTTTTACGGGTCAAAGCTTGGTGAAGACCCGGGGCCGGTTCACGTGAGGGATATTATGATATATGACCCGCTGATTGTCTCGCCCAAGACAAAAACGCTTGATGCCGTGACGCTCATGTTTGAGCACAAAGTCGGCTGCCTCCCGGTGCTCAAGGCCGGCCGGCTGGTAGGTATAGTCACAGAGCATGACTTTATGAATCTATCGGCATATCTTCTTAAGCATCACATAGACCAAAACTCTGACACGGACTGAAAAAGCGAATTGAGTGACGTTAATCAGAAAAAGCGAATAATCGGAAAATACGGGGGAGAGATTCAGGGGCCGACTATAGTTTGTATCGGCGGCCTTCACGGGAACGAACCTTCAGGTGTGCGAGCTCTCAGATATGTATTAAATCAGCTCGAAAAAGAAAGTGTGCCATTCAGAGGCCACATAATCGGAGTAGCGGGTAATCTGAAAGCCCTCAAAAAGGGCGTCCGGTTTATAGACCGAGATCTAAACAGGATATGGCAGCCTGTTGAAATAGATAAACTCTTATCAAACGGAAACGACTCTCATCCGGAAGACGCTGAAGAGGCTGAGAGAAAAGATTTAATAAACGTTTTTTATGAGTACTGCTCTAATAAGGAATCTCCCGTTTATTTCCTTGATTTACACACAACTTCCTCAGACGGGAGCCCTTTTATAACCATTGCGGATACGCTTAGAAACAGGGCTTTTGCCCTTAATTATCCAGTCCCTATAATTCTGGGTATCGAAGAGCGTCTCGACAGTACGCTCCTGAACTACATAAACGAGCTCGGATATATTGCTATCGGTTTTGAAGCGGGCCATCACGACGATCCTTCCTCGGTAGAGAACTGCGTGGCAGCTCTATGGACAACCCTCGTAAACGCCGGATGTATAGATAAGAAAGACGCTGATGAGCTTGAAAAAAGCCGCTCCAGATTAAAAACTGCCGCAAGCAATCTAGGCGGATTCTATGAAGTGAGTTACCGACACGGAATAGAGAATGATAGCGATTTTAGGATGGAGCTGGGATTTAAGAATTTTGAAAGAATCCATAAGGGTGATCTGTTAGCCCGGAGCGGTGAGAGGGAGATAAAGTCTACTGAAAACGGAAGAATTTTCATGCCCCTATATCAAAAGCAGGGTGATGACGGGTTTTTCGTTTTACGGAAAATCAACCCACTCTGGCTAAGGTTGTCTACATACCTCAGAAAACTGCATGCCGGAGCCGTACTTACTGTACTTCCGGGAATACGCGGAGTAGACGGGAAATACGAAACGCTGGTAATCAATGATAAGATCGCCAGGTGGTACGTGATTGAGATTCTGCACTTGCTCGGCTACAGGAGAAAGACCCTTGAGGGCGGAAAACTGATAGTAAAAAAAAGGGCTTACGATATCAAAAGCCCCCGGGATTACAGCCTCTCGAATAAGACCCTTAAACTAAAATAACCCTGCCGATCTTAGCCATTAGCAATAAAAAGCCTTAAGAAAAAAATCTCTGTGAGAAACTCATTTATGCATTATTCTTAAGCTATGGGTGGTAAAGAATCATATATATATAAAGGGCTTTACTTTATTTTGGTCTCCTTGTTTCTAGCGTCGGCTTTTTATTTCGTATTTGGTGTTATATTCAAATACGGGCACCCTTTCTTTAATTTTTCGATTTTCCCAGTGTTCTTAGCTTCCTACATAGTGTTAACAGTAATTGTTTACCTGATTTCGTTTAAAGACAATTTTAAGACCGAGACCCAAAAAAGCACAGGTAGAACAAGAGCCACAGTGCTTGTTATGGTGGCGGCGCTTGTGCTTTCGGCGCTCTTCCCGGCGACCGCTCTTTTTGGCCTTTACCCTGTGACTATGGCCATGTTTCATCTGCTGATACTCTTTTACGCGGGCATAGCTGTGGCCGCGCTAAGCCTCTCCGGAGTTATCACTCTCTGGAGAAACGGCGCCGTATTCTCGGCGCTCAATAAAAGCGTATTCACATTTTCCGTATTGGTATCGCTTGGTATCTCGTATATGACTTTATACCTATTCAGACTTTTACCGCTCTCTTAATCAGGTAGTTTATAGTTAACGACTTGAAGAGGAGTTATATATGAATAATAAAATAAAGTTTTGTACGATAGCTCTTATTGTTATAATCTCACTATCCGCATGCTCTATTTTTAACCCGTTTGTAGGTAAGTGGAAGTCGGGTATCCTAGAGCTTGATTTTAAAGCCGATAAAAGCTTTAAGCTTATTATTGGCAGTACTATCTCGATCAACCTTGAAGGTGACTACAGTTACGATGACGAGACCCTCACGCTGAGCATCGAGGGAGATACGGACGTTACTTTCTCGTACACTTTTAAGGACGGGAAAAAAGAGCTTGTGCTTGTGCCAAAGAGTGACTTTGAATACATAAAGACTAAAATCGAGCTGAAAAAAGAATAATTTTCTTACACATATTTCCCTTTAATATAATCAAATGATACAGCTATCTGGTATATCCCTATCTTTTGGCTCAAGAGAGATATTTAAGAGCCTGAACTGGAACATCAAACAGGGCAAGAGAATCGGTCTCTTCGGCCCAAACGGTGTCGGTAAGACCACGCTCTTAAACATGATCGCGGGCAGGTTCGCGCCCGATGAAGGTAGGCTTTCAATTCCCCCTTCGCACGTGATCGGCTATCTGCCTCAGGAGGCTCAGGAAACAGCGACAGACAAAACCGTTCTCTCTGAAGCCCTAACCGCGTTTAAGGATATAATGGAGCTTGAGAGGGAAGAGGAAGAGCTTACTAAAGAGCTTTGTGAGAGTGATGATCAAATATCCCCTGAGTATCAGAAAATCCTTTTGAGACTAGACACGGTACATGAAGAGCTTAGGTCCAGGGACTCGCACACCGTACGTTATCAGACTGAGAAGATGCTCACCGGGCTTGGGTTTGAGGCCGGGGAATTAGAAAAAGAGATCGGCACTTTCTCGGGCGGGTGGAGGATGAGGGTCGCGCTTGCAAAGCTCCTGCTTCAAAAGCCCAATGTACTCCTTTTGGACGAGCCCACGAACCACCTCGATATTGAAAGTATCGACTGGCTGGAAAGTTATTTAGAAAGGTTAGAAGGAAGCGTAGTGCTGGTGTCTCACGACCGCTATTTTCTGGACAGAATGGTGAACACTATTGCAGAGTTAGAGAGCGGGCAGATTACTGAGTACACAGGCAATTACTCTACCTATCTTACTGAAAAGGGCTCAAGGCTTGAAATACAAAAAGCAGCTTATGATAATCAGCAGAGAAAAATAAAGGATACAGAGCGGTTTATAGAGAGGTTTCGCTACAAGAATACCAAGGCAAAGCAGGTGCAGAGCCGGATAAAAATGCTCGAGAAGCTCGATAGGCTTCCCGAGCCTGCAAGCGACAGTGCGCCGATACATATTAAATTCCCCGAGCCTGAGCGATCGGGCAAAGTGGTGCTTGAGCTATCTGAATTTTCTAAAATCTATCCTGGCGAAGGCGGCGGAGAGAAAGAGGTGTTTTCCGCAGCGGGACCGCTAAGTATTTCAAGGGGCGACAAGATCGCTCTAATAGGTAAAAACGGAGCAGGCAAGAGCACGCTATCGCGAATACTCGTTGGTGATGAGCCGTTTACCGGGGATAGAAAAGCGGGGCATAACGTCGAGCTTACATTTTTTGCTCAGCACCAGGCTGAGACGCTTGATCCTAAAAACACCATAATCGAGGAGCTTGAGTCTGAGAGCAGGGGTCGGAGCGAAACCGAAATCCGCTCACTCCTGGGAGCTTTTCTCTTCTCGGGTGAGGAGGTATACAAAAAAGTGGGGGTGCTCTCGGGAGGGGAAAAGAGCAGGGTAGCCCTGGCAAAGACACTCCTATATCCAAAGAACTTCATGATTCTGGACGAGCCTACAAACCACTTGGACATTCAGTCGAGGAATGTTCTCGTAGACGCGCTAAGGCAATACGGGGGCACCTTTGTTGTTGTCAGCCACGACCGGCATTTTCTTGACCGGGTGGCAAACAAGGTCTGGTACGCTGAGGATAAGAGAATTGTTACTTACCCCGGAACCTATTCAGAATTCCATTATCACCAGAACCTAAGGGAGAGCGGGGGCGGCAATTCGATATCAAGCATCGATGCCTCAACACCCGCACAGGTTTCTCCTGAGAGAAACCCGGAAGAAAAAAGGCGTGAGGATGCCAAGAGACGTAACCGTCTGTACAGGGAGCTCAAGGAGCGAGGGCTCGAGGGTATGGAAAACTGGAGCGAGCTAACATCCGCTCAGCTAAGCGACGCTCTTAAAGAGCTTGAAGTGAAAATCCACAGTTTTGAGGATGACAGGGATAGAGTCGAGAAATACTTGGCCGATCCCGAAAGCTTCAAAGATAAGGAAAGCTCGGAAGAAGCCGCTCGCAATTTTAACAGTCTCAACGACCAACTGAAAAAACTATACGAGACCTGGGACTCGGTATCCTCTCACATAGATAATATTTCCAGCGAATAAATTGCCTACTCCTCGTATAGCTTGATCTCAAGCTCCGGGTGAGCCCCGGGAAGGGCTGTCCTGAACCAGATAAACGGCAGCAGCGGATTGGGAAGCCAGTATAGCCACCCAAGATTCTTTACCTTATTACCGTCTTTGGCAACAAAATCCTGCCAAACGTATAGGAATTTATAAGGACATAGTCCCGGAATGTAATTGGTTTTAAATCCATCCGTCTTAAGGTATTTCCCGCTTATGTAGTAATTGCCTTCAAACGGAGTAATACCCCACCCAAGGGGTCCCTCAGCCAGTAGAGCTCCGGAATGTCTGTGAGTAATACGGACGTATTTTTTTGTTTTAGGCATATATTATCGGATGGATTTAGATGCCTTTAGATTCGCAGACCACGTCTCTTGATTTTATTCCTGCCTCGGCATCGCTGTACTAATATTATTCCTGCTCTCGCTCACATACTACGTTCACTCGCGGCCCCCAGCCTCTGTCCCCAGGTTAAGACCTGCCGTATGCCATGTTCTCGAGCCTTCTGATGCGCTCGTCCATGGGCGGGTGGGTGCTGAAGAGTGCGCCAAGCCCTTTCCCTGTTAGCGGGCTTGCAATAAGCATGTGAGAGGTGCTGTCGGCGACCTGCTCGCTCACCTGAAGCGGGACTCGTCCTGAAGCTGCTCCCAGTTTTCTGAGCGCGTTTGCCAAAGATATAGGGTTCCCGCTTATCTCGGCCCCTCCCTTGTCGGCTCCGTATTCCCTTGTTCTCGAAATTGCGAGTCTGATTACCGTAGCCGCTATTGGAGCAAGTATAACCATTGCGATTAGTGCTATAGGGTTTCCGCCCCTGTCTCTTCCACCACCGAAGAACATTGCGATATAGGCCATATAAGTGATTGCCGTGGCCAGAGTGGCTGCAATCGAGCCGATTAATATATCTCTGTTCTTAATATGGGCAAGCTCGTGAGCTAGCACACCCTTAAGCTCGTCACGGGTGAGCAGTCTCATAATTCCCTGTGTTACCGCGACTGCAGAGTGGTTGTAGTTCCTGCCTGTAGCAAAAGCATTAGGCTGGTCCTGCGGAGTGATATACACCTTGGGCATAGGGAGTCCTGCGTTTTGCGCAAGCTCCTGAACGTCTCCGTAAAGCTCGGGCGCGTCCTCGTACTTTACCTCTTTTCCTTTGTAAAGGGACAGCACGATCTTGTCGCTCCACCAGTAGCTGGCAAAGTTCATGATGAGTGCGATGATAAGCGCGATCGTTGCGCCGCCCTGGCCCCCGAAATATGCGCCGATTGCGATCAGAATGCCCGACATACCGGCAAGTAGTATTACGCTTTTAAGAGTATTCATATTTTCTCCTCTTTCTAATAAATGTACCTATATTAATCCGTATGAGCAGATATATTATCAAGATAATGCTTGAGACCTAAAATTCAAGTATGATTTCATGCGTTAAAATTTACCGACAATAGGGAACTTCAAATGTCAGGTTTGATAATATGGCAGTTAATAGGCTCGTTCACCAATGTATTCCTGCTGACGAGGACTCTGGATTATTTTCTAAAAAGATTCCGTGTTGCTGACAGGAAGAGGGCTTATATAGTATTTTTGACAATAGCTTTAATCGACCTTGCAGGTCTGGTACTATTTTTCGGCGGTTTGCGCATAGGTCTTCACGCGTGGCTAATGTATTATATGCCGTTTCTGGTAATGTGGCTGCTCAAAGACCTGATAGAAGCTTCGAGGAAGGAAAAGGAGAAGGCCCAGGCAGTAGAAACTGAATAGAATGAGGCGACGTATAACCATGGAAATTTCGGACAGGAAAAATCAGAAGATAGATATAGTTCTTACGCTCTACGGAGATATTCTATATGAGCTTACTCAGAGGATTAACCAAAAGGCCGTAGACTATGACGCCGTGAAAAGTGCTGCGCGCGAGGTGCTTGATGAATCTCTCACGGATATGGACCTTTCCACAATACTCAAGCTCGAAGGCAGCTTGAACGGCAAATTCCCCGGTGTTCAGAACCGCTTAAAGAACCTCCTTAAAGTCCAGGTAAAAAAGCGAGTCCTAAACGGGCACAGTCTATAAATCTATCAAATTAGTAACATCCGCTCATATACTTGCAGGGTTTTATAATATCCCTTTGACTTCTTTTTTATTCTTCAATAGAATTTCCCTCTGAGGTTTACAAATCTAAGAACCAAGGGAGAGGGTCTCTTATGTCACAGGACACAGTTGTAATGCAGACGGAGTTTCATGGGGTCGGCGCGCCTAAAAGGGGAAAAGTGCGCGATATATACGATTTGGGGGATAAGCTCCTGATCGTTGTTTCGGACCGTATTTCTGCTTTTGATGTAATTCTGCCCCAGGGTATACCTGGAAAAGGCGCCGTGTTAAATCAGATCTCTAAATACTGGTTCGACAACACAACCGATATAATTGTCAATCACCTGATCTCAACAGAGGTCTCTGATTTCCCGCATGCATTTCACGCATACGCAGATGTGCTCGATGGAAGGAGTATGCTGGTACAGAAGACAAAGCCGCTTCCTGTAGAGTGTATAGTCAGGGGCTACATCACGGGCTCTGGCTGGAAGGAATACCAGAAGAGCGAATCTGTTTGCGGTATAGCGCTTCCCTCGGGGCTCGTGGAATCGGATAAATTGGAGAACCCTATATTTACTCCTTCGACTAAAGCTGAAGAGGGGGAGCACGACGAGAATATAACTTTTGAGCAGACGGTCGAGCTCATAGGACAGGAGCTCTCGGAAAAGGTTAGGGACGTAAGTATAGCGCTCTATTCCAAAGCTAGAGACATAGCGGATAAGAAAGGGATTATTATTGCCGATACAAAATTTGAATTCGGTCTTGACGAGGGCGGGCAGCTGATTCTGATCGACGAGGCG
>DEIM01000027.1 GCA_002352485.1 Candidatus Dadabacteria bacterium UBA2774
ATACAGAGAGAGATTTGGAACTCTGTTTTGAAATGGCCGTTAATTCATAAGCCCGGTATCAGAATTGCAAATTACTACGCCTTTTCAGGTACGTTGTGATTAAGCGCCCGTGATACCTGCACTGAATCCGCACACTGCTGAAGCCTCGTGATCATGCCGTCACTGACAGTCCATACATGAACGAAAGCTGAATTTACGTCCATACCTGTCTCTTTCGCCTTCGTTTCATAGTGACCGAGGACAATAATTTTATCTCCGGCGTCAATATATTCCTCAGGTACAGCCCTCCAGAATTCAAAGTGCTGCATAACATTCCCGAAAAAGTCCTCAAACACCGATCCAAGACCGTTATACCTGCCGCCGAAAGGAAACCCCTTTACAACGCTCCAGTCTATATCAGCGTGAAGCACACCGGGCAATCCGCTAGGGTCGCCGTTAACGTGCTCGTAAAATTCCTTCGCTGTTTCCATTGCTGTTCTACTCATTTATCGCCTCCACACGATTTGATTATCCCAATATATCACATAGAGGTACTTTTAATCAAGCTGGCTGAGTGAAAAAACGGCTCAGGATTCTTTTTTATATTTTTTAGAAGAGAAGAATGTTTTCTTATGAATGTGCTCTAAGCACGGCATTCTGCGTCTCAAGTCCTCTAGATAATCCATATCTATCTCAGAGACAATTACGTCTTCCTTGTCCTGGCATACGGCCAGCACCTGACCCCATGGGTCGACAATCATGGTTCTGCCGTAGGTCTGTATGCCGGGCTTGTACAGGCCGTACTGCGCGGGGGCGACGATGTAGCACTGGTTCTCTATGGCGCGCGCACGGAGCAAGGTCTCCCAGTGGTCTTTCCCCGTATAAAGAGTAAACGCCGAGGGGACGAATATTATCTTTGTGCCCCTTAGCGCAAGAGCGCGGTATAGCTCTGGGAAGCGGACGTCATAACATATGCTTAGGCCCACAGTGTGTCCGAAGAGATTTACAGTTACCACTTTGTTGCCGCCATTAATGTGCTCTGATTCCTTGTGCGTATAGTCTTTATCGAGAGCTACGTCAAAGAGGTGCATCTTGTCGTAACGAGCGGCAATCTTTCCTTTGGTATCTATAACTAAACAGGTATTGCTGACCTTATTTTTGCTCGTTGTTTTAAATGGAATACTTCCGCCTATTATCGCTACTTTATTTTCCTTTGCGAATTTTCTAAGGGCTTTTACGGCTGGGTCTTTATCGGGATCAGTCGCGAAGGCGAGCTTGCCCTCCGATTCGCCGACGTAGGAAAAATCTTCGGGTAGCCCAATAATCTGCGCTCCTTTCCCAACGGCTTTTTCCATAAGCTCAAGCGCGGTCTTGATATTACCTTCACGGTCCCCTGTCGGGGACATTTGAACTGCCGCGATTTTTATATTATTCATACCATTATCTCAAGTATATTGTAAATTCACTTACACCGGTCATCAATCAATTTTTTCGGGTTTTTTGTAAGTAATAAGCAAGAGTCCGCCAATGATTGCGATTACACCGTAAGTAATCAGAGGTAAAGGGATCAGGATCGTGGCCAGAACCCCGCCCATTAATGCACTATGCGACTCTGCGCCTGCCTGAAGAGCGATGTTGTTTCCGAGAACTCTGCCCTGCCTGCCGGCGCTGACAAGTGTAGAAAGATAAGCCCCGCTGCCTGCTAGCGTCATTGCCAGCAAGAGCGATGCGGGACCTGCAGTGAACCAGAAAGACAGCTCGGAGCTCGGGACTACTATTGCCAGCACAAAAAGTCCGCCCACAACCGCTGTGCATATTATCAGCCGTTTGAGGCCGAGTTTCTTCGACAGGGGCGCGAACAAAAAGAGGTTCGCTATGGTAGACATAACCGCAAGATATGAGTAATAAAATGTCACCTGGCCGACGTTAAAATTCCACTTATCCACCATGTATATCTGTATCACTCTCCATAATCCATACGTAGATAGGAAGAGAAGGAAATTAATAAGATAAACCCTTCTAATAGGCAAGTCTGTAAAGACTGTGGTTAGGTTAGTGAAAGTCTTAAAATAATCTATAGGCTTGTCCGCATCGGGCTTAAAAGTATCGTGGAAACTCGTACGTATCCATATGTAGGAAATAACCACTAGACCCACTACTATCCAGAAAGGAGACGCATACCCGTAATGCAGGGCTATCTGGCCGCCCACCAGGGGCCCGGTAATGTATCCGAAGCTCCTTGCAGCGAAAAGATAGGCGAAAAGCCTACCGCGCGCATCCCGGGTAGTTGAGTCTGCTACCGCACTCTGAACGATTGCCACATTCGACTCGGAAAACCCGCCAAGGAAACAGGTTGTCATAAGGAGCCAAAGGGAAGTAATTTGTAGAGAATAAGCTATTACCAAGTAAAAGAATATCGTTACTATCAGAGAGATCGATAGTACCTACTTCCTACCATAGCGGTCGGCGAAGGAACCGACTATGGGGGCGCCTATTAAACCACCCAGCGGAAAGAGCGCAAGGAGTAAACCTACGTACATTGTCCTTGTTGACAGAACCACTGCCTCGTCCAGGAAACCGCTTGGGTGCATCAGCATGGGGACAAATATCGTGGCCATCATAGAGTGGCTGATTGACACGACGTATATAACGAGAAACAGCGATAATAATGGGTGGAGATCAGTCGCCTCAGTCTGTTTTGTCGGAAACATATCTTAATACCATCTTAAATTTAATAAACCACAGCTATTCATTAGCACCCTCAATATCCCCCTTACCTTTAAAAGTAATAAGAAGGAGTCCGCCGACTACGGCAAGCGCTCCGTAGACTATGAGCGGGAGCGGAATAAGAATCGCCGCGATGAAGCCTCCGAGCGCGGCGCTTATAGATTCCGCGCCAACTTGAAGAGCGAGGTTGTTACCCAGCACACGGCCCTGTCTGGCGGAGCTTACTAAAGTAGACAAGTACGCCCCGCATCCTGCCACAGCCATAACGGTTATAAAAGCGGCCGGCCCAGCTGTAAACCAATATGAGATTTCGGACTTAGGTATAACGATGGATATAGTAAGCAGCCCTCCGACAACGGCAGTCCAGATGGTGACCTGCTTCAGACCGAAGCGTTTTGATAAAGGCCCGAAGAAGAAGGTGTTTGCTATACCCGCGATAAGCGAAAGAGCCGCATAGTATAGGGTCACCTTATCCGTTGGAAAGTGCCATTCTCCTACCATATACATCTGAATCACCCGGTAGAACCCGAACATTGCAAGATAGATAACAAAATTAACAAGGTAGATCCTTCTTATCGGAAGGTCAGAGAATATAGTGGTGAGATTGGTAAATGACTTTAAGTAGCTGATCGCTTTTTCTTTATCCGGTATGAACGTATCAGTGAAGCTGAAGAAAACCCATATGTAAGTTAATATGAGTACCACGATAACGACCCAAAACGGGACGTCGTAGCCGAAGTGTACAGCGAGCGGACCGCCTATCAAAGGTCCAAGTATATATCCCATACTCTCAGCCCCGTATAGATATCCGAACAAACGGCCCCTGTCCTCTGCTGTGCTCACGTCAGCAATGGCGCTCTGGCATATGGCAACATTTGACTCTGTAAGTCCGCACAGGAAACAAGCGACCATCAATAGCCAGAGGGATTTGATTTCAAGAGAGAAAGCTATTACAGCGTAAAAGAAAATGACGAATATGAGGGATATGAGGAGCACTCGTTTTCTGCCGAACTTGTCTGCGAACGAGCCGATCACAGGCGCCCCGAAGAACTGACCGAGAGGGTAGAGCGCAAGCAGTAACCCCCCGTATATAATCTTTGTCGATGCAGATATAGATTCGTCAAAGAACCCTGTGCTGTACGATAGCATCGGGATAAAAAGCGTCACCATCATGGAGTAGCCGATAAAGGCTATGAATATGACAAGGTAAAGCGGCAGGAGAGGGTGAAGGTCGGTTTCGCGGCCGGTATCTGTTCTAAACATCTTCTGATGTATTTCCTGGTTCAGTGTTAGCTTCGTTATGTTTTTTGTATGTGATAAGTAACAGCCCACCCAAAATAGAAGCCACACCGAAAGTCAGAATAGGTAAAGGTACGAGTATCGCCGCAAGGAAACCTCCAAGTGCTGCTCCTATGGACTCAGCGCCTACCTGTAGAGCCAGATTGTTCCCAAGTACCCGTCCCTGTCTTTCAGAGCTGACCAGGGTGGAGAGGTATGTGCCGCACCCGGAAATTGCCCACATTAGAACTAAGAACGCGGCGGCGGATAGTACCCAGGCAGAAACGATGTCTGATTTAGGAATAACAATTGCGATTATCAGAATACCCCCGATTAGTGATGACCAAACGGTTATTTGTTTTAGACTAAAATGTTTGGTCAAAGGAGCGAAGAAAAAGAAATTCGATACTGCGCAGACAGCGGAGATGTAGGCGTAGTAGAGAGTCACTTTGTCAATCCCGTAATGCCACTCGTCAATAATATATATCTGAATCACCCTTGCCAGTCCGAACACGCCGAAGTATATGAGGAAATTAATCAGGTAGACCCGCCTGATCGGAAGGTCCGTAAATACAGTAGCCAGATTTGTAAACGATTTGAAATAACTTATCTCTTTATCCTTATCCGGCACAAACGGGTCATTGAAGCTTTTCATTACCCAGAGATAAATAAATACTAGCAGGACCGTAACAACCCAAAATGGGGTAGCGATACTAAAATGCACCGCCAGCTGTCCGCCTACGAGCGGGCCGAGGATATAGCCCATACTCATTGCCACGTACAGGTATGAGAACAACCGCCCCCTGTCTTCCTCAGTGCTTATGTCGGCAATTGCGCTCTGGCAGATCGCTACGTTTGATTCCGTAAGCCCGGCCAGGAAACACGCCGCCATTAAGAGCCAGAGAAACTTTATATCAATTGAATAAGCGATAACAATATAGAAAATGATGGTGAATATTAGAGATATCGAGAGTACTCTTTTCCGTCCGAATCTATCCCCCAGTGAGCCTATGACTGGCGCTCCCAAGAACTGTCCCAGTGGATAGAGCGCAAGCAGTATGCCGCTGTATATTACCCTCGTTGACCTGGTTACAGATTCGTCAAAAAAACCTGAGCCCTGCATGAGCATAGGAATAAATATCGTCACCATGAGCCCGTATCCGGTAAATGCGATCAGTATGACGAGATAGAGAGGCAGGATGGGATGAAGGTCTGTCTTCTCATAATTCGTTTTGGCTGGAAGCATAGCAAATACCCCTCCATTAGAAGTCGTTATTCTGGAAAACCATCCCCTCGAAAACCATTATAACAAACGTGGGCACAAATCAATACGGCTTACTCTTTAAAGATTCTATTTATAATTATAGCTGCCGCTGTTTCTATTTAACCCTGACCCATTTATCTATATAGTTGCCTTTGCTCATAGCAGTAAAGGAATCCCGGCTGTATGCGCCGTATAAGTTATCTGTAAGCGGGATCTTCATTTCCACGCTAATGTCCGTCATCACCATCTGGGTGGAGCCAGACCTTTTGGTAAAATCATATTTAACGCCACTTCCGTCGTTCTCAGCGGTGTACGATAATTCCAGGGTATACATTGGGCCTGAAATCTTATAGCTTCCGATGGCGGAGCGCGAGGTGATTTTTCCATCCTTATCTTGTACGGCGCGGTTAAGGTTCATGTTCCCTCCGCTAAGGGTATAGAGTCCCGCAACCGCAGGCGGCGTGAGTACAGTGCCGTCCGCAAGCTCGCGCGACTCCAGCACATAAGTGCCTTCAATGGATGTGAAGTCGTCTGAATGCGAAATAACGCCGAACCCAAAGGTTATAAGAAAAGCTACAAAGGTTGCTCGTAATAATCTAGTCATGTGTTTATCCTCCCTATTGATATTAACTGCTTACTTGTTTATCACATTATAACCCTATTGTAGAGTCAAATGCTATTATTTAAAATCCACCAAATTTCACAAACCCTAAGCCCAGTTTAGGTTTATAATTAGTGAAGACTAAGCTTTTAGGCTAGAGAGGTGCTACGATGCTTGAAATAATCGCCATAGCTGTCATTTTGATAGCTGTGCTGATATTAGCAATGTTATTCGAGGTATTTATCTTTTATACCGGAGAGTTAGTTCTATATACCCTGACTTTAGGGAAGCGTCAGCCAAACTTTGATTTTATGGCGTACGAAAAGGGCAGTAGGTTTACAATTAGCAGAGATTTGAGCACAATTGTCGGGATAACCTTCTGGGTGGCAATGATTGCTTTTTTTGCGTTCTTAGTTGCCGGAATGTAAGATTTACAACCTCTGGTTATGAACTATTCCCTTTGCCTCTATAAGTAATTAGCAAGAGTTCTTTTTTGCACAACTTCTGACTACAATACTGATTAATAAAATGTGTACTGTATCCCTTTTATGTTATCTTGTTCAAAACATTGCTGCCTTAATCTCTTAAGGTTTCAACTATTTAGGTTTCCGGGAAATGAAAAGGTAGTTTCCCGCGCGTCCCTCATCAATAAGACGAACATAGGTATCAAAATATTTAACGTGATGATCAGTGGTCTCTTTTCCCTGCTCTTTCACTATAGCATCGTAGTGTTTATTAAATGCATCACCCCATAGCTTGATTTGGATCCTGCAATCCTCTACATATTCTATCACTTCCACAACCTGAAATCCCGCTTGCTTGAGTTTAGTTTTATAGCTGCCAGCTGTATCATAGTATTCTGTGATAAGACAACCGCGGGACATACGTTTAATGACCTCTGGGTCGTCAGGCAGATCTACAGCGCCGCTTAGAAAAGTAAATATGCCTTCTGGTTTTAGAACACGAAGAGCCTGTCGGAAAAGCTCTTCCTTATCCTCGAACACATTTATTACATTTAAGCTGATTATCACATCAAATGTGTTTTCTGGAAATGGCATTTCCATAGCATCACCAAGATGGAAAGTCGCACGGTCACTGAGACCAGAGTCAGCGGCAAATTTTCTTGCTCGTTCTACCCCGACGTCTGAAACCTCAATTCCCATTATTCGACACTCAGATTGTTGAGCTATATAGATAGCAGGACCTCCTACACCACTTCCAATGTCCAAGACATAAGTGTCGGCATCTATGCCCGTCTTTCGAATCAATTCATCGAGATAAGGGGGAGTGATAAAAGACTGCTGTCCGATGTCCTGGTTTCCCCAGATGGTTTTTCGCATCAACCGGTTAGCGGGACTATCCAACTGATGTAATTCCGAGTAATCTATGCTCTCTTTCTGATTCATATTCTCACTCCTTATAGAATATAATTACTATTATACTACAAAAATAGAAAGTAAAAGCAAGAGAGTGTGCGGCAAGATTATGTTCTCTCATTAGCCTGTATACACGCTTCTTGTTTACTATTAATCCATCTACTTATCTAAGATATGCCTATACTCTTCTATAACCCCAGAAAAGATGTTCTGTTTTTGTATCTTTTATTCTTTTAAGTAATTAGTCATTACGAAGAGTTCCAAAGTAAGAGGTATTTCTCTCTCTGTTTTTTTAATTCAACGGTAAGTGAGCATATTATGTGGGTTAGCTCTAGATTCTTCACGGATTACTTCTCCATCGTATTTCTTGAAATAAAAAGATTTATGAGCTTCAGATAAGTACTTGTCACGCCAGGTGTAGTCTTGGTTCTGATGTATTCAATACTCGTTGCATATCTCAGATACAGGTCGTCCTGACAATCCTTCGAGTACTATTTTGGTCTTATTATTAGAATCCGATCTCCTTCGCTTCATTGCTCCCTTGCCATATTTTACAGAAAATTTAGCGACTTAATTCTACTAGCTTCTTAATGGACAGTAGGTTTACGATTAGCAGAGATTTGAGCACAATTGTCGGGATAACCTTGTGGGTCGCAATGATTGCTTTCTTTGCGTTCTTAATTGCAGGAATGTGAGTCCAATTGCTCCATTTTATTAATTATCTCCCCCCTCTATAAGTAATTAGCAAGAGTCCATTTTCTCACAACTTTTGGCTACAATACTGATTAATAAAATGATCTAAACAATATATTTGATTGTATAAAAGAGTCATACGTGATAAAATGGACACCATTGTAAATTACTTGGAGGATAAATAATAATGAAGACAATACGGTTTATTCTTGCAGTTACATTCTTGCTTACCTTTCAGTACGGAGTAGCAAACGCGGCTATTAGCTTTGTAGATTCGGACGGTACTGGAGCAGTTGTTCCAAGTATAACCCAACTGGGTGTTGGTGCGACAACCGGGGAAGAGGGTGAGTTCGAGCTATTGTCATGTGCTACTCAGAGTGACGGGTCAAATTTCTTTACGAACGCTGAGCCTAACTGGGACAATTTTGATATAGGTGGATGCGGCGGGGCCCCTAACTGCATAATGGGGATATTTACTAAACTAGCACCTGAACCTAACAATATACAATCCACATGCTTCTGGAATGACCCTACGAACGCTGCCACTGGAATAGTCATGAGGTACAGCGGAGTGAATAGCAATCTTCCTGTAGCCGACTTTGAGTGTAATACCGGAATAGGCAATGTGGCTACAGCCCCTGAAGTCAATGCACCTGAAGGATCATTCATTATTAGAATATATGGTGCTAATGGTAATTTTCTTGATGCGGCAAATCTTCCGGGTTCAAAAGAATTCGGTAGATCCTTTGGTGGAGGTTCCCAATCTTCTTTGTTTGTTTACGGTGAGCCTTTCCCAGACGGAGGGGTAGCTGATGAAGTGTCCATTTCATATCAATTGGTAGACACAGCCTGGAGGGCGTGCGCCGCTTCACTCAGAATGGATGGAGTGTCCCCAATAAGACCCATTCCTACGCTGAGTGAGTGGGGATTTTTAGCGTTCGCTGTTCTGGCTGGAGCGTTCGGACTTTGGTTTATAAGGAGACGGTCTGTAACCGCCTAAGTGGTAGTGAATTAGATTAAAATCGACAATCAGATAAAATATGAGCCCGGTTGAGAAATCATCCGGGCTTTTTTATTACAATAAAATAACAAGGACGTACTATGGCTACAAAGAAAAGAAAGTGGAACGAGCTAAGGAAAGTGAAAATCACGCGGGGCGTTATGAAAAACGCCGAAGGCTCGGCGCTGATAGAGATGGGAGATACAAAGGTCCTGTGCAGCGCCACAGTCGAAGAG
>DEIM01000087.1 GCA_002352485.1 Candidatus Dadabacteria bacterium UBA2774
CTTGGTTCAGTATCCGGGATGACAAAAAGCAGAGATTCTTCGCTTCTCTCAGAATGACAATAATATAAACCCCTTCGACTGCACACTTCGTGTACGCTCAGGGTGAGCGGGTTTTATTTCGTGCCTAGATTGCTGGGGATTACTTCGCTTCGCTCGCAATGACGGTTTTTATTGCTGCCGGTATGGGTATTCGAGCTCTTTTGCTGTGGCTTGGGCTATCTCTTCACCGTGGTGTATGGCGACAATCCGAAGCGCCATGTCTATGCCAGAGGATATGCCGGCTGATGTGATGACGTTGCCGTCCTCCACATAGCGCACGTTCTCTACAACTTCTACCTCGGGGAGCATCTTGCGCATACGCTCTATGGACATCCAATGTGTCGTGGCTTTCCTGCCGTTGAGCAGTCCTGCCTTACCGAGAATAATAGACCCGGTGCATACGGACGCCAGGGTCTTCACTGTTTTTGCCTGGGAGCGGATGAAGTGGAGCAGTACGTGATTGCTGTGCGCTTCGCGCTCGCCTATGCCTCCGGGCACAATGAGTATATCGAGCGGCGGGCTGTAGTTGATGGTGTGGTGAGGCGAAACCTTCATCCCGCCCGATGCGTAGACTGGCCTTGGGTATTCGGATATCAGGAGTACGTTGAAAGGGGAGGGGTCCGAAAGCGCCGGCTTGTCCTTTAGCCGGGTAGTCGCGAAAACGTCGAAGGGCCCCGCGAAGTCCAGTACCTGCATTCCGTTAAATATGAGTATTCCAACTGTGAGTTTTTCCATGATTTGACCGGTTTCCAAAGCAGGATAACAGATTCTGAAATAAACGAATACAGTATACCTATATTATTCCGGGACTGTAAAAATACCAGATATTACGGCTATATGCTATGTTGAGAATCGTGGCGAAGCGCTATGCTTTATGCTTTCTGCGCGTTTCTTCTTCTCTGGACGTAGATAAGCCCGATGATACCGAGGGCTGCAACCATGGCGATCATACCCCACTCTGACATGGTAGGAATGTTTGTGGCCCCGCGGCCGAAATATACGACAGAAGCCCCAACAAGGAATTTTTCTAGGTTGTCATCTGAAATACTAACACGGCTTATGGGAACGACTGATGAGATTCCGAGAAATGTGTCAAAATCACCCGTAACATCAATTGTTGTCGACCCTATAATTGCCGGGCTGAAATCAAATACATTTACGCGAACAGTGCCGGAGCAAGCGTTTAATCCCGGATTTGTGCATCCAATGTTGAGTCCGACTACATTATATCTTTCCTCTAAAAACCTGACGGTAAAAGGATTGAGGTTATTGTCAATTAATGAGTTGAGCGGATTTCCCAATCCAGGAAAACCGGAACCAATGATTCTGAGGTTTTGAAAGTTGGGCGGACCGCTTGAGATCTCTAGATCCGGCAATATGACTCCAGGGGTAACACACTGATTTGAACTTAATGTATTGAGCGGGCTTGGGCAAGTTTTTGAATCGCCTGGGGAGATATTAAAAGTGGAAAAATCCTGCACCTTCAGGCCCGGGTACTCAGCCATGAACGCCGCTTTATCTGTTGTAAACTCGTATTCACCTGAAAAAGCCTGTACGGATGTAAGTAGTAAAACAAAAAGCGGTAATACAGCAATAGTTGTTATTGTTCTTAACATTTTAATCCTCCTCTTGTTTGTTACTGCTTACCGAAAGGAATAAAGATTTCTATTGACAATAGATTAGAGCTAACTTAACACATGTGGTGCTAATAATCAATCGATGTGAGACGGCTCTTAGGCCTCATTCTCAGCCATTTGCTTAAGGGTGACGCGGTCTACTTTTCCGGTGGGGTTCAGAGGTATCTCTTCAATAAAGATTATCTCCTCCGGGGCTTTGTAGCCTATGCGCTCTTTAGCGAAGAAAATGAGCTCAGTCATGGTCGGTTGTTCGAAGCCTTCTTTAATGCTGACGTATGCCCTTACTTTCTCGCCGTGCACGAGGTCGTGTATACCTATCACACCCGTGTTGTCCACAGACTCGTGTTCAAGAAGGGCCTCTTCCACTTCTTGCGGGCCTATGATTGAGCCGTCATGCATAATAATCTGCTTTTTCCGTCCTTTAAACCATAGATACCCGTCCTCGTCCGCTCTTAAAATATCGCCCATATTGAACCAGCCGTCTTTAATGGATTCTGAAGTGGCCCCAGGGTTATCCCAGTACCCTAGCATGAGGCTCTTTGACTTTACCCAGGTGTTTCCGTCCGTGCCGGTGGGGACTTCGTTCCCCTCATCTTCCCGGATGGAAAAAGCAAACCCCGGCAGGGGTCTTCCGTCTGAGCCCTCTTTAATGAGGCCCGAAGGGGGATTGATTGTCGCCAG
Source organism: Candidatus Dadabacteria bacterium UBA2774 (assembly GCA_002352485.1). Lineage (GTDB taxonomy): Bacteria > Desulfobacterota_D > UBA1144 > Nemesobacterales > UBA2774 > UBA2774. Next base: position 2,358 of record DEIM01000087.1, read on the forward strand.
GCCTACTTCGGTGCTGCCATAACCCTCGTCGATCTTAAGGCCTGTGAGTGCGGTGAACTCGTGCTCCAGTTCAAGGGGCACTTTGTCGGAGCCCGAGCGGAGCAGTCTGAGGCTAGAGAAATCTTCCTTTGTCGCTTTGTGATCGCGTACGACGCGGAAGAGGGCGGCGGGGAGAATGCATAGCACCGTAGGCCTCTCTTTCCTGAGGAGCTGAAGCAGCTCGTCGGGCTCTGTGTTTGTAGCAATCACTGCTCGCCCGCCAACGGACATGGCGGAAAATGAGAACAGGAACCCGCCTATGTGGGAGTGTGAAGAGTCTGCCAGTATTATGTCCGCTGAGCCTAGCTCGAACCCTGCTGCGCAGCTTGCGAACATAAATTCAAGAGACTGATATGAGTGCGTTACTCCTTTTGCGGGGCCTGTGCTGCCGGAAGTGAAGAATATTGCCGAGGGCCAGTCGGGTGAGGGAGAAGGGAATTCAATGTCGCGTGAGCAAGTGTCAAGAAAGTCCTCGAACCTTATGTATGTTTCATCCTCGGTGCCGTGGCTGATGATGCCGAGGTGAAGGCTGCTAATCACGTTGCTCTCCTCGATGTGCCCGAACCTCTCTTCGTGGATTAGCAGCGCTCTTGCTCCGCTGACATTGAGTGCGTGCTCTATCCCCGGGAGCAGGTATCGGTAGTTTAGCGGTACTGCAACTAGGCCCGCCTTGAAGCACGCGAGGTAGTGAATCATAAGCGCGGGGCGGTTAGGCATGAGAGAGGCGATGCGGTCGCCGGGGGCAAGACCATGCGCAAGATAATTTGCCGCGAGATTGTTGCTTGCCACCTCAAGCTCTCGCCATGTGCGGCTCTCTACGAGCGACACAATGGCCGGCTCGTCGGGCTTTGTCTGAAGGCCGCGCTT
>DEIM01000010.1 GCA_002352485.1 Candidatus Dadabacteria bacterium UBA2774
GTATTGAACCTCACACAATCAGTGGCGGCTGAGATGTCGAGATACAACATAAACGTAAACGCTATTATTCCGGGCACAATGGACACGCCGCATAACAGAATGGAGATGCCCAAGGCTGATCACTCGAAGTGGGTGAAACCTGAGGAGATCGCAAAGGTTATTTCATTTCTCTGCTCAAATGAGGCGGACTCTATTTCAGGCGCTGTGGTGCCTGTGCTTGGGAAGACTTAAGGATATCGAATTTATTAGGGGGATTTGGTTATGTGTTTCCCCGGTCCAAATCTTCAAAGATGAATCCGAGAAGTTTTTCGCCGAATGGAGATGCTGTCTTGATGTCTTCTCTTTCTATCTCGACGTTATTCAGATACTGAAGTCTCAGGATATCGGAGTCAGAGTATTCGGGGACTACGTAACCGAAGAAAAATCCTAAGTCTCTTAGAGCCTGAGCTACATGGCCGGCTCCTTCAAGATTTAATGGAAGCTCGGTGTATATACAGTCAACATGTTCCATACAGAGCTTCCTCAAGTGATATTTAATCTCGCTTAGTGTGCTCTCACCATATGACTCCACAGTTATTATTCCCTGGTTGTGGTCTGCTCTCACTTTTACGCTGACCCTACTCTCCGATTCTGGGTCAACTCTAAAATCCCGGTCTTCGGTTATTATCTCACGCTTAATACCGATATTTTCATAAATTTCTGCGATAAGCTCTTTATACGCCTCCGGCACATAAATCTTTACGGGCTCGGATTCGAGTACAGGCAGATACATGAGAGCCACGGATTGCCGTCTCGGTTTCTCACCCTCTGTAATGTTTTGAAATGACACTGTGCCGGGACTGTATCCCAAGAGATATCCGATCTCGCTTGAGCCAATATCGAGGTTCCCCTTCTGGCTATAGGGGTGGACAGTGACAGCCTCGCTGTAGATTCCGACAATACTGTTTTCAGCCGATTGCATCTTCAGAAAATTCTTCATCTTCTGGAAAATCTTTCTGCCCCTGTATCTTGGGTCGACCACGGCCTCTCCAGATTCGCCTACTCTGGCTCCGGGTTTTGAGAATACTAGAGCCAGGTGGCCGATAAGCTCTCCCGCGCTATCGTAAGTGCCGCAGGACGTCATAAGGTCGCCGTGTAGGAGTGCTTCTATCTGCACAGGGTAATACATAAATTCATTTGCGTACGTGTAGCCGTAGCATTTATATACCAGACGGACGAGGTCGTTAACGTTCTTATGGTTGAATACCTCAATTGAAAACTCCGCATCGGGCGGCGCGGGCTCGGCTTTCATGTGCTCGTGGTGCTCGCTTATATCCATCTCTTCCCTGATATCCCTAGAGGGAAGGTTCTTAACTATCTCGGTCCTGTTGCCGCGGTTTCCTAGGCTCCGGAATTTCACCGTGTCCGCATAGCCCTTGGACATATATGACTTAAAGCGCTTGTCCTCACCGTGCTCAAGGTTCTCATAGTCAAAAGGGAGTCCGCGGTCTTCAAGGGCGATCACAAGCGTGTGGAGACGCTTGGATACAATTACATCGATAGGGTGACAGGTGTCATCCTGAAATCCGTATTTCACAATATTTCGGAAGATATCCATCAGCACTTTGTCGAGATGAGATGTCTCTTTTCTGCTAATGCCGTTTGCCTCCGCAATGTCGCTTACCAGATCGACCAGGGCTTTTAAGTAGCGGTCCTCGGGGAGGATGCTGAGGCGGGCAATTTCTATCTCATGCTTGGTGTTTGTGGTGTTGGTCATAGTCGGTTTACTACCAAAAGTTAACGTTTCCTCTTTGGTTTATAAACGTGAGTGCTATGGCCGTAGAAAACCTCGGCAGATTCCATAACGGTCTCAGACAGTGTGGGATGAGGGTGGATGCTGAGCTCAATGTCGGATGCAAGGGCTGCCATTTCTATTGCGAGTACGCCCTCGGCTATTAGCTCTCCGGCTCCGGGCCCTACTATGCCCATGCCTAGAACCCGTTCGGTCTCCGGGTCGACGATAAGCTTTGTTGCTCCGTCCTGACGGTCAAGTGTTTTTGCCCTGCCGGAAGCGCCCCAGGGGAAACGTGCTACTTTTACAGGAATATTCTTTTCTTTAGCTTCAGATTCGGTAAGGCCGCACCAGGCGATCTCTGGGTCTGTGAATACGACTGCCGGAATTGCGGCAGGCTCGAATGCGCTCTTTTTTCCGGAGAGTATTTCGGCAACTACCCTGCCCTCGTGCGTCGCTTTGTGAGCGAGCATCGGCTCTCCCGCTACGTCGCCTATTGCGAAAATAGCAGGCTCGGTAGTCCTCCTCTCCTCATTAACTTTAATGAAACCTGCTTCGTCGATTTGGATCTTCGTATTCTCAAGCCCAAGGCCTTCGGAGTTTGGTTTCCTTCCGACTGAAACAAGCACTTTATCAAAACTACTTTTTGTTTTGCTGCCATCTTTGCCTTCAAAGCTGACGGTTAAACCATTTTCTGTTTCCTCAATCCCAATCACTTTTGTGTCGAGCATTATTGCCTCATAAATACTCTCAGAGCTCTTTTGTAGTACTCTCACCAGATCGCGGTCCACTCCGGGCATAAGACCCGAGGTCATCTCTACTACAAATACCTTTGTTCCCAATGAGGCGTATACCGTTCCGAGCTCAAGCCCTATGTAGCCGCCGCCCACTACTAACATTGTCTCTGGAATACCGGGGAGATCGAGAGCTGTAGTAGAATTCAAAATGTGCGGGGACTCGGGGAATGAGGGAATACTCGATGGGCGAGAGCCTGTAGCGATTACCGCACGCTCAAACGTGAGCTCCTCTTCCTCTCCACCTACTTTTTTTATAATGAGTGTGTTTGAATTAAGGAGCTCCGCCCTGCCTCTTATGTATGAAATATTGCGCTGCTTTGAGAGCTGCCCCAACCCTCCCACGAGCTTTTGCACTACCTGGTCTTTCCAGCCCCTGAGCTTTTCTATATTGATTTTAGGCTTGCCGAACTCGATTCCTAAGTTTGATGCATGTTCTGCTTCAGTGATTACTTTTGCGGAATGAAGGAGAGCTTTTGAAGGAATACACCCTCTGTAGAGGCATACTCCACCGGGGTTCTCCTCTGGGTCAATCAGAGTGACATTGAGACCGAGGTCCGCGGCAAGGAAGGCGCACGGATAGCCTCCGGGGCCTGCTCCGATAATAGCAACGTCTGTGGAGTTCTTTTTATCGCTCATAGGTACTCCGTTCATTTAGAATTAGTAACAAATGAATCCTCAATTTACCTTAAGGAACCAGCTGTGAGGCTCTTCCAAACGAGAAATCACGGCCCTTAAGAACCTGATGGCGTTTGCGCCGTCAACGAGCCTGTGGTCATAAGAAAGCGATAGAGGCAGCATGAGCCTCGGCACGAACTCTTCTTCTATGTATACGGGCTCCATCTGTGAGCGTGATACGCCTAGTATTCCTACTTCGGGCGCGTTCAGTACAGGTGAGAAGTATGTACCTCCAATGCCTCCCAGATTTGTAATAGTAAACGTGCCGCCCCTTAACTCGTCGGCAGTGAT
>DEIM01000005.1 GCA_002352485.1 Candidatus Dadabacteria bacterium UBA2774
ATGGGCGACTCTGTAGACAACATACCGGGTGTAAAGGGTATTGGTGAAAAGACAGCTGTTAGTCTAATAAGCTCCTTCGGTTCATTTGATGAGCTCTTAAAGCACCTGGATGAGCTGACTCCTCGTCAGAAGAGCCTAATAGAAGAGCATCTCGACATGGCTCATCTCAGTAAAGAGCTCGTAACTATTAAGACAGACGTCGATATTGAAACCGGTCTGGATAGCTTCAAGTACAAAGGAGTAGACGATAACAAACTAAGGCGATTATTTCTGGAGCTTGAGTTTAAAAACCTTCTTCGCGAGCTTGGTGATAGTGATGACGCAGAGCTCGAGAACGAACAATCGACTTCCGTCCCATACGACAACTACCAGCTTATTTTAACCAAATCGGATCTTGAAAATGTATTATCGAAAATCAAAAAAGAGGGCGTGTTATCAATTGACCTCGAAACCACCTCCCCCGAGCCTATGCTTGCTCACATTGTCGGGTTTGTATTATCGCCCGCTCCGCATGAGGCATACTACGTTCCTGTGGCGCACCGCGCGCTTAAAGACGCTTCGACAAAGCAGCTCGATCTCCCATATGTAATAAGCGCTCTAAAGCCCCTGCTAGAGGATAAGAAAATAAAGAAAATAGGGCAGAACCTAAAGTATGAAATCGTAGTGCTTGAGCGAAACGGAGTCATGCTAAAGGGAATGTCGTTCGATACTATGATAGCCGCCCACATGATAGATTCTTCAAGACTGAGCTACAGCCTTGACGAGCTCTCCAAGGTTTATCTGGAGCACAGAATGATAAGCTACAAGGACGTAACCGGAACAGGCAAGTCCAAAATAGGATTTGACGAGGTCGAGCTTGAGGTGGCCAGGGACTACGCATGCGAAGACTCGGACGTGGCGTTTATACTCAGCCGGCTACTTGCCCCCAAACTTGAAGAATGCGGATTGACCGAAGTATTCACCAATACCGAGCTCAGGTTTATCCAGGTGCTCGCTCGTATCGAGATGAACGGCGTCAGGATAGATGCCGATAAGCTCGGAGAGCTGTCAAAAGAGTTTAGTCAAGCGCTTAAAGAGATTGAAAAGGATATATACTCTGAAGTTGGACAAGAGTTTAATCTAAACTCCCCACTACAACTTAGAGAAGTGTTGTTCGAAAAACTCGACTTGCCTAAAAAGAAGCTCACAAAAACAGGAGAGCCTTCTACTGACGTAGAAGTCCTCACGGATTTGAGCAAATTCCATCCGATCCCCGAAAAAGTCCTTGAGCACAGGACCCTGGCAAAGCTCAAATCTACCTATGTAGATGCTCTACCAAAACTCATTAACCCCGATACCGGGAGAATACACACCTCTTTTAACCCTGTTGGCTCTTCCACGGGCAGGTTATCTTCGAGCGACCCTAATCTCCAGAATATTCCCATCAAGACCGCTCAGGGCAGGCGTATACGCGAGGCCTTTATTCCCGAAGAAGGGTTTATTCTACTCTCTGCCGATTACTCTCAAATAGAGCTCAGGCTCCTTGCGCACTTCTCGGGTGACGACAGCCTCACTGAGGCGTTTGTAAACGGGAGCGACATTCATAACCGCACAGCTGCAGAAATATTCGGAGTGTCTGAGGACTTGGTAACTCCCGATATGAGAAGACTGGCGAAGAATATCAATTTCGGCATCATATACGGCATCAGCGCTTTCGGTCTCGCAAAACAGCTGGGTACCTCGGTGTCTATAGCGAAGAGCTATATAGATGAATATTTCAAGCGGTACGGTAAGGTCCGGGAATACATAGATCAGTCGGTCGCCCTGGCTCAGAGCCGCGGTTATGCCGAGACCATTCTAGGGCGCAGGCGCTACATCCCCGAGCTTATCTCAGGCGACAGGAACAGGAGAGGGTTCGGCGAGCGGGCCGCGATGAACACGCCCATCCAAGGCTCAGCCGCCGATATCATCAACATCGCTATGATCAGGATTCACGATAAGCTGAAAGGTCTTGAGTCCAGAATGATTCTCCAGGTCCATGACGAGCTCCTCTTTGAGGTCAAAGAAAATGAAACGAAGGAGCTTTCTCAAATGGTAAAGAACGAAATGGAAGGGGCTTTTGATCTAAATGTCCCCATAAAAGTAGACATCGGTAAAGGCACTAACTGGGCAGAAGCCCACTAATACGTAGTTCTCAAAATCCTCATACCAAATCTAATTAACAACTTTTTCCTTAAGGCACTACCAGTGTGCAGCCGTCAGGATCAACTGTCGAAGTACCGCTCTGGTTGATCGCGTTTTTTGCTCCCGATATCGTGCACAGGTTCTGCGGGTCAATTAAAACGTTTGCCGCCCCAGAAGCCCGTATACCGTTCTCTTTGGTCGATGTGATAAATATATTATTATCTTCCGCGTTATTAGTCATAGCAAGAGTCACCGAGGTATTGTCCTTGGCTTTTATACCGTCTTTATTTGCTATCACGTTAATATCGAAAAGCGCTTCCAGGATAACAAGCCCGAAGCTATCAGCCGATATTCCCTCGCTGCAGTCGATTAGTGAAATACTCTCGGCGGTGATTTCTATCCTGCTTTCCCCGCTTGCCTGTATACACTTCCTGCTGTTACCGTCAATTCGGAATGTCGCCTCTGTCTCATTAAATATAAGCTCATCGAATCTCGACAAATTAAGTCGTTTTTGATCCACAGTCCAGCCCGTTATTGTCAAGGTCTGCATGACTGGATCTAATACAACATCCAGATCCACATCACTGCCCCTTGTTACGGTTATAAATCTCGATAGTGTGACAGTCGGAAGCTCAAATTCAATCTTTATTGATGAGGCTTCATTATTCGGTTTGAATTTCAGTTTGAATTCTCCAGCAGCGTTAGTTGTATCCCTGTCTTTGCGGTTATTGTTCTCAAAGACAGTGACTCTGATATCGTCTACGGAACCGCCAACGACATCTTCAATAATGCCGTTAATAGTTACTTTCTTGCTGCCGCTGCCGCCTCCGCTCGAGCCACATCCGGTTATACCGTAAGATGCATACGATACTGCGAGGAGCAGTATTAATAGAAAATGTTTATATTGCAGGAATTTTTTCATCACGTCCTCCGTCGATTATTGATTACCGGTCGGTACCCAACAAGATGCTGTCACCAGCACTCTCTCGCGATATATATTAACTGACAATAATAAAATTTAATATAGGCTACGGGTAAGCACATAACCCGTAGCCTATATGTTCTTTCTCTAATACGACTGCCTAGTGAGCTTTAAAGGCGTACTGCCAGCCAAGCCACAGCACCCAGTCCGATTCAAGCTGCGGGCCGTTCAGGTCTTGGTACACCGGGAATCCGACCTCGACCGCAAGCCTCTGGCCTTGAATAAATCTCGGTCCCTCTGGCACAAAGAAGTTTAGCCCGAACAGCATATCCAGCCTGTCGCCGCCCCTTAGCTTGGGGTCCGCAGTGGGCACAACAGCCGGGTTAAGGGCAGGGTCTGCGCCGTCAATGTTCCCCCAGGAAGACCAATCGAGCCTGTAAGAGGTACTTACCCAGTTAAACCAGTCCCAGGCCCCCCAGGCCGTAGCGTCGAACTGGTCTCCGAGAGTATAGTCTCTATCGTTCTCCCCGAGCCTTATAACGCCCGATATCTGTGAGCCCCACGACACTGCCTTGTACTGGCCGAGGTATGTAATTGCGGGTAACAAGTCCCATGTTCCCGAGCCGAGCTGCATAGGGTAGGGGAGCTGCTGGTTCGGTCCGGCAGGGGTCCTGTCTTTTTTATCGATCGACCCCGTAGGGAAGCTCATCCCAGCTGTTATATGAAGCCTCTGGCTGTAATTGTCGAATACCTTTATCAAGCCCGCGAATTTTATATCACCGAGCCCTTCAGATTCCGTCTTAAATCGCGTCCCCATACGAGTCAGGTGGTTCATCTCTTTTTTCACGTAAGGGAGCATCCCCATAAGCGTTATGTAATCAGTCGGTGCGTACATCAGACTGAACATATGCATCTGAGTCTGCATGTCTGTAGGCGTGACCATAAAGTCTTGGAGCACCCTCTGGTTACTCACCTTTTTTGTTCCAATACGGTTCCCGTCCATATCCATCAGCATGTAGCGATATGTGAACATAAACTCCCCCGCACCGTGAGTGTGGTCACCCATTACCCCTATCGGTGAGTGTCCGTCAGGCCTACCTCCGTTCCATTTTTTGTCAAAGGTTTGAGTGCTCTGCCACTTGTCTGAAGATTCAGTGACCTGGCAGCATGACTGAGCGTTTGATATTGAGGGCAAACTCATCATAAAAAGAACTGTCAATACCGCAGATATCATGAATAACCCTTTAGGATTATTAAAATATTTCATTATTTCCTCCCAATACTTATTCTTTGCCTCTTTCTTCCCGCATGGCTCATCAGTTGAATACGCAGAACGTTCTCCCGCAACCATTATGAGGGAAGGAGCCTGCTATTCTCCTGGGGCATCAGGCGAAAGGGCGTAATCCTCGATTCACAAAATATTCGAGGTTTTTACAGATAGTAATGTTCTACTTAAGTATTAAATGTGGGAGGAGACCTGATCGGAAGGTTTTTATATAAATTCTCAGAGTATACGACTTCTATAAATACAGCGAAATAACTTGCATATTTATCCGGGCTCAATAAGGCAGTATGAGTTGTAAGGGCATATGAAGCCCTTGAATTACAGCAGCTATAACAAAAACAATACTTCTCTGAGCCGTTTTCCTGTTCCTTACCTGTAAGAAGATACACTACAGAAGAAACATCGTGCTTGCTCTCGTGAGAGGGGCAGTGGAACACTGAGTACGATTTTGATTCAGCTCTGGGGGGGCTATATCGCTGCGAGGAGAATAATACGATATTTGCCGAAATAAGAACTATGAAGAAAAAAAGTGAAAATCTTCTTGCTTTAGTACCCATCTGACTGTCTAATACACTAAACTTTATATATGATTATATCTGGGATTTGGTCTTGAGTATATAAATATGGCTATAAAAGTTGGAATATTAGGGTCGACAGGATATACGGGCGCCGAGCTCCTTAGAATCCTGGTGAATCACCCGGGTGTCAATGTCTCATGGCTTACTTCCGAAAAATTCTCGGACGAGAATATCTCACGTGTATTTCCACATTTCGAAGGCTTTCTCGACATAGAATGTCTCAGTGTTTCGGAGCTTGCCGGTGCAGCAGATGTAGACATTGTATTTTCGTGTCTCCCCCACGGCACATCCGCTCGTTTTGTGTCGAAGTTTTTGGGCGAAGGTTCAAGGGTAATTGATTTTAGTAGAGATTTTCGCTTCGGCGAAGCTTCAGTGTACAAGGCATTATTCAAGCAGGATCACAAATACGTGGATCAATTAAAAAATGCTGTTTACGGACTGCCGGAGCTAAATAGAGATAAGATTCGAAATGCTCAGCTAGTGGCAAACCCGGGATGTTATGCTACTTCCGTTATATTAGGCTTATTGCCTTTGACGGAAAG
>DEIM01000035.1:0-713 GCA_002352485.1 Candidatus Dadabacteria bacterium UBA2774
CAAGGGGTATATGTATGCCAGCGGAAAAATTGTGCACTTAGTCAGAAGGTCTTCCAGAAATCTATCCCTGCCCAGTCAAGAGCTTTTTGGCCGTAGATATTTAGATAAAAGAGGTTATTTGAGAGCATGAGAATTCCTACAGCGATCAATGTGCCGCCAACTATTATCTTGTAGAGCGCATAGTGACGTTTTATCCATCCGAAGGCGCTTAAAGCTTTGGAAAGCGCAAGCCCTGTCAGAAGAAACGGGAGCCCGAGCCCGAGAGAATATACTAAAAGAAGTAGAGCACCTTTGCCTGCCCCTTCCGCCGTGCTCGCATAGAGAAGAATTGAGGCAAGTATCGGTCCTACACAGGGCGTCCATCCGAACCCAAACGCAATACCCAAAAGGAATATCCCCACAAGCCCCATGTTGCCTTGAGGTATATTCAGCCGCCTCTCTCTGTAGAGCTGAGGAATTTTTATAATATCCATAGTGAAAAGACCGAACAGAATTATTATCACTCCCGATATCTTTAGCAGGAGCACTTTATTTTCCTGAATGAAAGTGCCGATGAATGAGGCAGAAGCACCGAGAGTTACGAATACAAAAGCAAAGCCCATAACGAATAGCAGGCTCGGTATGAAAATTTTATTTACCTTACCTTCGGTTTCGCCGTCGGTAAGCTCTTCAAAGGACATCTTTGATACGAGCGAGACGTAACCCGGTATCAG
>DEIM01000035.1:869-3487 GCA_002352485.1 Candidatus Dadabacteria bacterium UBA2774
TTTGAGGTCTTGCCGCTAGCGTCGTGCAAGTTTGTGTAAGTTATTCCCATCTCTTTAATTAGGGCAGCCGCGAGGTTCTTGTCGTCCATCACGTCAATGCCAATAAATTCGATATTTTCATTTTGAAACTTTTCCCATTCCTTTTGAAGAAGAGGCATTTCCTCTCTACAGGGCCCGCACCATGTAGCCCAGAAATTTATCACAACAGCTTTGCCGGCATAATCTTCGAGCGATACTTCTGTCTCGCCGTCAAGAGTGCCGAGTGTGAATTTTTTAGCCTCTGGCAATTCGCTTGCTGCATATGCCCGCGAGCTCTCTATTACCAGTACACCCGCGATTAGAGTGAAGATCATTAGGATTGCTATTATCGATACACTGTTTTTCATATCTCCTCCGTCTAATAATATTAACCGTGAATTTCGCCGATAATAGACATATTTTTTTCAGCTAAGCCAACTGTACCTGTCATATGGATTTTTCTTTTCTACGTTCGAAATCATAAGAGAGGTTATTTAAGTCATTTAGATTGTCTAAGTCTCTTAAAGTTTCTAGCGGCTTATAATTTAACCCGAGATTATCAAGACGTGAGATAGTTTGCTCGAGCACAAGCTCTGTGCTCCAGTCTATATCTTGAAAGAGCTCCGGAACAAATTGTTTAAGGCCAAGCAAATAATACCCACCGTCCTGTGCAGGGCCAAGCACCGCGTCAAAATCCCTGAGCTCTAAAAATGTTTCTTCAATCATATTAGTGCTTACATCCGTACAGTCTGTACCGATGATAACCACTCTCTTATTCCCCGATGAGAAAACCCTTTCAAACGCCCCTGATATCCTATCCCCAAGCTTATCCCCTTTTTGGGGGAACAGGTGCCCGCTATCCATATTCGCGCAGTCCTTGAGCCATAGGGCTATTTGGTTTTTCTTCTCAGGTGGGTCGTAGTATATAAATGTTTCGTATTTTGAGGATTTTGAGACACGTGAAATTATATCACTTGCTATATCAGAATATATCTCTGCCGCTTTCTCGTCTCCTAAATCCCGGGCTAAGCGGGTTTTTACCTTTCCGGGCTCGGGAAGCTTAGCGAAGACAATAAGTGTATTATTTTTTGCTTTATTTGGCATAATCGGATGGGATTGTATTATACAGCATGAAGGATTGCTACCCTATGTGGTTGATCCACCGCAGCTGCTTCCTGTCCCTGCGGTGCATCCAAAGCAGTGAGAGCCGAAGATGATTCTTCTTTGAGTGAGCTCTTCATAGTCAAAATTAAAGACAGTCTGGGGTTTGTGCTTACTTTGTATCTGCAGGTCCATCATTTGATTGAAATCACAGTCATATATCCTACCGTCATGGCTCACGCTTATTAGTGAGCGGCACATAACACCCTCTGCCGCCATTGGATTAAAAGCGTTTACTAGTTTCTCCATATAGTTCTCATAAGCGCCCATGCGTTTAAGCTGATCTTTAAAACGGTTAATCGGCATGTTTGTTATAGTGAAGAGTTTATTAAATACGATTCCGTATTTATTTGAGAGCTCGCGCTTAAAATCTGCCTCGAGCGTCTTCTGCGAAGCGGGCAGGAATGCGCCTACGGGATTATAGACGAAATTAAGCTCAAGCCCCGAGTCTTTTTTGCCGTAACCTACCTCGTTAAGCATCAGTATGGACTCTATGCTTTTTTCAAAAACTCCCTTTCCGCGCTGCTTATCTGTGAAGTATTCCTGGTAGTAGGGTAGGGACGATATCACTTCAACTCCCTGGCTTGCATAGAATTCGGGCAGGTAAGCTTTGCTCTCTTCGGTAACGGGGTGTCCGTCAATCGTAACCGTGAGGTTATGTCTAACCATTACATGCTTGTCTAACTCTCTTGCGCTTTTTACCATATAATCAAAGTGGGGGTTCAGCTCGGGTGCGCCTCCGGTTATGTCGAGATTCTTTATAGTCTCGTGTCCGGCTAATATGTCGAGGCAGCGATCAACTGTATCGAGGTCCATCTGCTCTGTTCTCTTAGGTGATGAGTCAACGTGGCAATGAAGGCATGTCTGATTGCACAGTTTTGTAATATTTATCTGTAGAGTCTCGATATCTGTGGGTGTAAGCTCGATACGGTTATTCCTAAGCGTATCGTGAAAATCGTATCTATTGTCATTATCCCTATCGTAGCTTTCGTAATCTCTTTTTAGCACTGTAGCTTGGGCCATCTTTAATACTCCTTGAATATAGCTGTCTCTTTATAGAGACGGTCTATATAACCTATATACGCGGATTTATAGCGCCCCGTTTTTTTCCAGCGTATTATGCATCTGGATGCCGTGTATGAGAGTGATGCCGGCTTCCAGTGAGGCGGCTACGTGTACAGCCTCTGTCATCTGCTCGGGATCGGCTCCGGTCTCAAGACACTGAGTGGTGTATGCATCGATGCAATACGGGCATTTTTTAGCGTGTGAAACTGCAAGCGCAATCAGAGATTTTTCTCTTTTAGTCAGAGCGCCGTCTTCTCCGGTTACAGCATTGTAGTACTCGAAGAACTTTTTCATAAGCTCTTCACTGAATTTACCTACCTCTGCGAAGCGTTTAAGGTCTTTTGAGTCGTAATAATCCATATTTCCCTCCCTTG
>DEIM01000119.1:0-970 GCA_002352485.1 Candidatus Dadabacteria bacterium UBA2774
AGAGGCACACAGGTCGCGCAAGAGGCTTCGGACATGGTGCTTAAAGACGACTCGTTTTCTACAATCGTACTCGCTATCGAGCAGGGACGGATCATCTTCGGGAATATCAAGAAGTTCATATACTACCTTATCTCCTGTAACGTAAGTGAAATACTCGTAGTGTCCGTCGCCTCATTTACAGAAATGCCGCTCCCCGTGCTGCCGCTCCAAATACTTTTTCTGAACCTGGTTACTGACGTTTTCCCAGCACTCGCTCTAGGGGTCGGAGAAGGGGAAAAGAATGTTATGAACGCCCCTCCGAGAGACCCTGGCGAGCCGATACTAACGAAACGCAATTGGCTTGGCATTGTCGGTTACGGCGCGCTGATGAGCCTGTCTGTCCTTGGGGCGCTTATAATAAGCATTGAACACCTTGGATACGGGGTCGAGAGAGCAGTATCGGTATCGTTCCTCACCCTCGCCTTTGTGCAGCTCTTCCATGTATTCAATATGAGGGACCCGGGATCGGGGCTTTTCAAGAACGAAGTTACGAAGAACCCCTATGTATGGGGCGCGCTTTTACTTTGTGTGATATTACTGTTACTGGCCGTCTACGTAGGGCCTGTAGCCTCGGTGCTTAAGGTTTTAAACCCTGGAGCCTGGGGTTGGCTCGTAATCATATCTTTGAGCCTTATACCGCTCGTCATCGGCCAGGTCGTTATGAGCTTTAAGAAATAGCGCAAACATGTTAGTTTAAAAAAGCTCAACTTTTCATTAGACTATAGCTCATGCCATACAAAGCATCCAGTGAAAGCAAAAGGCTCATCAACAAACTCAACCGCCTCGGCAAGAGCCTTTGCCTGGTACCCTACAGCCATAACCCTCCTTTGGAAAAAGCGATGGACGTTATTACTATCGCACTATTAATACTTGCCGTCGCGGCGGGGCTTATATTTAAAAGCTGGCTCTTTTTTATTTTAATAATGGCCGC
>DEIM01000119.1:1107-5790 GCA_002352485.1 Candidatus Dadabacteria bacterium UBA2774
AGAGACTACATATATCAGAAAGCAAAGGACTTAAAACCCTTTGCAGGGTTCGGCACAGAGCTTGACGAGTTTGATCTGGAGAACACGGCGCAGTCTCACATACTGCACAGGAATTTCCCGGGCGAGGTTGAAAAAGAGTCCTACGGTCTTGTCATAGGTGAAAGCAGACCCGACATTATTCCCTTCCCCGTAAAGAACAGCGTAAACGTCTCGGCAATGAGCTACGGCTCTATCAACTGGAAAGCCGCCGAGTGTATCAGCATAGGGGCAAAAGACGTCTGTTATGTGAACACGGGTGAAGGCGGTTACGGGCCCCACGGGATTGCTGGGAACGACGTGGTGTTCCAGATAGGCACAGGAAAGTTTGGTGTAGGTAAAGACGGGGCGCTAAACGACGGCACCCCTACCCGGCTTCTGGACGATGATTTATTAAAAGACCTAGTGGTAAAAAACGACAACATCAAGATGATACAGCTAAAGATATCCCAGGGTGGAAAGCCTTCCCTAGGGGGAGTGCTGCCAGGTGTAAAGGTAACGCCTGAGATAGCGGCAGTGAGAAAAGTTGAGCCATGGAAGACAATTATGAGTCCGTCCCAGCATGCTGAGTGTTTAGCTTCGACACCCGCAGATACGGTCTTAAAACTTCTGGAATTAATCGAGAGGGTAAGGAAGCTGACTGGGCTCCCTGTGGGAATTAAGATGTGCATAGGGAGACTCGACGAGGTTGATTTACTCATAGAAGCAATGAAGGAGACCGGCAAGGGCCCGGACGCGATTCAGGTAGACGGCGCGGACGGAGGCACAGGGGCCGGAGAGAATCTATTTATGAATTACGTTGGTTACGGGACCTCTTTTGAAACTACATTCTATCTTGATAAAAAACTTAAGGAGGCGGGGCTCAGAGACAGGGTTACAATCTCAAGCTCGGGGAAGCTATTTACTCCTGCGCACGCGGCGCTCGCTTTCGCCGTAGGCACGGACATCATCGAGACCGCAAGGGGCGTTATGCTCTCTCTTGGCTGTATACAGTCGCTCAAATGCCACACTAACGAATGCCCTACGGGTATCACAACCAACAGCAAATGGAGAATCCACGGGATCAATCTCCCGGAGAAATCGACCCGTGTGCATCATTATATGGAAGGGTTCCACGATGACATGATGCACCTGACAAAAGTGCTCGGACACACTGACCCAAGGGACATAAACAATACCGATATACGGATCATCAGCTATAAGAACGTGTTCGTAAGATACTTTGACGACGACCCTTTCGGCGTCTATATGCCCCAGAGTTCAAGCCTTGAAGAGTGTATACACGACGAGCTTTATAAGAGCCTTAAGAGCTAAGATATATCGCCATCTAATATCTTCTATGTTTCCTTCTCAGCGCCATCATAAGAGGCAGCAGAATAAACGGGGCAAGAAGACCAAGCAGCTCAGCATTCCCGGCATTGTCTGAAGCAATCGCGCAGCTGCTACTATTACCGCCGCTACTTACCTTTACGGTTACGTTTCCTGTAAACTCCTGGCCTGTTGAGGTGCTCGCGCTAAATCTGACATTAAATACTCCGTCCCCTTCGGGTGCCAAAGCGTCCACTACTACCGTTACAGTCTCTCCTGGGCGTATCTCACCAATAGTACATTCAAGCGTGTCTATATCACACGCTCCCTGAGTGATTATCAGCTCCTCAACATCAAACCCTTCGGGAATATCTACTGTAAACACAACTCCGGTTGCAGTTTGTTTTGTCTGAGCGAGCGATTTTGTCCGTGCTATATCGGGGTTACTTATTTCCACGGGAATGCTTACCATTTCTCCAGGATCGGTCGTAATGGTATCAAAGTCGGGCTCTACGGTTAAGAACTCAGTTATGTCCCCAACTACTTGAACGAACACGCTAGAGCTATTGTTATCCGGGTCGGGATCAATAGCTGCCGAGTTAACTGATGCGCTATTGGTGACGTTTCCGGCCTCCATAGGGATAACGACAATAGTTACGTTCCTGGTCTCTTCGTTGGACATAGTGTCGTAGCTACAGATGACCGTACTGTCTTCGTTAACACAGCCATCTGAGGCGGATACGAACATCACCCCTTCAGGCAGTATGTCAGTAAGCTTTACTCCCGTAGCGGCTTTAGGACCAGTGTTTTTTATCTCAATTGAATACGTTAGCTCAAAGCCGACTTCCACAGGATCGGGACTTGCAGTTTTTACAACTGAAAGATCCGCTCTTATAAGCGGTGGCACAGGGATGTTGAAATCAGCAGTACAGCTTATATCACTAGTAATGGTAACTATGCCATCCTCACAATCGGGATCGCCTGTCCAGCCGGCAAATAACGAGCCCGCATCAGCAAGCGGCGTCAGAGATACAACGGTGTTTATGTTATAGACCTCGCTGCAGTCCGTGCCGCAGTCTATTCCTGAGGGATCGCTCGTCACAGTGCCCCGCCCTGTGCCTGCTTTCACGACGCTGAGCTTGAACTGTTTTAGGGTAAATGCCGAAGTGCAGTGTCTAGACGCATTCATATGCAGCATACCGTCGTTGCAGTCCTTATCACCAGACCAGCCCCCAAAGTTTGAATCCGCATCGGGAGTAGCGGTAAGTGTTACGTTTGAGTCTTCCTTGAATTCAGATGAGTCCCTAGTACAACCGGGGCCGCAGTTGATCCCGGGCGGCGTGCTAACTACTGTTCCGTCTCCGTTTCCTTCTTTAATAACAGTAACGGCTGGATCCTCTGTGAAAGTCGCCGTACAGGTCTTTGAGGAGTCCATGGTCAGGGTTATGTTCGGATCACCCCCGGCGCATCCAGCGTCGCCGCTCCAACCTGAAAAGAATGACATAGCATCGGGAGTTGCCGTAAGTTCCACCTTCGAGTCCTCCATAAATTCCGCCATATCGGTACTACAACCGGGTCCGCAGTCGATACCAGATGGCGTGCTAACTATTGTTCCGTCACCGGTTCCGACTTTTTTCAATGTAATAGCGGGGTCCTCTGTAAAAGTCGCGTTACAGGTTTTAGAGGCGTCCATTGTTACGGTGAGGCTAGGATCACTCCCCGTACATCCCGTCCCGCCGCTCCAGCCCGAAAAGAATGACATAGCATCGGGAGTTGCCGTAAGTTCCACCATAGTACCGATAATGTGATAGGTCTGCGTACAGTCAACTCCGCCCTCGCCGCAGTCTATATCTGTTGCGCTGACGTTACCCGTGCCTGATCCGTCAAGCGTTATGTCGAGAGTAACAGGAGCCGGACCTATGAATTTGCCAAAAGCCGTGGGCCCCCACGACACGTTACCTACACTTATAGTATCTATTACAGTATTATCAGAAGTCATTATTACAGAGACTGTGCCCGGGCCTTGATTGGCCACATATACGAAGCTCCCGTCGGGCGTTATATCTATACCTTGAGGCAAAGTTTGTACAGTCACGGTCTTTATTACCATATTATCAGAAGTTCTTATTACTGAGACAGTACCGCTTGCACCATTGGCTACATAGACAAAACTTCCGTCAGGCGTTACCACTACGCCTACTGGCTGCATCCCTACACCCACGGTCGCTGTTACCGTATTGGTGGAAGTGTCTATTACGGAGACGGTGCCTTGATCATTGGCCGCATAAACACGGCTTCCATCCGGGCTTACAGCTAAACCATCAGGGGCCCCCTCAGGGGACGCAATTGTTACAGTGGCTGTTACCGTGTTAGTAGAAGTATCTATTACAGAGATAGTGCTGCTGCTGAAATTACCCACATAGACAAAACTCCCGTCAGGCGTTATGGCTGCGCCGGTAGGTGCGTTTTGTACAGCTATTGGGGAGCCGACTACGGTATTGGTGGATGTGTCTATCACAGAGACGTTGTTATCACTTTGATTAGCCACATAAACAAAACCACCGTCTGGGGTTATTGCCATGCCACCGGGACCATTACCAACATCTACGGTGGCCGTTACCGTATTTGTAGAAGTGTCTATTACTGAAATACTGGCACTCCCGCCATTAGCCACATAAACAAAACCACCGTCAGGGCTTATGGTTACGCCCTGCGGGAAACTCTCTACAGTGATGGGGGAGCCAACTAAGGTATTGGTAGCAGTATTTATTACAGTGACGTTATCGCCTCCTTCGTTTGTAATATATGCAAAAGGCTGCGCAAACGCCGCTCCTACCCAAAATATAGATAGAATTAATGTTGTTAGAGCTATTCTCATTATTCCTCCTTCTCCTTTGAGATCATTCGCTTACAACTTAATGTCCTAACTATTAATTATATGACTAGATGACCCTCTTGTCATCTATTGGTGTGAATTCACTATGTAAAAGTCAACTAGGGCTGTATAAGAGCCTTATGAGTTTAAACCTCAAAAGGCAAAAACTATTACAATTTAGATTAAGAACAAGCACCCGTTTTGAAACCGGGGAGAGATTCGTGCATCTTAATATATGTATGGGTCGGAGTCTATATGTCATAGGAGGGTAATATGATGGTAAAAACTAGAGATATGTTTTATCTCTCGTTAGTGTTTTTATCTTTACTCTTTATTATTGGCGGTTTTATTTCATGTGACAGTGACAACAGCAGTAATGCTCAGCAGATAAATACCTATGAAGTGATTATTACCAATCTCACCAGATTCCAGACTTTCAGCCCGCCCGTGGTAGCAAGTCACAA
>DEIM01000113.1:0-3643 GCA_002352485.1 Candidatus Dadabacteria bacterium UBA2774
GGCTCTGAATCAATCAGTATTTTGTTAATATCGGCTGAGATAAAATCTCTTACGGTTTTAATGTAAAGCTTCGGCTCGCCGTAGAGTAAGGTGGGTCGTTTTGCCGATTCGCTCTTTTTCTTTACATTTTCCCATTCAACAATCAAATCTTTCATATCCTTTTCTAGCTCTTCGGTAGAAGCCTCTATGCTCGATGTACGCGCTATTAGTCCCAGGCCATCGGGCTTCATACCTCTGACAGCTTTACTCAACCTGTCTCTTTCTTCCTGCTCTTCGATCTTTCTCGATACACCCACGATATCGACCGTTCCGAGCAGCACCAAATATTTACCCGGTATGGCAATGTAGGATGAGAGTTTTGCTCCTTTCCCGCCGACAGATTCTTTTAGTACCTGTACCAACACTTGCAGGCCTTCTCTTAGAATATCCTGTATTAAGCTTTTAACTTCCTTTTTAGTATCCACTTCATCTGCGCCGCTTTGGAAAGATAAATCATAAAGAGACTCTTCATTCACATCCTCTACCGAGATAAAACCGGACTTCTCTAGACCTATATCGATGAAGGCGGCTTGCATTCCGGGTACGACTTTCCCTACCTTGCCCTTATATATGTTTCCGACAACTCGGGGTACGGATTCACGCTCTATATAGAGCTCCGCAACCGAGCCGTTTTCCATCTTAGCTACCCTGGTTTCGTTGAACGTCACGTTTATTAAAATTTGGTTATCCATAGAAGATGTGAGGTATATATTACACTAAACTTTATAACGGTTATTAAGTATAGTCCATAAGTTGTTTACATGAAAGCTTAAAAGGTGTAAAATTGCATTAGCGGCATATTTTGCGAGCCCAAGTTTGTGTAGTAATGTAGCTGTTTTGAAATAAGAAGGAGGTATGGTGGAATGTACTTGAGAGTTGTACTCGCAATTTTCTTATTGTCCACAATGGCCCTGGCGGAGGGTAGCCTCCCCTATCCGAAAGACGGTACGACTATTTATGTTGTCCGTCCCGGAGACACCCTATGGAATGTTTCAGGAAGGTTCTTCGATAATCCGCTCTTTTGGCCGCGCCTCTGGGACCTGAACCAGCAGATCGATAACCCGAGCCGTATATACCCGGGTGACGTATTATCACTTAAGATTCAGCCACCGGCCGATATGCCGGTAGTGAAGGTCGAGCCTAAATCTAAAAAAATATCATTTAAAGATATAGAACCCCCTCCGCCCGTTTACTATTACTCCCCCGGAGGGTCGGAAGGGTTCATATCCACACACCGCTGGAAGCATCTGGGAACAATACTGACTTCGGAGCCTTCGAAAATACTACTTGGAACGGGGGATATAGTATTTGTGAATGTAGGCTCTGAACAACAGGTGAAAGTAGGAGAAAGATTCACCGTATTCCGCACGTCAAAACACGTAGACCACCCGATCACTGGAAACAGGGTGGGATATAAAGTATCAATTCAGGGTGTTATAGAAATAATTGAGGTATTGGACAAGAGGAAATCGACAGCTGTAATAGTTGAATCGTTCAGAGAAATAACCCGGGGCGCGCGCATCAGAGGATACGAGCCATTCGTGAAGGAAGTAGTAGAGAAAAAAGCGGTCGAGAGGGCGGACGGGTTTATTATAGAAACGAAAACCGCTATGCAGCTTAGTGGTAGGGGTGATGTGGTATATATGGATTTAGGTGAAAATCACTCTGTAGTGCCCGGTAACACAATGTCTATATATACGCTTCCTCGTAAAGCATACGACCCGGACGCCGGAAAACAGGTAACTATCCCAGGCATCTTAATCGGCAAGATCGTAGTGCTCGATGTTGATGAAGAGAACTCAACCGGTATAATAACGGAAAGCTCAAAACAAATTCAAATCGGAAATATTGTCAGTTTGGATATATAAGACAAAACTCGGCGGCTGCTTAGGTAGTAGAATATCCTCCTTTTTAATTCATTACTTATTTGGCCGCCCGAGTTATTTATTGCTAAAAACCTTTTAAGATTCCCCGGTCATCGAAACAAAACGAACCGCTGTTACATCCTTTACATCGATCCCGTTGTCCGTCTTCACTACGAGCTTGAGCTCTTGAATAATATCTCCTACGGGTATAACCATCCTTCCACCGGGTTTTAATTGATCTATAAGTTTCTGAGGAATGCTTTCAGGAGCAGCCGTCACTATAATAGCGTCAAAGGGAGCATGCTCTTCCCATCCACTGTAACCGTCGCCGATTTTAAATATAATATTCTTGAATCCGAGTCTGTCCAAAGTTTGCCGGGTTTTAACGGCAATAGACTCGATGATCTCGACAGTATATAAATCACAGCCGGTCTCGGCCAATACCGCTGACTGATAACCTGAGCCCGTGCCTACTTCTAAAATCTTTTTACCGGGAGCCGGATCCAGAAGCTCAGTCATAAGGGCAACAATGTAGGGCTGTGAAACGGTCTGCCCCTTCTCTATGGCTACAGGGCTGTCGTTATAGGAGGAGTCTCGCAAGCTCTCGGATACGAACTCGTGCCTTGGAACCTTTAGCATCGCTTGAATAACTCTTCCGTTCTGAATACCCCTTGAGATAATTTGGGTTTCGACCATTTCAAATCGCTTTTGAGCGTAGGGGTCTTGCTCATCGTATATTGAAAGGAGAATAATAAAAGTGAGGGCGTATAGAGAGAATACTTCCATATAGGAGAATAATACCACCTAACGCTATATCATCTAATAAGCTCTTGGGTTTAGTAGCGGCTCTTATTCAGCTAAAGACAGAAACCATCGGACTTAAGTGGGAGTCATAAGATTATTGACATTACCCGCTTTGCGCCTTCATAGGGGTCGATCTCGCCTGATTTTACGAGCTCGTAAATCTTTTTAACTTCTTTGCTTTCAAGCTTTTTACCGAACTCGCGCTCTAAATTTTCCTTAATAATCAAAGAGAACTCATCCACTTTGCGCTTTTCTCTGATCTTCTGAAACCGCTTTGTGCTGTGGAGATAATCTTTATGCTTTTCAATGTCATTCTTTAAATTCTCTATTCCCTCATTCGCATGTGCCGAGGTGAGGAGTACGGGAGGCTCCCACGAATCTTTGTAGGATTTAATCGAGATTATGCTTTTTATTTCAGAAGCCAGGATTTTTGCCCCGTCCCTGTCCGCCTTGTTTACAACGAATATATCCGCTATCTCCATTAGCCCGGCTTTCATGGTTTGAACCGCGTCTCCGGCCTCGGGAACCAGCACAACGACCACAGTGTCCGCAATGTCCATAATATCAAGCTCGGTCTGCCCTACCCCTACAGTTTCAACGATTACGTAGTCCATCCCGAACGCACCGTAGAGCTTTATCATCTCGCTGACCGAGCGCGCAAGACCCCCGCTGAGCCCCCGGCTGCTGAGGCTCCTGATGAATACGCCGTCGTCCATTGCGTGCTCGTGCATGCGTACCCTGTCCCCAAGTATGGAGCCGCCCGAAAAGGGGCTTGAAGGATCAACAGCTATGACGCCGACTCTTTTACCCTGTTCCCGGTATTGAGTGATAAGCTTGTCGGTGATGGTGCTTTTACCGGCCCCGGGCGGGCCCGTGATGCCGATTATGTAGGAGTCGTAAGCACTTGAATTGATGAGCCCGAGGATGCCCGGGAG
>DEIM01000113.1:3745-6673 GCA_002352485.1 Candidatus Dadabacteria bacterium UBA2774
TTTTTGGTAACAGGCATTACGGACAGTCTGCTATGTTTTATGAGAGGCATGTTTTTTAGACCCGCGGCGGATTTTATTTGGGATAATGTTACGGGGGTACTGAGGGGCTTAACGGGCTCTATATCAACTACAACCCATCTGTCGTCTGAGGTCGTGGGGTCCTGGTAATGCTCTTTAGTTACCCTTGCAACTCCGACAACGTGAAGACCTATATTGCTGTGATAATAAAGAACCTGGTCGCCCTTTTTCATCTCTTTAAGGTTGTTTCTAGCCTGGTAGTTCCTGACCCCGTCCCAGTACGTCCAGCCGTCTTTTACCAGGTCATCCCATGAGTATGTGCCGGGCTCTGATTTTACTAGCCAATATTTCATACTTTTATTATGTAGGAATCTAAAATTAATACAAATACGGACTCTATCAATGCTGAGATGTTATTTCTTTCGCTAACCGTATATTACTGTATATTTATATCGTTATGGAAATATTAAAACGTCCGGGACTTATGGTATTAGCAGTATTGATCGCGTTAATTTGCCCGTTTTCGGGCTTAGCAGAAGAGGATGACACCAAAAAGAATATCGGCATACTCGAAGGGGCGGATGATTCCGGTAAGGAACTTAAGAGCATTGCGGTAATACCGTTTAGCACGAAACCCGGTCTTTCCATATATGATCCCGTAGCTATAGTCACACCGAATGAAAGGTTTCTTACTTTAGCACTGTACGAGGCGCTCATTACAGAAGTAACAACCGTAAAAATACTCCCAATAAGGGCCTCGGATAACGAATTCGTGGAAATAAAGACTGAGAAACCGGGATCTTACTACAGAAATACTGCGATTGAAGTGGGTAAATCCCTTGGGGCGGACGCAGTGCTCGTGGGGGTAATATCCGAATACCGTGAGCGAGACGGCGGGGACTACGGAGCCTATGCCCCTGCTTCTGTTGCCTTCAGTGTACAGCTTTACAGCACTGAGGACTCGAAACTCCTCTGGGAGAGCTATTTTTCTGAAACCCAGAGAGCGCTTACCGATAATGTGTTCGAGATAAAGAAATTCTTTAAGCGGGGAGCCAAGTGGATTACGGTAGATGAGCTTGCTAAGGAAGGGGCGAGGACCGCTGCAATGAGAGTAAACAATTACCTACTGGAGAAATGAGTGCAAATAATACCTGCAATCGACCTTAAAGACGGAAAGTGCGTGAGGCTGTACAAAGGAGAAGAAAGTAATGTAACCGTATTTTCGGAGAAGCCCGGAGACGTAGCAAAGAAATGGGAAGACGCCGGAGCGAGCATGATACATGTGGTTGACCTTGACGGAGCTTTCTCGGGAGAGCCTGTGAACCTACCGGCCATTGAGGATATTTTGCGCTCGGTCTCATGCCCTGTGCAGCTGGGGGGCGGTATAAGAAATATAGAGACTGTTAGAAAATATATTGATATGGGTATAAAAAGAATCATTATTGGTACTGCGGCTTTTAGTGACAACGGGTTCCTGAGAGAGGCCTGTACGGAGTTCCCGGGAAGTATCGCAGTCGGGGTAGACACGAAAGACGGGAAAATCGCCGTGAAAGGCTGGACAGAAGTGATAGACGCGGACAGCACTGCCGTGCTTAAGGAGTTTCATGAAATCGGAGTAAGCGCAATATTAAATACCAATATAGACAGAGACGGCACGATGGAAGGCATAAATCTCGATCAGGTAAGGGAGTTTATTACTGCCTCCCCTATTCCTGTGATAGCTTCCGGCGGCATAGCCTCGACCGATGACCTGGATAAGCTTGCTACGATCGAGGAGCTCGGGATTACGGGCGCTATACTTGGTAAGTCTTTATATACAGGGACTATAGACCTTAAAGAGGCTATAGAGAGGTACTCATAATGCTTTCAAAGAGAATAATTCCATGCCTGGACGTAAAGGACGGTAGAGTGGTGAAGGGAGTGAACTTCGTCAACCTGAGGGACGCTGGGGACCCGGTAGAGATAGCTAAGAAGTACAGTGACGAAGGGGCGGACGAGGTGTGCTTCCTGGACATCACGGCATCAAACGAAGAAAGGAACACCATGATCGACGTCGTGGAGCGTACAGCGGGGCAGGTGTTCGTGCCACTTACAGTTGGGGGAGGAGTAAGGACTCTCGAAGACGTAAGGGCTTTACTTTTAGCCGGAGCCGACAAGGTGTCTATAAACACGGCTGCAGTTAACAACCCCGAATTCGTTACCGAGGCTGCGGAAAAGTTCGGAAGCCAGTGCATCGTGGTCGCAATTGACGCAAGGAATGTGGGAGAAGGCAAGTGGGAAGTTTATACCCACGGGGGTAGAAACCCGACGGGGATTGACGCTGTGGAGTGGGCCAAGAAAATGGAAGCAAACGGGGCAGGCGAAATACTACTCACGAGCATGGACAAAGACGGTACTAAGTCTGGTTATGACCTTGAGCTTACAAGGATTATATCAAGGAGCCTCAGTATCCCGATTATAGCCTCGGGGGGCGCAGGCAACCTGGAGCACCTGGCAGACGGAGTGAAAGACGGGGAAGCGGATGCAGTATTAGTGGCGTCGATCTTTCACTACGGCGAGCATACGATAAGTGAAGCGAAGGAGCACATGAGGGAGAGGGGAATCTCCGTAAGGATCTAACGGGACTTGTGAATGAGCATTAGAGAGCAGACTGAAGAGATCGAAAAAAAGACACTCTCCCAGGGCGCGTGTCTTAGCGCTGACACCAAAGGAAGGGCAGTCCCTGAAGAGAAGTGCTCCATACGAACAGACTTCCAACGAGATAGAGACAGGATTATCCACTCAAAATCCTTCAGGAGAATGAAACACAAGACTCAGGTGTTCCTCTCTCCCACGGACGACCACTATAGAACGAGACTTACGCACGTGATCGAAGTGGCGCAGATTGCAAGAACAATATCCCGTGCGCTC
>DEIM01000147.1 GCA_002352485.1 Candidatus Dadabacteria bacterium UBA2774
AAGCGCAAGCGCTATGAGTACTATTAATACGGTTACTGTAACGTCGTGAAATCCACCGTACCATGCGAGCAATATTGAAGCGCCAAGGATTATAAAATTACCCGGAAGTCCGAATACATGGGATATTAAGCCGAAAAAAGACACTAGTAAGAATAAGAAAAATATAACATAATCCATGACTTGATCACGGGCACAGACAGGCCCATCTAAATACCGCTCAAGCGGCCTTGTCCTTTCTATGTCTCCAGTAGATTACAAATGAGCTGGCAACGAATATGGACGAGTAAGTACCCACGATTGCGCCTACTATCAGCGTGAAAGTGAAATCATGAATTACCGAGCCCCCCAAAATGAAAAGCGGTATAAGCACTAAAAATACCGTAACACTCGTAAGAATCGTTCTAGAGAGAGTCTGATTAATACCTTCGTTTACAATTTCTCTGAAGCTCGTTTTTTCGCTCTTTTTGAGATTCTCCCTTATTCGGTCGAATATAACTATCGTGTCATTCACGGAAAAACCGATCACAGTAAGAAGCGCCGCTACAAGGGCGAGAGAGAACTCTTTATCCGTTATGGATATAGCTCCGAGAGTGATAATGGTATCGTGTACAAGCGCTATAACTGCGCCCATGGCGAAGCTGAATTCAAAACGGAACATTATATATATAAGTATCCCAACACAGCCCAGCAGAATTGATATTATGGCTTTGGATATTAGCTCTGAGCCGACCCTGGGCCCGATGTAATCGACCCTGAGTATCGAGCCGCCCTTAAATTCGGGATTATCCTTCATAATCCCTTCGAGCTTTGATTGAAAACCCTGTATCTGGTCAAACTTAACAGTGTCAGGTGAGAAGCGGATCAGGTATTCCTTATCGCCCGTAAGTCCAAGCCTCTGAACAGCCTCGGGAGCATAACCCGTGGATTCAAGAACCTTCTCTACCTGATTTAGCTCAAGGTCTTTCTGTAGCTTTATATGTATTTCGGTGCCGCCCGTAAACTCAACTCCCCAATCAGGGCCTTTATGATAGATAAGAGATAGGATGGATATTACGATGAGGGCAATGGATAAAAAGCTTGCCTTCTTCATCATACCCACAAAGTTGACATGGGTGCCGGGTTTAATTAATTCCAAGTTATCAAAACCTCCTGAAGTTCTCCTAAATGCTAAGGGCCTGGACCTTTTTCTCCTGATATATCTGGTTAGTGATTACGCGGGCAACTACAACGTTGCTAAAAACAGTTGAGATAATACCTATGGAGAGTGTAGCCGCGAAACCTTTAATCGGGCCCGTGCCGAACCAAAATAGAATGAGGGCTGTAATTAGGGTCGTTATATTCGCATCGAGCACTGTCCATAAGGACCTGCTGTAGCCCGCGTCAATAGCCGCAAGCGGGGATTTACCCACCCTGAGCTCCTCTTTTATTCTTTCGAAAATGATAATGTTGCCGTCTACTGCCATACCCAGAGTAAGCACAAGCCCCGCTATACCGGGGAGGGTCAGTGTTACTCCGAATGCCGAGAGAAACCCCATAATAAAGAGCATATTGAGGGCAAGCGCTACATCGGCCACAACCCCCTGGAGCCTGTAGAAAACGATCATAAATATAAATACGAGTATGCCGCCCACAATCATGGAAAGCTTTCCTTTATCTATCGAGTCCTTTCCGAGAGAAGGCCCAACGGTCCTCTCCTGCTCAATGGTAACAGGCACGGGAAGTGCGCCCGAGCGCAGCACAAGGGCAAGGTCTTTTGCCTCATCCGTAGTGAAATCTCCTGTAATCCTGCCCTGTGATGTTATCCGCTCCTGAATGACCGGGGCGGACTTAATGACTTCGTCAAGAACGATTGCAAGCCGCTTATCGATATTCTCTTCGGTGAGCACACCGAATTTGCTCGCACCCTCGCCTTTAAAGTTAAAGCTTACAGCGGGCCTGCCGAGCTCATCGAAAGTGAGTCTCGCATCGGATAGAGACTCTCCCGTTACAGGGGCGTCTGCGTTGGTAATGAAAAATAGCTCGTTTTCTGCTCCGGTAACCCCAGCATGCAGGGCAAGACCTTGTTCCTCAAGCTCTTCAGGGGTAGTAACCCCATACTTTGCAAGAAGGACTTCTTGTGTAGGAGCTGAGTCCGTAACGATTTTGAACTGCAGCACAGCGGAGCGTTTTATGATGTCGATAATTCTTTGTCTGTCCTTTTCAGAGGCTCCGGGAACCTGTATGAGAATCCTGTCGGCCCCTGCCTTTTGAATGGAAGGCTCCACAAGACCGAGCTCCTGGACACGGTTTTCTATGACCTGCTTTACCTGGTCGATGGCGTTTTTCTGCACCTCTGATAAATACGACTGCTTTAAGTTAAAACTAAGCGACAAATCTTTTTCATCTATATCCGAAATTTGGCTGAAGTTAGTGTCGGCAACCTCTTTTGCATTGTCGAGATCGGCTTTTGAGAAAAACTGAAGGGTTAGTATATCGCCTGATTTTTCAGAGCCTTTTATGAGAACCCTGTCGTCCTTAAGCTCCGTATTCATAAAGTCTTTGATACTGCCAAGCTCGTTCTCTACGGCTTTTTCTGAATCCACACCGAGTAGAAGAAATATACCGCCCCTTAAATCAAGCCCCAACCTGATCCCTCTGTCGGGGAACAGTCTCCCCCACCACCCAGGCAATGAATCACCAAGCAGTGTTGGGGTAAGTAGTATTAGAGACATAACAAACACTACAAGAATTGTAACTTTCCATGCTCGTGAAGCTCTCATATGCTAGATTATTCCTCCTGTTACTTCTCTTCTTCTTTCTGAGTGGGCTGAAGGCCGGATATGGCCGCGCGTCCTATGCGGATGCTAACCCCTTTTGAGATTTCAAGCGTAACTATTTCATCTTCCGATATGTTCAGTATTTTTCCGTAAATGCCCCCCGAGGTGACAACGTCGTCCCCCCTTTTAAGGGTACCCAGCATCTCGTTACGTTTCTTAGTCTGTTTTTGCTGTGGTCTGAGAATGAGGAAATAGAACAGAACAAATATGAGGATGAAGGGTAAAAAAGTTAAGGGAGAGCTACCTCCGCCCTCTCCTCCCCCCGGCATGCCGGGCATTCCGGGACAAGCAGTTAGAAATAAAGCTATCGTAATTAGTATGCTAAAAAGTTTCAATTTTTTTCGTGACCTCCAAGGGATTGTACACTACTTACAAGATTTGAAAAATTTTCCTCAGCTATGGCGCTTCTAATGTTCCTCATCAACTCTCCGTAAAAGCTTAAATTGTGAAGAGTGAGCAGGCGTAAAACCAGTATCTCCTTAGCTATAAAAAGATGTCTGAGATAGGCCCTAGAGTATGCCCTGCAAGTGTAACATCCGCAAGACTCATCAATAGGTTTTTTATCGTCAGCGTATCGGGCATTTTTTATAACCAGTTTTCCCTGACTTGTAAAGAGAGTGCCGTTTCGCGCATTGCGAGTGGGAATAACACAGTCAAAGAGATCGACTCCGCGGGACACCGCTGTCAGTATATCTTCGGGGTTTCCGAGTCCCATAAGGTAGCGGGGTTTGTCACGGGGCAGAAACGACAAAGTATGCTCTGTAATATCATAAGTGGAATTTGATTCTTCTCCTATACCGAGACCTCCGAGGGCGTACCCGTCAAATCCGATATCCGTAAGCTCTGTGGCAGATCTTTCTCTGAGCTCAGGGTATACGCCGCCCTGGACGATTCCAAAGAGCGCTCTATCTTGCTTGGACCGTGCGTTCTTGCATAATTTTGCCCAGCTTGTAGTAAGACCGACTGAATCTTTAATATACTGTTCAGTCGATGGATATGGGGGGCACTCATCTAAACACATCATAATGTCTGAGCCAAGAGCCTCCTGTATCTCGATTGCAAGAGCAGGCGTTAAAAAGTGCTCGGTTCCGTCTAAATGAGATTGAAATAGTATTCCATCGTCCTTAATTTTTCTGGTCTTGGCCAGACTGAGCACCTGAAAACCCCCGCTGTCGGTGGTTATGGGTTGGTCCCAGCCCATAAAGCCATGGAGGCCTCCAAGCTCTTCAACTTTCTTATGTCCGGGTCTAAGGAACATATGGTAGGCGTTAACAATAATCATCTGAAAGCCTAAGTCGCGTACTTCCTCTGGGCTTAACCCCTTCACGACCGCTTGAGTCGCAACCGGCATAAAGGCTGGCGTATCTACCGTGCCGTGCGCCGTGTGCATTTTTCCGGTTCTTGCACCTGTAACGGTGTCTTTTTTCTGAATTTCAAATTTGAACATATCGGAATTTTATATGGATTAGACTGGGTAAGACTTATCAAAATGTAATTTTATAACTCTAGCACGTCCTTCATCGTATAGAGCCCGGGAGATTTATCGTAAATCCATCTAACTGCCCTGACCACTCCTTTGGCAAAATTATCGCGGTTTGTAGCCCTGTGTGTAAGCTCTAAACGCTCACCGTCACCAAAGAACATCACCGTGTGCTCCCCGACCGTATCTCCGCCTCTTACTGACTGAAGCCCAATCTCCTTATCACCTCTTTCCCCAATCCTGCCGTGGCGCTCGAATCTGGCTGTATTTTGAAAGTCCCATCCTAAACCCTCCGCCGCAGCCTCACCCAGCCTGAGCGCTGTACCGCTAGGGGAGTCGGCCTTTAACTTATGATGCGCTTCAACTATCTCAATATCGTATTCATCGCCTAGGATTGAGGCGAGCTTCTTTGTGATTTCGAACATTACGTTTACCCCTATGCTCATATTGGGAGCGAATACGCAGGGGAAACTCTCCGCAAGCTCATTCAGCCTGTCTCTCTCTTCATCCGTAAAACCGGTGGTGCCGATTACCATGGATTTACCTGCGGATTTTGCAAGCTCCGCATTTTTCAGAGTCGCCGAAGGAGAAGTGAAGTCAACTATAACGTCGGCATCAGCTGAGGCTTGGCTCAAGTCCGAAGTTATGGCAACACCGATTTCCCCTTCTCCCGACACAGTGCCTGCGTCACTGCCTATAGCGCTGTGACCCGGAGCTTCGGTTGCGCCCACTATGTTTATATCCTGAGCCTGATTGAGAAAATGTAGTATTCTGAGCCCCATTCTGCCGGCTGCGCCCGTAACTGCTACTTTAACCATATCTATTCAATTACCTCTATCACGGGTTCTTGAACCTCTATCACGGGCTCCTGCTCTACCTCTATGCAGCCTTCTATGCAGCTATCGGAGGTAATTAACCACTTATCATCAAAGATTCCGAGCGAATATTGGCTCGTTTGATTCAGGTTTATCAAACTTCCTGAAGTCGGAGAAGTGCGTTGTGTGCTAAGCTCGACCACCACAGTTGAGGTCCTGTCATAAATCTGCGTAGCTAGCATGCGGTAGCTAATTAGCAAAAAATTACTGTCTGTTAAAGTATTTTTCATCTGGTTTATATATCCTGATTTGTCGGTATAGGGAACGCTAACGTACTTGTATGCTTTTTCATAATTCTTGCTCTTGATGGCACTTAGATAGCTTTTTACAACCTCGGTTGGAGTCGGTTTTATATCCTTACGCTGAACCTCCGGAGCGTTTGCAATATATTCTGGTTCTGATTTGTTTCCGCAACCGGTTATTGGTAGCAGAATTAAAATGCTGAGTAGCGCTAAAATTGTGATGCTGTTCATGATATTCCCCTGATTATACCTGCTGTATAATGGAATAGAATAAGTTGGTGGGCTATATATATCAAGAAATTTTCTATATTAGTCAGTTCTGGTCTATTATTAATTGGAATATTTGATACGGTATGGTTATTTAAAGACTTCACCATAAATATCTTTTAAACCAGATCAGGCATGAGCAGACTCAAAGAACCAAAACCCGTTTATTTATTTACGGCAGTTATATATAAACCCGATTCGGAGCTTGACGCTTGTATAAAAGCCCTCAAAGACGAGCTTGGAGAAACGGACTTTGAAAGCCCTGAGCAGCCTTTTGAGGGGACTTCTTATTACGAGAGTGAAATGGGAACTGGGCTCAAGAGAAAAATTATTACATTCAAAAAACTCATAGCGCGTGAAAAGATAGGGGATATAAAAGTATTTACCAATAGTGTAGAAGAAAAATTTGAAGTGGCCGGAAGCAGGACAATGAATATCGACCCGGGATACGTAGCACAGGAGCACGTGATTCTGGCCACCGGCAAGGGTTTTGCCCACAGAGCTTATCTCGGCAGTGGGGTATACGCCGA
Organism: Candidatus Dadabacteria bacterium UBA2774; assembly: GCA_002352485.1. Taxonomy (GTDB): domain Bacteria; phylum Desulfobacterota_D; class UBA1144; order Nemesobacterales; family UBA2774; genus UBA2774. The sequence continues at coordinate 6,211 of DEIM01000147.1, forward strand.
CCTTACCCTTATCTATAGGGGCGATGAATACACGACGCTTGAATGGACTTACCCTGACTACGGGGACACTGAAATGAGAAGTCTGTTTCAAAATCTCAGGAAAAAGTACGTAGTTAGACTGGACTCGGATTGACAAAGACTCTATAAAAAATGTATGTTATCAGACACTTGAAAAACTTCAGATAGAACTCAGTTAAAACATAAAGGATAAATAATATGAAAAGTATGACAGGTTTTGGAAAAAGCGAAACAGAGACCAAAAGCGGGAAGATAGTCATTGAAACGCGCTCTGAAAACCACAGATTCCTGGACGTTAAGCTTCAGATTCCCGAATCCGTTATGTCCATTGAGCCCGAGCTTGCGGAGTACGTAAAAAAGGTAATCCACCGAGGAAAAGTAAGGATAACGGTATCGATAGAGGGAAGGAGACAAAGCTCCTCGACTCTTGATCTGGATATTGCACGTGAGTCTAAGAAGACACTTGAGAAACTCAAAAAAGAGTTGAATATAAAAGAAGACATCCGTCTTGAACATTTACTTGCTATTAAAGAAATATTTCCTTCCGAGTCAGGCTCTGCATTAAATCGAAGTCAAATATCTGCCTTAAAGAAAACACTTGCAAGCGCGATCCGAAAGCTTGACGACTCGAGAAAAATTGAAGGCGGCAAGCTCGAGAAAGACCTGAGGCAGAGAATCGGGAAAATCGAGCGCCTTACAAAGAAAATAACGACTAAAAGAAAGGAGTTTATGAAAACCGCCTCGGACAGGTTAAAGGAGAGAATTGAGAAAATTCTTGAAGATACGCAAATCGACGAAGGGCGGCTATATCAGGAAACCGCATTTTTAGCCGAAAGAAGCGATATTACAGAAGAGCTGGTAAGACTAAACGCTCACATAGGCAAATTCAGGGATACCCTGGGACAGTCGGGCTCGGTGGGTAAGGAGCTTGATTTTCTTCTTCAGGAGATGAACCGCGAATCTGGGACCATCTCTGCAAAATCCAAAGACGCATCTATCTCACATATAACCATAGAGTTCCGCTCGGAGCTCGAGAAGATAAGAGAGCAAGTTCAGAATATAGAATAGGATTACCTATATTGACCGCACCGGTTAAAGCAATATTAGCACCGTGTAGACAGGAGCTTGTAGAGCATAGTTATAAAGTTGCAAGTTTTAAACACTATGCTATGATTTCTTG
>DEIM01000198.1 GCA_002352485.1 Candidatus Dadabacteria bacterium UBA2774
CTATGGGTATACGCAGACGGCGTGAATAAAGAAGGGGCGCAGGAGCTGGCTGAAAAGGTAGTCATACTCTCTCAAACTGAGTACGGTCAAGGACTCTGCGTGCACGTTCATAACGGAAACTACGAGCCCATTGCCAATAAGTGCTCGGCTTCTTAATTGTGCAATCTGTCTACCCCGATACAAGAAAATTACCAATTCATTTTGATACAGCGATACTTGATGCGGTGCTAATCTAATGTTCTGTGGTTGATTGGAAGTAGCGGGGAACTACCGGTCTATCTCGCCGAGGACAATGTCAAGGCTACCGATAGCGGCAATCACGTCTGCTACTAGGCTTCCCTGAACCATGTTCTCAAGGGCCTGCATGTTCACAAAGGAAGGACCTCGCACACGCATCCTGTAAGGTTTTCCGGTACCGTCGCTCACCAGATAGTAGGAAAGCTCGCCCTTTGGGTTTTCAACTGCGTGCTGTACCTCGCCGGCAGGGGGCTTGAATCCCTCATAAACTATCACGAAGTGTCTTATCAGGGACTCCATTTTTGTATAGGTGAGCTCTTTTTCGGGGAGCACTATGTCGGGAAGATCGGCAATGTAAGGGCCGTCCGGCAGGTTTTCAAGCGCCTGCTCTATTATCTTGAGACTCTGGTGCATTTCTTCAAGCCTGCAGAGGTAACGCGCGTATGCGTCTCCGTCGTTTGCCACAGGTACCTCAAAATCGTAATTCTCATATCCTAGATACGGCATTGCCTTCCTGACGTCATAGGGAACGCCGCTTCCTCTGAGCGCGGGTCCAGTGAGTCCGAGGCTTACAGCGTCTTCAGCGTTTATTACAGCGACGCCTTTGGTACGCTCTATCCATATTTTATTTCTCGTCAGCAGCTTATCTACTTCTGTCAAAGTCTCGGGGAATACTTTTAGGAAATTCCCTACCACTTCTTCAAAATTCTCAGGTAGGTCGAGCGGAAGCCCGCCTACTCTTGGATAGGAGGTAGTAAGCCTGGCTCCGCATACCGTTTCGAGTATATCGTATATCCTCTCTCTTTCTTTAAAGCAGTAGAGAAAAGCGCTCATAGCGCCAAGGTCAAGAGCGTTAGTGCCAATTCCTACGAGGTGGGATTCGATGCGCCCGAGCTCAAAGAGTATTACTTCGGCGAATTTAGCGCGCTCCGGTATATCGTCCTCTATGCCAAGGAGCTTCTCTACACTCAGTATGTATCCGATGTTATTGCAAATAGAAGCCAGGTAATCCATTCTGTCCGTGTACGGGAGGCACTGCTGGTACGTAATGTGCTCGCAAAGCTTCTCTATGCCCCGGTGTAGGTACCCGATGTAGGGTACGGCTTTTACCACAACCTCACCGTCCAGATGAAGCACTACTCTGAGCACTCCGTGAGTTGCCGGGTGCTGCGGGCCCATATTGAGCATCATGGTCTCTGTACGCTCACCCGTTTCAGGGTTATGCGTTGATTCCGCGGATATAAATTCGACTCGTTCCATTACTCGGGTCCCTGCTCAAGCTCTTTTTTGAATGATTCTTTTGAAGCCTCACGATCCCTTACGTCGAAGTCTTTTCTAAGAGGATAGGGGCCGTAGTCCTCTGGCATGAGGATCCTTCTTAGGTCCGGGTGCCCAGTAAACTCGATCCCGAACATATCGTATACCTCTCTTTCGAGCCAGTCGGCTCCGCTCCAGATAGGGGTCAGTGATTGTATACTCAAGTCTTTTTCTGAAACCTCAGCCTTAATTCTGATACGAACGTTTTCCTCGCAATCAGGTCCGAAGCGGTGAAGGTGGTAAACAACTTCGTAGCGGGGGGATTTTATCTCAAGATAGTCAACTGCCGTGAGGTCTGCCAAAAAAGTAAACTCGAACTTTTCTTTGAGAAACCCAAATATATCCCGTAGCTTATCTTTGGAAATAAGTATGGTTGTTTCCCCTCTGTATTCCTTTACGTCGAGAATGCTTTGGGGAAATTTGCTGTTTAAAACATCAAGCACCTGAGCAAGATCAAGACTCATACAATCGGCGCCCCTTCCATTTCTATCTTCTTCTGGATTTTCATGACGGCGTCAATCACGGCTTCGGGTCTTGGGGGACATCCGCCTATGTAAACATCTACCGGCAGGAACTCGTCTATACCCTGTACTACAGCGTAGCTGTCAAAAGGGCCTCCGCCGCATGTGCATGAGCCCATTGCGATTACCCATTTGGGCTCGGGCATCTGATCGTAGATACGTCTGCATACCGAGGCCATTTTATATGTAATAGTGCCTGAGACTAACATGAGGTCTGCTTGCCTCGGAGAAAACCTGGCGACTTCCGCGCCGAAGCGCGACAAATCGTAGCGGGACGCGAATACTGCCATCATTTCAATTGCGCAGCAGGCCGTGCCGAAAGGCATTGGCCAGAGGCTGTTTTTCCTGCCCCAATTGGCCAAGGACTCTATTGTTGTAGTAACAAATCCGTCTCCGCCTAGCGAAGGGCTTGAATTTACTCCCAATCGAGCGCTCCTTTCTTAACTACATAGAAGTATCCGCCTAAAATTACGATTAAAAATACTATGATTTCTATAAAAGCCAGCATCCCGAGGTCTTTAAAAACTACGGCCCAGAGAAAAAGGAACACGGCTTCGACGTCAAAGAGGATAAAAAGAGCTCCTACCAGATAGTATTTTATAGAGAACCTTCCTCTGGTGTCTCCCGTGGGTGGTATGCCGGACTCATAGGGCGAGAGCTTGCCCTTTGCACTGCGTTTCGGACCCAGTACCGAGGACAGTCCGAGCATGGCAGCTGCAAGCCCGATGGATAGAATTAATATGAGTAAAATCGGGATATATTGATTGAGCACAGCATTATGTTAAGTGCTCTGAATAAATTGTCAAGAACGTTGAATTAAGCACAGCTGCACCGGCATTGTATCTTGAAACAAGAGTGCTTTTCTTAATCTATGTGTTAGAATTTAGCTAAATTTTCTGAAGAGGAGCAAAATGCTTAAAACTACTATGACATTAATACTAGCGATGTTTTTCGCGGTCAATTCTTACGGAGATGTGATGTTTGATATGAACCAGAAAGATCCCAACAGTGAAACCGCAGGAAGGTCCGAAGGCAAAGTAAAGGGTCAAAATATTAGACTCGATTACTATGAGAAAGGGGATGTGATTGACGGCTCAATGGTTTTCAGGGGCGACCAGGGCAAATTGATAATGATTAACCATGAGGATAAGTCATATATAGTGCTCGATGAGGCCGCAATGGAAGCACTGGGATCCAGAATGGACCAAGTAATGAATCAAATGGAAGAGGCCCTAAAAGACGTACCTCCGGAAAAGAGGGATATGGTTAGGAAGATGATGAAGGAAAGAATGCCCGGTATGGCTGGAGACGAGGCAGAAGAGCCGCAGATAAAGAAAGCGGGAAGCGGTAAAGTGGGAGGATATACCTGCACAAAGTACGATGTTTACAAGGGCGAAGTAAAGATTATGCAGCACTGCGTTGCACCTTGGTCCAAGATTAAGGGAGGGGATGAAATGAAAAGCGCGATGCTCGCTATGGGGGATTTTATGGACCAAATGGCGGAGAAGTTCTCTAGCTCAAGCAGCTTTGCCGGCCCTGGGGTTCAGAGTGAAAGGAATATGTTTAAGCAGCTCCGTAAGCTAGACGGTTTTCCGGTGCAGACTATAATGTATCAGCAAGATGAGGTAATCGGTGAATCCAGCCTGGTTTCATCAAAAGAACAGACTGTAGATCCGGCCGCATTCGAGCCGCCTACGGGATATAGCCTCCAGACTTTTGATATGGGACAATAGTTATACGGATAAGGGGATATAGGGAGAGAAAAATGTACAGAATAGGGAAATATATGCTGGTGCTCACTTTCATGTCATTTGCGGTTTTACCCCTACAGAGTGCTTTTGCGGTGAAATCCACTTGTGATTTTCATCATACGGAATGTTTTACTGAGGAAGGTTTCATAGCTTGCTTGAAAAGGGTGGATATAGAGAAGTATTACGAGTTTATAGACAGTGGAGAAGCAGAGCTCGCGAAGCAGCTCAGAGATGACCCTAAGCGCTGTAAGGTGCTGAGAGCAAATAAAAAAGCGTTTATGGTCGACAAGAGCACGGGTTTCGTGAAATTCGGGATTAGGGGTGAGAACGTTACATATTGGGCGAAAAGAGAGGCGCTTTTCACAAGGTCCAAGTAACCTTGGTTTCAGATTTTATGATAAATTCCTTTTCATATTTGAAGCGACCTAAATCAATCTTGAGCTTATTCTTGAATACTAAAACGGGTGAGACGGCTTGAAGGTTAGGCTGAATAGATATCTATCTCAGTGCGGAGCGGCATCGAGGCGGAAAGCTGACGAGCTGATAAAGAGTGGGCAGGTCAGTGTTAACGGTGAGAAGCTCAGTGAGCTCGGCGTCACTATCGATACAGAAAAAGATACGGTCGAGCTTCAGGGCAGAGTAATAAGACCTGAAAAAAAGAGATACTTAATCCTCAACAAACCAAAGCTCTTTATTACGGCACTTGGTGAAGGGGAGGACGATAAGAATACGATACAGGAGCTTATTTCTGATATACCCGAGAGGGTTTATCCGGTTGGGCGGCTCGATTACGATGTGGAAGGGCTACTGATCCTGACCAACGACGGGGAGCTTGCAAACAGGATTCTCCATCCCCGTTATGAGCTTTCAAAACTTTACCGGGCCTCCATAAAGGGGAAAATCACAACAGAGAAAACACTTAGGATGAGAGAGGGTGCAAAGCTAGAGGACGGTTTTGCGAAACCTGATTCCATCAAGATTATAAAGAGTGAAAGCGATTCAAGTATTGTAGAAATAGCATTTCATGAGGGAAGGAACCACTTGGTTAAAAGGTTTTTTGAAGAGTTCGGTCATTCGGTACAGAAGCTTCATAGGATATCTGTTGGGCCGATAAA
>DEIM01000069.1:0-5700 GCA_002352485.1 Candidatus Dadabacteria bacterium UBA2774
GGCTTGGTGAGCCATTACCTCACCAACAACCTGATGGTGCGCGGACTCATCTTTAGGTGAAAGCCCGAAGGCCACCTTTTACCGCTGCTTCCATAGAAGCTGTGGTCTTATCCGGTATTAGCCCAAGTTTCCCTGAGTTATCCCAGTCCTAAAGGCAGATTATCCACGTGTTACGCACCCGTCCGCCGCTCTACTCGTGACCGAAGTCACTTTCGCGCTCGACTTGCATGTGTAAAGCATACCGCCAGCGTTCGCTCTGAGCCAGGATCAAACTCTTCATGATAGTTTGATAAAGGATTGCTCAGTTCTTAATTCGCCCGCTTATCTGCTATTTAATTTTCAAAGATCAGGATATCTGTAGAAGACATCTCCCGTGAAAGGGACATATAATATAAAACATTCAAAGTGCTTGTCAAGGTGTTTTGGAAAACTTTTTTTAAATCGCAAAAGGAAGGAATTTCACTCTCGGAACCACCCCGAATCCTTACGCAACAATAGTGTATCTAAACCCTTGAAACCATATGCCGCAAACTCAAAAAATTCGGCACGGTTAATTACTATACCTGATAAATTTCTTTTGGCTATGGTATATTTACATAATCGAATAAAAGCCCGAAAACTCTAATAATCACCAGGGGTTGAAAATATCTCATTTTGTATTAATTTATAGTGGCTTTGAAACATTATCATATAAGGGAAGGTAAAGCATGGGTCTTACAAACGATCAAATCAAACGTTACAGCAGACATTTAATAATGCCCGAGGTAGGGGTAGAGGGGCAGGAAAAGCTGGCCGCGGCAAGCGTGCTGTGCATCGGCGCCGGCGGGCTAGGCTCTCCTCTTGCACTATATCTGGCCGCCGCGGGTGTGGGTCACCTGGGCATACTGGACTTTGATGTTGTGGATTTCAGCAATCTCCAGAGACAGATCATCCACGGCGAAGACACCATCGGCGAGCTAAAAGTGGAGTCTGCCAAGGACAGGATCCTAAAGCTCAATTCAGATATAAAAGTTACTACATATAACGAGATGCTTACATCTGCGAACGCGATGGAGATAATAAAGGACTATGACATCGTGGTAGACGGAACGGATAACTTTGCAACTCGCTACCTCGTGAACGATTCCTGTGTACTTCTTGGAAAACCAAACGTGTACGGAAGCATATTCCGCTTCGAGGGACAGGTAAGCGTGTTTGACGCAAATAGAGGACCTTGCTACAGGTGCTTATATCCCGAGCCCCCGCCGCCCGGACTCGTTCCGAGCTGCGCAGAGGGAGGAGTGCTTGGAATACTCCCGGGAGTCATAGGCACGCTCCAGGCAGCGGAAACAGTGAAGCTTATTATCGGCAAGGGCACTCCACTAATAGGAAGGCTTCTTTTCCTTGACGTTCTGGAGATGCAGCCCCGCGAGATGAAGCTCAGAAAAGACCCCGATTGCCCAATTTGCGGACATAACGCCACCATAAAAGAGCTTATCGATTATGAAGCGTTCTGCGGCATAGGACGGGGAGAGCTCGGACAGGAAGAAACGACGAACATTAACGAGGCTACAGAAGACGTTTTAGAGATATCCGTAGAGCAGCTTAAAGAAAAACGCGAGAACGGCAATAACGTGATACTGCTCGACGTCAGGGAATACCACGAATACGATATTGCGAGCATTGAGGACTCCGTGCTCATACCGCTTGGGGAGCTGCCCGACAGACTTGATGAGCTAAACGAAGACGACGAGATAGTCATTCACTGCCACACAGGCGGGCGCAGCATGAGGGCCACTAACTTTCTGAAAGACCAGGGGTTTAAAAACGTTAAGAACCTTGCAGGCGGCATAGACGCCTGGGCTGAGAAATTCGACCCCGACATGCCAAGATACTAATCAGACCAATAATCCGGGGAGCCTATACCGGGCTCTCCGGTTTCCACATTCTGTAAGCAGAGAGGATAATATCGCCTGCTTTTCCTAACAGAGCAGACACAAGTATTAATAAAAGCGTTATTTGAAGCACGATAACGTTAAGATATCTCCACCATTAATCTAATTTCATATGCTGCAATATTTAATAACATTTGTTGCGATAATAAAGCACCAATAGTATAGTGTTACTTATTAGGCTATGCATGATTTGGCGGCTTGTTTCTTCAAGATCATCGGAAGTTTGCAAACGTTAACAATTTACTGTATTTAAAACTGTAAACATGATTAGCGAATTGAATAAGAACACAGATTTTAGCGCATCCTTTATAAACGACCAATCGGTTCTTCCACTCGTTATTACCCCAAATAAGGAAAATCTGTCGCTACGGGACTTGTTCGGTTTGCATAAAGATATAATCGACAAAAGCCTTCTTAAATATGGCGGGGTTTTGTTCAGGGGATTTAAATTAGATGGAGTGGATGAGTTTCAATCTATGGTGGAAGAGTCCTACGGTAATGCACTTGATTATAACGACAGAGCAACTCAAAGATCCCGGGTCAAAGGCAAAGTGTTTACAGCAACCGATTATCCGCCGGACCAGGAGATCCTGCTCCATAACGAAAGCTCTTTTGCCGCGAAGTTCCCGAGGAAAATATTCTTCTATAGTATCGAGACTGCAGACCAAGGCGGTGAAACGCCGCTTGCGGATGTCAGAAAGGTTTATAACCACCTCGAGCCTTCCATCAGAAAACCATTTGAAGACAAAGGTGTGTTGTATGTCAGAAATTTCACCGGCGGCCCATTCGGTTTCAAATGGCAGGAGGTATATCAAACCGATGACAAATCCGAAATGGAGAAGTTTTGCTCTGAATCCGATATTGAGTTTGAATGGACCAGCGAGGATAAAGTGAAGACCTGGCAGAAAAGACCCGCCACAGCTAAGCATCCTGATACTGGCGAGAGCTTATGGATAAATCACGCAACAGTTCTTAATGTATTCGCAATCGAGCCGAAACTACGGAAAATGATGCTTAAATTTTTTAAGGAAAAAGACTTGCCTAACAACACGTTTTACGGAGACGGTGAAAGTATAGACGAAGAAACAATTCTGAAGCTAAAAAAAGCTTATGACGATAAAACAGTTTCATTCCTTTGGGAAAAAGGCGACGTCCTAATGCTGGATAACATGATGGTCGCTCACGGTAGAAGACCTTTTTCAGGCACCAGAAAAGTTGTCGTCGCAATGGCAGGTCCTATAGCTTGGAAGGAGCTCCAAAACTAAATATTAAAATCAAACCATGTCTGACATATTAAAAGCACAAATTGCAGAATTTATCACAGGCAAATTAAAGGATTCAGGTAAGGGCGTTCCTGAAAACTTTGACAACACTACACCTCTTATTACTTCTGGTCTTATAGAATCTTTGTATCTGCTCGAATTGGCCGTTTTCATAGAAGAGGAAACCGGAACACCGCTTGATCTGACTACCGTGGATTTCACCAAAGAGTGGGATACCATAGACGGCATAGTTAATTTCACACACTCCCACAGCAAGTAACAGCCACAGTTGCCTCAGAGTAAGCAAGAGAGAATGTTATGGATTACGAAATCATTAGGTATGAGCACAAGTACGATGATGAGATTTGTGAATTTCAAAAGCCGCTCTGGACCGCCGATTCAAACTTAAACAAGAGCTACTTCAGATGGAAGTACTTAGAAAACCCGGTTTCCGAATCACCTAAGATTTATCTAGTCCTAAGGGCCGGCAAGCTGATAGGCTTCAGGGGACTGCAAGATATGCACTGGCAAATAGGAGGGACTCCGAATCGTTTTATAGCCCTATCCTCTATGGACTTACATATACATCAGGACCTTCGAAATAAGGGGATATATACGAATTTGATGAACTTCGTTTTGCGCGATCTAAACGAGATGGGCTACCGGTATATATTTAATTTCAGCGCAGGAACTGTTAATTATCTTAACTCTCTGGCAATGGGCTGGAAAAGTATCGGAGAAATTCATACTATGAAGATGACGAACAATATCCAAAGAAATGAGCCCGGCGCAATTAAATTTGCTAGACGCATATTGTGGAAGACAGGGGCTGCTCAGAGGCTAAAAGATTTGCTGGGCATTAGGCAATCGATTAACAAGATTCATCTTCAATCTACAACGGAGCCTCAGTCACGATTAGTCGTTGAGGATAGACCTAAGCCAAAAGAAATGGCAACTCTCGTAAAAGACCTTGTACCGATAAATAAAATTACTCTGATCAGAGACGAAACGTACTTTAGCTGGAGATACAATAACCCGATGTCAAAATATATATTCCTATACTTGTACGACGAAGGGTTAAAGGGTTATTTGGTTTTAGGAAATAACGGGCTTCTTATAGGAGATTATGAGACATACAATATTTATGAACTAGAAGCGGCTAGCTCTGCAATAAAAATAGAACTTTTGAATCATCTTATAAAAATAATGGATTTTGGAACAATATCAGTTTGGGAAAGAATGCTGGATCAAGACTGTACCGATTATTTGATCTCAGAAGGATTTATAGAAGGTAATTTGAGAAAAAGTGTTAAAGATTTTACTCAAACTATCTTGATTAAATCACTTGGCAAAGATAATAGATGTGAACATCAAGGCTTAAATTTATTAGACTCACAAAATTGGGATCTTAAAATTACATACGTGCATGATTACTAATTATGCTAGATGTTAGTGGGTAGAAAGAAACGACAAATATAAACGAGCATGTCTTCAGGCTCCTCAATCCTCAACCACAATATATGTCATTGCCGAAAGTATTAATAGCGAATCCATAATTCATCTATCCACAGCATCGTATATAATAAGAGTCACTCTTCAGAGGGATCAAAGTTGACGGCTATAGACCACCCAAAAACAGCAAACGAAATAACCCGTGACTGGATCGGGTTTGCACTGGAAGAAGCCGGGATCTGCAAAAACAGCCAAGTAATCGCAATCGACGTAAAGCCTCTGGGCGGAGATGTATCGGGGTTTCTTAGCTCTATTTGCAGGGTCAATCTCAGCTACGATTCTCTTGGGCCGGGTTTGCCCGCAAGCTATGTAATCAAATTTCCCCCGGCTGAAGACATAAACAGGAAATTCGCACAGACATTCCGCGCGAATGAGAGAGAGCTATTGTTCTACAGGCAGATTGCTCCGGGCGCTCCTCTGCGCATCCCTAAATGCTACTACAGCGTTATGGAAGAAGAGACCGGCAATTATGTTCTGGTACTCGAAGACGAAAAAGACTGGAAGACTGGGAACCAGGTTGAGGGACTTTCCCGAAAACAGGTGGAGACTGCCATTCGGGAAATTGCGAAACTTCATGCGCAGTGGTGGGACTCTCCAAAGCTTAAGCGGCTCGATTGGATGCCCCATCAGAACCGAGACATAAAAAGCTCGTTTGCTGAGAACTGGCCCGAATTCTCGGAGGAACACAGGGACATCTTAAGCGAGCGCGATATAAAAGCAGGCGATCTAATATCCCAAAGCGGCGAGAAAATACAAGAGCTGATCCACTCGGACCCGATGACAATAGCGCACACAGACTTTAGGGCGGATAACCTCATGTTTATGGGCGAGGACAAAGTGCTCGTGCTCGACTGGCAGGTTGCGTGCCGCATGACCGGGGCGTTTGACGTCGCCAGGGTCGTATGCGGGAGCCTGAAAGAGGAGATAACTTACGAAGACCATCTGGGGTTAGTAGACATGTGGTATGACGAGCTCGTTAGAGAAGGTGTCAG
>DEIM01000069.1:5766-7793 GCA_002352485.1 Candidatus Dadabacteria bacterium UBA2774
GCCCACCACCTTATATCTCACGAGGGATCAAGGGGCGTCCCACTGTTAAAGGCTATGATTACCCGCATGTTCCGCGCCATTCACGAATGCCGCGCGTTAGAACTCCTGAAATAAAAGTCCTTTATTGTATTTCCTCCCGAATTTATATTAGTATAAGCCCTGGTTTACAAGCTTCCTTGAGCACTGGATAAATATAATGGCGAGCCCGAAAGAAAATGAAAAAACCTACAGTAAATCCGTAAACTCCTGGGCGCTATATCACTGGGCTGAAAACGGTTACTCGACCACAATAGTCTCTGCCATACTGCCCGTTTACTACAGCCACGTTGCGGCTTCGAATCTCGGCTCGAATACCGCAACCGCATACTGGGGATACACCACCACCATCACAGTAATCCTGGCCGCCATTCTCGCTCCGATGCTAGGCACCCTCGCAAACTTACTTGGTCTCAGAAAAAGACTCCTTCTCACATTCGCTGCGATAGGCATTTTTACTACAGTTTTCCTTTACTTTGTAAAAACGGGCGACTGGGCCATGGCCTCTTTGATATTCATTATAAGTAACACAGGGTTTGCGCTCGCGGACGTCATGCACGACTCTCTACTTCCCCACGTTGCAAAGTCCAAAGACATAGACAGAGTATCCACCCGCGGGTTCGGGTTCGGCTACTTGGGCGGGGGCATTTTGCTTGCCATAAATATCGCCATGATACAGCTCATGACTGACAAAGGGCTTGCGGCAAGGCTGTCATTTTTAACCGTCTCCGTTTGGTGGGCCGTCTTCACTATCCCGCTCATATTAAATGTAAAGGAGCCAAAAGCCGCCAGCAGCGTATCCCCAGGAGACAGCACCATACTTGCGGGCTATGGTCTTTTGAAGAATACGTTTGAAAATATGAAGCGCTACCGGCAATTGCTACTGTTCCTTATTGCATTCCTCGTCTACAACGACGGTATCGGCACTATTATAAGAATGGCCACAATCTACGGCGCCGACCTCGGGCTTGGAATGAGCACTCTCATTGGAGCGCTATTGCTCACCCTCATAGTAGGCATACCCTTCTCGTTCTTTTTCGGCTGGCTTGCCAAACAAATAGGTGCTAAGAACTGCATCTATATATGCCTCTTTGTCTACACACTTATATCAATCGGGGGGTATTTCATCAACAGGCCTATCGACTTCTGGATACTGGCGTTCATGGTCGGAACGGTGCAGGGAGGGGCGCAGGCTCTGAGCCGCTCTCTTTACGGCTCTATGATACCCATAGCAAAAACGGCTGAGTTTTTCGGGTTCTATGGGATGAGCTCTCGGATAGGCGGTTTCATGGGGCCACTCGTATTCGCACTGGTGGCTCAGATCACCGGCAACACCAGGTTCAGCATAGTAGCTATAGTTGTCTTCTTTATAGCAGGAATGATATTACTCACCCGCGTAAACGTCGATGAAGGTGTGAGGACGGCAAGGGAAGAAGATTCACATGTTTAACCCCCGGGTTTAATCAAAGGGGAAACGGTACAAAAGAGCTACCTTCTTATCTCAAACCAATTTGCCATCCTAAGCCTTTGGTTTTTTACTCGTTTTTCTAGTCGTTCCAGTTGCTCTGCGTCTGGGTTTTTTTTCTTCTTTAAGGGCCTTCTTACCTCCCTCGACTGCACCTAGCGCGGCAAACTGTAAGACTTTTGTAGCTTTGTGCAATACATCCGCGGAATGTTTCATAATCTCGGAGGCCGAATCACCTACTTTTTTAGCAACATCCTCGGATAACTTTGTAAAATCACTTCTTCTGCTCACACCTATTCTTGTTCTCAACTCTAGAATATCTTTTTTGATATCGTCGAAATGTTGAATAACCTTGTCCTTACTTTCAACTTTTGGTTTACTTGGCTTCCTTGGTTTTGTTGGTTTTGTTGGTTTTCTTGGTTTACTCTGTTTACTAGGCTTACTTGGTATTTTTGTTGCCATATCATACCTCCCCGCTTATTTATTTTACACCCGGCCGTAATTGCCGTTTATATCATTTTATTAA
>DEIM01000069.1:7825-8071 GCA_002352485.1 Candidatus Dadabacteria bacterium UBA2774
GAAGGCGCGTCTGATAATCCCATCATTCAGGAAGCATACGGGAGAATGATAGAAAAGAGGGGAAAGGTCACTAATATTTATAAAGCGCTTGCGCATAAGCCCAACATACTCAAGACTATCGGGCCTTTCGTAGCCTCGGTACAGCAGCCTGATGAGCTCGATCCCAAGCTTAAGGAGAGGATCATTTTAAGAGTCTCGGGCATTAACTGCTCGGCCTACTGCTCACACGCCCACCGCCAGATAAGC
>DEIM01000069.1:8214-12411 GCA_002352485.1 Candidatus Dadabacteria bacterium UBA2774
GAGGTGTTCGAAGACCTGAAAAAATACTTCAGCGAGTCCCAAATAGTCGAAATCACAGCCATCGCCGCTCTCTACAATATGATCAATAGGTTCAACGAAGCGCTAAAGCTCGACCCGGAAGAGTATTAACACTTTGGCGATTAAGATACAGGCTTGAAACGCCCCGGTACCGGCGGGGTAAGGATTACCCGCATCAAAAGATTAAACGAAAAAGGCTCTTCCCTGTTCCACGGTAAAAGGTACATCATGCGCGCGAGTGGGCAGTAATTTAAAAACAGGTTTGACGCCAAACCGATGGTGGTGATGTACATCAAAATTACCATGTGAGGAACGTACGTACCTACGACGACCCAAAGGAGATATACGACTCTTAGCTGTACCGGGAAAGGTTTTACTTGATATTGAAAGAGGAAAAAGAACACTAAAACGTGAAACGCGCTGAAAATCACTACATAATCATAGAAACTCCGGTAAAAGAACCCCGCCATCAAACCAAGCCACGTTACAAACCAAAAGCCCCAAACGATTTTCTTTCGTGTGGACCCTGACATCCGCTCCCAAGGCGTCCGGTTTACAGATAACTCATTACCATTCTGAGTCATACGATTTCCTCCCGCAGACTACACAAACCAGACTCTATCATAAGTTTTAATATATTGCGTGATCAAATGCAACCCGCAGTAGTCTTGGTACAGACTATTGTTATCTACGCTGCCATTACGAGGAAACAGAGCTGGGGGATGAATTTCCATTTTTGTTTTCGTCTTTAAAGTTTCCGACATTACATAAATAACGTTAAGAAAATTGTGCAATGAAGGCGTTAAAAACTTCACACGGGGTGTGGGCGGAATTGTGAAGTTTAACCTGAATAAGCTATTTTTAGTCTTTCTTTCGAAAAACCACACTACGTGTGTGTCCAGTCGGTGATTTTTGCAATCTTTTAGTATGTCACACTTCGTGTGTGATCATGCAAAAGAAGAGAGAATAAATAGTAATCAGCCGCGGCGCTTGTCATGATGCTGCCCCCGGCTAAGAGTTGTCAGGAATTGCCGCCAAAAGGAACGCCCCAGCCGAGGCGGTGAACACTGAATAATCAAGCGGCGACTTAATACCGAAGGCAATAGTCATGGAAAGCGCGAATATTAGCAAGAGAATGCCGCTTGCCAGGGCAAAATAGCGGAGCTTCCATCCTATCAAGAGTCCGATGCCTAGCACAATTTCTGCCACAGTCGCAACCCATGCCGCGGGCTCTTGCAGGAATAACGGCAGAATTCCGGTCAACTCGGCAGCATATAGGGAAAAGTAATACCAGTCGCCCCACGCGATACCGTCAGCACCCGGCCCTCCCCAGATGCCCAAGCGGTCCGCAACGGCTGATAGGAACGCGGCCGAAAGCGCGATTCTCAGAAACCATGTCGATGCTGTTAACGCTCTATTTCCCATGATTAAGGTTTCTCAGGATATTTTAACATATCGGTATCCAGGCGGTGGACTCGAACCCCCGAGGAGGTAATTAAAAATCTATTTAGGGTGACGGAGGGTTTTTCTCATAATTATTTTATAGAGTTTGAATATGTGTTATGTTGAACATGTAATAAATACGTTTCTAAAGGAGAATGGATTATGAAAATATTAAAACTATCATTCTTTGCGGTTTCTCTTTTTCTTCTTTCTCATGGTATTGCGCAAGCACAATCAGTGGAGCTATTTGTTGCAGCTAAGGACAATTGTGTCGGTCAGGTTTCCGACACAAGCGGCAATCTTTATAGAGTAAACCTGACAAACGCCACTTCAGATCTAATTGGCCCTATAGGGTTTTTGGGTTTATCGGCCTTAGAGTTTCTTGGTGATGGCAGATTGGTTGGGAGTGCGAGTGATGATGGTCCGAACAAAGATCCAAGGAGATCTATTCTTATAGATATCAACCCTGAAACAGGATCAGGGACACTAATAGGACAGATAGGTAATGATGATAATGATAACGAATGCGGAAGAGCGCCTGGTCTAACTTATGACTCAGCATCCAACAGTCTTTTTGCGACTGCTGATAGTTGTTTTGATATGGATGACTATTTACAAACTATAAATCAAGCTACTGGACATGGCACGTTAATTGGCGCTTATAATCCTCCTTTTGACGGTTGCGGAAACGGTATTGCTATCAGGGACGACGGAGTAATATTCGCGGCAGTATGCGAAGAGCTCATTACCGTGAACCCGCAAACAGGCGCAGGGACAAAAGTTGCTGATCTTAATACTGGTGTGGAACCGGAATTTGCAATTATCAACGCGCTTGCATTCCATCCGGTCACCGGTGATCTCTACGGAACTACCGTTGATTCAGGTTCGGAGAGCCCAAACAAAAGATCATCTACACTAGTAATACTAGATACCACAACAGGGGAAACCACATTCATTGGCGATTTGCCCGATTGCTCGGATGGTTTGGTATTTAAAATAGTACCAAGGAATATCCCCACCCTATCCGAATGGGGCCTTATCGCAATGGTTGCATTACTAGGACTTGCTGGACTTTTCTTTGTAGCTTGGAGAAAATGTTTAACAGAACCTGCTTAATTTAAAATTCAGTCGCAATTAACTCAACAACAAAACAAAAAGGGAGCTTCGGCTCCCTTTTTTATTTAAACAATACGAGCTTGACACCACTTAACGAACTCTAGTAGAATCACTTTATAGCCAAAAAACGTATTAAGTGGAGGGAAAGTATGAGATCAATACTAATTTCGGCGGTATACCTTTTAGTACTTACCGTAAGCCTGTCTGTTATCGGCGCAGGCAATAACACCGCATCCGCGGGCGACTCGCTGGACGGCAAATCATTTTCAGTCAAAGTGTCTGAGCACAATAAGAATGGTGAAACCACTGACGACGAGTTAATTTTTAAGGACGGGACGTTTTTCTCAGCGGACTGCGAGCAGTACGGCTTCACGCCCGCTTCCTATGAATCAAAGTCAAAAGGCGCAGCTACTTTGTTCAAATCCACTCTCACGAGCGAGAAAGAAGGGAAAGCGGAATGGGAAGGAGTGGTCAAAGGTGACAACATTACCGGGACATTTATTTGGTCCAAAGAAGGCCAGGACCCGATTATCTACACCTACATAGGCAGTATAAAAGAAGCAGACGATAATCCTAACCAAGAACCGGAAATACAAAGGGATAAAGATAAAGAACCTGAAGCGCCATAAAGGGTAATCAATATAGTTTATATCAAAAAGGGAGCCGAGGCTCCCTTTTTTACAGTTTCATATTGAACAATAGTTCATATTTTACGCAGTAACCTTTCTTCTTCTAATAACCATAAGTCCCGCTATTCCGAGAACTCCCGCCATAGCTATAAGTCCCCACTCTGACAGTGTCGGGATAGGTCTCACGTTTTCTATTCCTACTAGCTCGTTTAAAAATATTTCACAGCTTTCGAGTTCAAAAGTAAGATCATTTATTTCAATAGTTTGTATTGTTCCCGGAACCAATGCGGCAATACGAGATCCGAAAAATCCGAGCGCCTCTTCAGGCACGTCCATCTGGAAAGCAACTGTGTCCAGATTACCCGAACCGCAGTCAACTATTCCGTTCAGCACAGCGCCATTTCTCAGGTTCACTCTGTCATCTCCAGGCCCCATAGATACTGCAGTATCGGTGGAGTTCAGGATCGAGTCTTCGATTGTTGCAATATCGTTCTCGTTAGCACCCCTGATTGGGCTGCTACCGTCAGTCGTAATCTCAGAGCCTCTCACGATTATGGTATCGTTATCACCGCCCCCGTCCACACCACTTCCATTACAATCCAATTCAGAATCTATAATTTCAACTATATCATTGTCGTCTGAAGAATCGATGCATGGTCCATCAGTGCTTAAGACAGATGAGTTGGTTATAGTGATCTTGTCGTCACCCTGAACGGTCTCAATTGTTAAAACCGCGGACTTTAAATCACCGTCAGTAACCGTAATGGTATCTCCCTGAGAAGCCGTCTCAATCGCGTTAGCTCCATTATCTGGTAGAAGGGTATCAATACCCGCACCAGGAAGCACAGTTACCGTCTTTGGAGCCGCAGGAAATGTATCCAGCACTCCTTGTAAATCTGGGTTCGGGTCGTCCGTGTTGCATACCCAGTTGTCAGGCGGGCCTTCTACACAGACGGCGAAGGATAATTGGGTAAAATTGAAACTGAATGTT
>DEIM01000206.1 GCA_002352485.1 Candidatus Dadabacteria bacterium UBA2774
TTTTAATCTACTCCTCCTTTAAGTGAGTACTTAAGGAGTACAGATTTTGATCCCCCCCGGGCTCATTAATCACCCATTATACTACAATCCCATATCAAATTGCAAGAGTGTTTGTAAGAGTAACCCGCGGATGCAATTCTCCACTGCTCTTAAAGTTGTAAAATAGGAAATAGCTTCAGATTACGGCAGCTAGGTCGTCTCGTCGGGCTTTACTATTGTAAGGGTGTATCTGTCGAGATCGATGTATTTTCTTGCGGCCTCGAGCACGTTCTCTTTGGTCACGGAGTAGATGTTATCAGGGTATTTCTTATACTCTTCCCACCCGATTCCATATAGCTCATCGAACGTGATCTTGGCAGCCTGGGCTGAGTTTTGCTGAAGCCCGATCTCGAAATTCCCTACCAGATAATTCTGAGCGCGAGCAAGCTCGGCCTCGGTAACGCCGTCTTTAAGAAGCCGCTCAAGCTCAGACTTTATAGCCGTGATCGCCTCTTCCTCTTTTGGGGGCGCGGTGCCGATATACACACCGAAGAACCCGGGCTCAAGCCCCGGGGTATAGAACGAAGTCACGGTGTAGGCAAGACTCTTCTTGTCCCTTAGCTCTAAGAACAGTCTCCCGCCCTGCCCCGAAAGTATGGTGTTCAACACCTCAAACGCATAGTGGTCTTTGTCCTTTAGCGTCGGGCCCTGAAAACCCATAATAATATGCATCTGGGCCTTATCGGGCTTGGTATCGACTTTGGTTCTTATTTCTGAAGGCGCAGGCTCGGCAGCTATTTCAGGAACCGGGCTCTTACCCTTTTCCAGTCCACCGAATTTTTCTTTTACAAGCGCAAGCACCTCATCTTCGTTCACATTTCCTACAACTGTAATTACCATATTCTCAGGCCGCGCGTATTTCTCGTAGAATGACGCCAGGTCCGCACCGTGGAAATCACTTACTGTATCTACCGTACCTAGTGCGTTGAATTTATATGGGTGCTCGCTGTAGAGAGTCTCTAAAAATAGGTTCACTGTTGTTTTAAGAAGGTTATCACCCTGACGGTTGATCTCTGCAAGTATCTCCCTTCTTGCCCGCTCAACTTCCTGCGCGTCAAATGAGGGGTGCAGCAATACGTCTGAGAATATTTCGAACGCTTCGGGGAAATTCTTACTTAGAGATTCTACCGTTACGCCAAAGCTGTTACGTCCCGAGAACCCCGACACATCGCCCGCAATGGACTCTATCTGCTCCGCTATGTCCTGCGCAGTCCTTGTCTCTGTCCCCCTGGTAAGCATGCGTGATACGAAATTCGAGACACCGTTCGTGGACTCGTCTTCATACCTCACGCCTCCCAGGAACGCGGCGCGCGCTGCGAACAGGGGTATAGAGGTGTTCTCTTTTATAAGCACCTGAATGCCGTTCTCCAATACATATTTCTGCACATTCTGCGAGGATACTTTGGAATCAGAAGCATTTTCTGCCGGCCCGGTATCCGCAGAAGCGCTCTCAACCTCAATCACTTCCTCTAGAAGCTCCTCACCCAAGCTCTCAGACTTAGCGGCGGCTTCTTTTTCCGCATCAGAAGTAGATTTAGTTACAATCTCCTTAATCTCTTCATCTGTGATAGTCACTTGCCCACTCGGCAGCAAGTACCCGGCTGTGAGATTATCGTTATTTATATACTTGCGGGCAGCCTCCATGATATCTTTGGCGCTCACTTTGCGTACACCCTCTAAGTACTCTTCCTCAAATCTGTAGTCCCCTGTCTCGACCTCATAAAAACCGAGTTTCTGGGCCTGTCCCTGCATGGTCTCTTTCGTATATACTGCGTCGCTTTCGATGTTCACCTTGACCCTTTCAAGCTCCTCTGCGCTTACGGGCTCGTACTTGAGCCTGCTCAGCTCAGCCATTACTTCCCCTAGAGTCTCCTTGGATTTTGCCGGGTCTATGGTCCCGCCCACGGCGAGTATCCCCTCGTATTTAGGGGTAAACGAATAGGCGTAAATGTTGTTCACAATCCCCTTTTCTTCCTTAATATTCCTGTACAGTCTAGAGCTCTCGCCCCCTCCCAGAATGTTTGAGAGTACGTCCATCACAGGAGTGTCCTCGTGTCTAGCGTTTGGGATATGATATGCATATGAGAAGTACCCCTCCTGTATGGGCTTATCTATAATAAAGGTTTTCATCCCTTCCTGCTCAGGCTCTTCTTCGATCACGCACTCGGCTACATCTTTTTTCTTTAGCTTGCCGAATGTGTCTTCAATTTTCTGCCCTACGTTGTCAGAGTCAAAGTCCCCGACCACGACGAGCACCATGTTTTCAGGTGAATACCATTTTTTATAGAATTCCAGTATGCCGTCTCTAGTGAAGCTCCTCACGCTCTCGATGCTCCCGATTATCGGCCTTCCGTAGGGATGCTCGGTAAAAGCGGTAGAGAACATCTTCTCGCTCAAATTCCTTCCCGGTGAGTCCTGCCCCCGTCTTATCTCCTCAACCACTACCTCAAGCTCCTTCTCAAGCTCCCCGGGGTCGAAGGTCGAGTTCTGCATGGCGTCAGAGAGTACGTCCAGAGCAGTGTCCAGGAACCTGCTCGCAATTACTACATAGTAGACCGTTTCATCAAAAGAAGTGAACGCGTTAATGTCCCCGCCGCTAGACTCGATCACGCGGGCGATCTCACCCACATCCCGTTTCTCAGTACCCTTAAACAGCATATGCTCGTGCACGTGAGCAAGCCCGTACTCACCCTCCACTTCGCAAGCGCTCCCGGTTTCCACCCACACGTTCACCGAGACCACTGGGGAGGCGTTATTCTCTTCAAGAATCACCGTAAGCCCGTTCTCAAGCTCGTATTTAGTAACACCGCCTTCGCCCAATGCGCCAATTTGATTATTAAGCTCTTCTTTATCAGCTTCCATATTTTTCTCCTTTTGATTATTCCCGTCCCGGCTGCACGATACAGCCAAAAAGCTTACTGCGATTAAAGTAAAAACAAAAACTGTTAATGCGCCTGAGACGCCCTTTGAACCTGCCGATATAGCTAAATATTTGGATAATAAGTCTTTAATATTCATACGCTTCCTCTGTTCAGTATTCGGAATCGAGCTTGTGTCCGTTATCATTTAGAAATGATAATGAGGATTGACCCGCATTCAAGACAATTTATTAGATATGCAAAAACTATATATTGATTCGTTTACCGTATTCAGGAATTTCGGGAAACGAATATAACCCCAGCAGAATTAGCCAAGTTATTTTTGACCGGACTCAGCCGCCTTCTTCGCTCCTGGTTTCATCAGAGCTCCTGGCCTCGTCAGAGGTTTTGGACCACTGCCTCAGCTGTCTGAACACATATACACCCATTCCAATCGCCGCATAAAGATAGGCAACAGAGATAAAAACTATCTCAGGGTTCGTAATTACAGCGGCAAACAGTATGGCCGCAACAACGAGCGCGTTGAAAGGACCGGCGGTATTTAACGCAGGGCGCTTCCAGTACGGGACGTTGCTCACCATAAGTAGCCCGATAAACGGGGCTGCCGCCAGGTAATACCACATCACTCTATGGTCGGGCGCAATCTGAAAAGCGCTAAGGAGCATTACGGGCGACACCATAAGGCCCGCGGCCCAGGGGCTCGGAAGCCCTGTAAATTTAAATCTTTCCACATTTCCCGACTGTACGTTAAAGCGCGCCAACCTGAGCGCTGTACAAACTATATAGAACAAAAGCGCCATAAGCCCGAGCTTACCCGCGCCCATCAGCACCCATACGTATATCAATATCCCGGGCGCAACACCGAACGACACCAGATCCGAAAGCGAGTCGTAAGAGAGCCCGAATTTGCTCTCGTGCTTAATAAACCTAGCGAGTTTTCCATCCAGAACATCAAAAAACGCCGCTATTACCAGAAAAGCTGCGGCCCACCAGAGCCTTGAAAAGAGCCATTCAGATGTAGCTGTACCTGCGGCGCTTGCGTGCAGCACCTCAATCGAGGTCATTATCGAGAGTAATCCGAAAAACAGGTTCCCGGTAGTAAAAATATTCGGGATTACCGGCATTACCTTATTACGTTTAGATCTATTCTTTCTCTTACCGCTTTCTTTTACATCCACGCTATTACAGTCTCCCCCGCTGCGACTTTGTCCCCGGCCCTGACCTCCACAACACACTCTTGTGGCATGTATAAATCCACCCTTGAGCCGAACTTAATAATACCGTATCTATCACCTTTTTTAAATTCCATACCAAGCTCAGCATAAGAAACTATGCGGCGCGCTAAAAACCCGGTCATCTGGTAAACCACGAATTCCTGCCCCCCGGGTGTTTCTATAAGTGTAGAGCGTCTTTCGTTCTCCTCAGAGGCCTTCTTCATTGAATCCGGATAAAGCCATCCCGGCATGTTGGCAATGTTAAAGCTTCCGGGCGTATATTTAGATCCGGTCACTTTGCCCCCGACGGGCATCCTGTTTATATGGCAGTCATAGAGAGCAAGAGAAATGCTGACCCTCTTTACCGGGGCGTTTAGAAAGTCTCTCTCATACGCCTCGTCAACTGTTATTATTGTGCCGTCTGCAGGAGATACGACAGAATCGGTGTCTGACTGGATGTCGCGCTGTGGGTCGCGGAAGAAAAAAACGCATAACACCGCGAGCGCGGCTAATATTATTGAGAGCAGTGTGAAATTGAGTATCGCTGCCGCCCATGCAAAGAGCGCCAGCACACCAATATATGTAAACCCTTCGGACGCTATGGGAGCCCGGGTGTTTTTCATCAGTTCTTTTTCTTGTCTACGAGCTTCTTCTTAAAGAGAGTGCTCATCATGCCTCTTAGCTGCCCACCGATTTCCTCGATCGGATGATCCTCGCCTTTTTTAAGAAGCGCATTGTAGTTCGGGCGACCTGCCTCGTTTTCTGCTATCCACTCACGAGCGAACTCGCCGTTCTGGATAGCGGCCAAGGTTCTCTTCATCTCCTCTTTTGCCCTCTCGTCAACAATCTTAGGGCCCCTGGTGATGTCCCCGTACTTTGCGGTATCGCTTATGGAATAGCGCATGTTCGATATACCGCCCTCGTAGATAAGGTCTACGATGAGCTTTACCTCGTGGCAGCATTCAAAATAAGCCATCTCCGGCGGGTAACCGGCCTCTATTAGCGTCTCAAACCCTGCCTGTATAAGCGCCGTAAGACCGCCGCAAAGAACTGCCTGCTCACCGAAGAGATCAGTTTCTGTTTCGTCTTTAAAGGTGGTTTCTATTACTCCGGCGCGTCCTCCACCGATAGCTCCTGCGTACGCGAGCGCAACCTCCTGGGCCTCACCCGTAGCGTCCTGGTGCACGGCAACTAGCATAGGCACCCCTCCGCCCTCTTCAAACTGTCCCCTCACCGTGTGACCGGGCGCTTTCGGGGCGACCATAAATACGTCTACGTCCGGCGGCGGCACTATCTGATCATAGTGAATGTTGAAACCGTGACTAAAGGCAATGGCGTTTCCGGCTTCGAGATTGTCCGCGATGCTGTCTGAATAAATCTTGCCCTGGCTTGTATCCGGGGCCAGAATCATAATAATGTCCGCCCACTTTGCCGCGTCTTCAACGCTCATTACGTTAAATCCGGCCTCTTTGGCCTTTTCCCAGCTTCCGCTTCCTTCCCTGAGCCCGATAGCAACGTCCATTCCGCTGTCCCTTAAGTTCTGAGCGTGCGCGTGCCCCTGGCTTCCGTAACCTACTATCGCTATTTTGCGATTTTTTAGTTTGTCTTGATTTATATCGTTATCGTAGTAGACCTTCATTTCTTATCTCCTTTTTTTTTCGCGGGCTTGGCCTCGCGCTCCATTGCTACAGTTCCTGTACGGGCGATCTCTTTAATTCCAAGAGGAAGAAGCAGCTCTATGAAAGCATTCACCTTTTCCTTGTCTCCCGTAAGCTCGAGTGAATAGGTTTTTTGTCCTACATCCAGTACCTTGGCCCTGAAAATATCAGCCATTCTCAATATCTCGGCCCTTGTCTTATCCTTAGCCTCCACCCTGATCAGCACCAACTCTCTTTCGACCTTGGGCTCATCTGTTAGGTCCGTGACATTAATCACGTTTACCATGTTGTTGAATCTCTTTATTATTTGCGAGATTATGAAATCGTCCCCTTCGGTCACAAGAGTGATCCTGGAGGTATCGGGATCCATGGTCTCAGCTACGTTCAGGCTCTCTATGTTAAAGCCCCTTGCGCTGAATAGACCTGCAACTCTGGAGAGAACACCCGATTCATTATCTACAAATAGTGATATTGTATGCCTCACTAATTTATACCTCCGCGATTTTTTCTTCTTGCGCTATTTTTCTTTGTGAGTATAAACGGGAATTACAGCACGGCACCCTAAATACTATTCACAGCCCGAGTATTATACTTAATTGTATGAATTAAGCTATATCAGATGCACCTAATATCATTTCGTTCATAGCGCCCCCTGGAGCGATCATCGGGTAAACCAGCTCTTCGCAGTCAACCATCATCTCTATCAGCACAACGCCTTCAGTCGAGAGCCCCTCTTTGAGGGTAGACTCAACGTCTTCAGGCCGCTCCGCTCTAAGCCCCCTTGCGCCAAATGACTCGGCAAGTTTAACAAAATCAGGCAGCACTTCGAAATATGACGCAGAATAGTTGCCGTCAAAAAACATCGTCTGCCACTGTCTTACCATGCCGTGATGGCGGTTATTCATGAGAACTATCTTAAGGTCCATCCGGTTCTCAACCGCTGTGGCAAGCTCCTGCATATTCATCTGGAAACTTCCGTCGCCGCAAACACAAATCACCTGCTTATCGGGACGCGCGAACTTGGCCCC
>DEIM01000017.1:0-5067 GCA_002352485.1 Candidatus Dadabacteria bacterium UBA2774
ACTGTAAACAATATAGCAAGCTCGATATTAACCGTGTCGGAGTTTGCTTCCACATGATACTGAGGTGTTAAAAACCCGGCTATTACAAACAAGATTATAACCTTTTTCATTTGCCCCGCCCCAAAGATTTTTTAAAAATCTATTTCCCACACTTTTCATTGAGCACTTGGTTAAATTGAGCGTGCTGAGATAATCCCAATTCTCCTGCTTTATTTAAGTCCTCACACCCTTTTTTCTTTTGCCCCATCTCTATATAAACATATCCTCTGACGTAAAAAGCTTGGGCGTAACTCGGCTGGATCTCTATGGCTTTATCGAAATCCTTAATCGCCCCTTTATTATTGTTCTCATTAGTCTTCACTGCTCCGCGCTTCAGGTATGCTTGCGCAAAACTCGGATTTAACTCGATTGCTTTTGTAAAATCTTTATCCGCTTCTTTGAAATTCTGTGTAATCGCGTAAGCATTACCCCTGGCGTAATAAGCGTCTGCAGATTTAGGGTCTGCCTTAATAGCCTTGTTGAAGTCCTCGATAGCGCCGTTAATATCCCCTGTCTCAGCTTTAGCGTCTCCCTGCTCCATATATTGCTGAGCCGTCTGCCCAAAGCCCATTTCCGCATACGATACGGACATCCCGATAATTAGTAGAATTGCGATTGCTGCTCTCATTTTGAAAAGTCCTCCGTTTTATTGATCCTGAAGTATATCATCACTTAGTGTAACGAAGCTGGTGGGCAGACTCAAGAGCAAATTACCGCAGTCGCTTTCCGTCTGCGCACAAGGCTTCGCTGCGACAGATGCCCCTTTGCAATGACGGGTTTCATGTGCGCACTACTCAAGTGGCTTTAGCTCACCGAGCACTGTTGGGATTAGCTCAGATACGGTGGGATGAATGTGCACAGCTCTTTTAATTACAGTGTAAGGGGCTTTGGCATACATAATATCCAGAATGCAGTGTACCGCTTCATCACCTTCGACGCCTAATATTGCAGCTCCGAGTATTTCTTCAGTATCCGCGTCCACTATTATCTTGATAAACCCGTCGGTCTCCCCCCTTTCCCTTGCGCGCCCTACCCTTGTCATCATCCTTTTGCCGACAAGCGCCTTACGCCCAGATTCCCTGACCTGCTGCTCTGTCATCCCTGCTCTTCCGAGCGGCGGGTCTATAAACAAGCCGTAGCACAGAATCCTGTCACTCACCCGGCGCGGGTCGTCGTCTAACATATTAGCCGCTACAATCTCAAAGTCATTGTAAGAAGTATGAGTGAATGCCCCTTTGCCGTTACAGTCACCGATGGCCCATACGCCCGGCACATTGGCCCTGCACTCATCGTCCACTTGAATGTAGCCTCTGTTGTTAGTTTCAATTCCAGCTTTATCGAGACCCAGATCGTCCGTATTGGGAACTCTTCCCACAGCCCACAGGAGATGCGTGCCAACGACGCTCGGATCTCCATGCATGCAATCGACCTCTACCTCTACCCCTTTTTCGTGCTTTTTAGCGTTAATACACTCGGCGTTTAATCTAAGATTAATCCCCTCTTTCTCCAGTATCTCCCTCACAGTGTCTGAAACGTCTTCGTCTTCTCTGCCGATCAAACGCGGTCCTTTCTCGATAATAGTAACCTCGCTTCCGAAGCGTCTGTACATCTGAGCGAACTCAAGCCCTATATAGCTGCCGCCTATAATAACCAGGTGCTCAGGCAGAAAATCTATCTCCATCATCCCGGTATTCGTAAGATAGGGAAGCCCCTCGCCATCAGGCATCAGTGGCACAAAAGCTCTTCCTCCTACGTTAATGAATATCTTGTCCGACTCTAATATCTCTTCGTTAACGCTTACCGTGTTCGGGGACTCGAATCGGCCGTGTCCCTCATACACGGTTACGTTTTCCATACCTCTAATCCAGCTTTCTACATTTTTATTGGAGGTCCCGGCGACTTCGTCCTTCCTCTCTTTAACCTTCTTCATATCTACGTTTATAGCGCCCTCAATCATAACGCCGTAATCCGCAGCGTTCCTTGCCACGTAAGCTGTCCTCGCGCTTGCAACTAAAGTTTTTGTTGGTATGCATCCGGTATTCACACAGGTGCCTCCAAATAGATTGCGCTCTAAAACTGCAACTTTCATCCCGGCTTCCGACAACCTCCCGGCAAGCGCCGGGCCTGACTGCCCAGTACCTATCACTATCGCGTCATATTTAGTAGGCATAACATTTCTCCTTCATAGTATCGGTTATCAATGTCATGATAGCCATTATACAGCTTTATTATATGAAGATTAATAGCCGGCAGAAATAATCCTGATTAAGAAATAATGCATGCGGATGCTTGTAACTAAATTAGGGAGTTCTTATAATGTTCTAACTACTCATTGTGGAGGGATTATCTTAAATGAATGAAAACGGTATGGTGACTATAGGCTCTTACTTGGCGTCAAGGCTCGTAGAAGTTGGCATAAAGCATTATTTCTCGGTCCCCGGGGACTATAATTTGGTCTTGCTTGATGAATTGCTCAAGAACCCTGAGCTCACAATGGTTTCCTGCTGTAACGAGCTTAACGGGGGATACGCCGCGGACGGCTACGCGCGCGCAAACGGTATCGCGGCCCAGGTGGTAACGTTTTCAGTAGGCGGGCTGAGCGCGCTTAACGGCACTGCAGGCTCCTTTGCAGAAGACATGCCGGTGATAGTAATAAGCGGTGGTCCCAATACCAATTCCGAAGTAGAGAACCAGGTGTTACACCATACTCCGGGAATAGTCAGTTACGGTTATCAGAGGGATATATTTTCGCACATAACAGCTTCGGCTGTAATAATAAAACACCTTAAAAATGCGCCTTATTTAATAGACGAGACAATCTCCACGTGCATAAGTGAGCGTAAGCCCGTGTATATAGAAGTGCCGTGCAACATGGCCTCTCAGTATATACCCGCTCCCCATAAACGGAATTTTCTAAGTAGAGTAAAGAGCGACCCTCACGCTCTTAAAGGCGCTGTGAAGGCAGCGGCGGATTTTCTTAATTCAGCCGCAAAACCCTTAGTAGTCACAGGTGAGGAGCTAAGGGCATGCTGTGCGGAGTATTCTTTTGAGAAGCTCTTAAAGGCTTCTAACTATGCGTTCGCATCCATGCCGGGCGCGAAGGGTTACGTCTCGGAAGACCACCCTAACTATATAGGAACCTACTGGGGCCCCGTCAGCAGCCCGGGGACGAATGAAATTGTGGAGTCGGCAAACGTCTACTTATTCGCCGGTTCTAGGTTCACAGACTATACAACTTGTGGATTCTCCGATCTCATAAACCCCGACAAGCTAATACACGCAGGACGAGATTTTGTAAGACTGCCGAACGTAACCTACAACAAGGTGATGATCAGTGAATTCTTAGAGGAGCTGGCAAAAGAGGTAAAGCCAAACGACTCATCCCTAAAAGCGTATAAACGTATTAAAATGGAATTTGCTCCGGAGCCTCCCGTAAAGAAGGACGAGCCGATTACTACAAGACGGCTCTTTTCTCAAGTCCAGAACCTTCTGGATTCTAATACCACTGTGATTGCGGAAACTGGAGACTCGTGGTTTAACTGTATGAAGCTCGAGCTTCCCGAGGGGTCAAAGTTCGAGCTTCAGATGCAGTACGGATCCATTGGCTGGTCAGTAGGCGCTACGCTCGGGTATTCGCTAGGCAGCGGGAAAGGCCGCCGGGTACTCGCGTTTATCGGTGACGGCTCTTTCCAGTTAACCGCCCAGGAACTCTCGACCATGATAAGATACGAGATTGACCCTATAATTTTTTTACTTAACAACGGGGGTTATACGATCGAGGTCGAGATACACGACGGCCCGTATAACAATATTAAAAACTGGGACTACGCGGGGCTTATGGAGGTATTCAACGCCGGAGAAGGCAAAGGGTGGTCACAGAGGGTTTCAACTGAGGGGGAGCTCCAAATGGCTATAAAAAAAGCGTACTCAAACAAACGAGGGCCGAGCTTGATAGAGGTTATGCTCGAAAGAGACGACTGCAGTAAGGAGCTTTTAGAGTGGGGCTCGAGGGTGGCCGCGAATAACGGCAGGCCGCCAAGGGTCAGTTAGATTGATAAAGAACGGGAGGTCTTAATATGGCGGATAAAGCTGCGATAATAGTGCTTTCGGACACACAAGACTACGAGGGCATGGGGCGCGTTGTAAACGCTATGATTACAGTAAAGGAATACAAAGAAGCGGGAGAGGAAGTAAAGCTGATACTGGACGGGGCAGGTACCAGGTGGGTAAAGCAGTTCATGAAGCCCGAGGTGCCTTACCGTGAGCTTTACGATCAGGTGAAGGACAAGATCTCAGTGTGTGAATACTGCGCCGGAGCATTTAATGTTGCAAAGGAAGTAGAAGAGCAGAGCCTCCCTGTCGAAGCTGCGTATGACGGGCACCCGAGCATAAGAACGCTTCTGAACGACGGCTGGAAGGTGGTAACATTCTAAGTTGATAGAAGATTAGGAGGAAGTTAATGTCTGAGAAAGTAGCGTTAATAACAGGGGGAGCCAGGGGGATCGGAAAAGCAATCGGGCTTGAGCTTGCAGAAAAGGGATGGTCCGTTGCCGTTTGTTACAGAACAAGTGAACCTGATGCGCACGAGACCGTTAAAGAAATTGAGGAGAAGGGAGCGAAGGGGCTTCATTTCAAATCCGACGTGTCAGACTCTTCCTCTTGCGTAGAGCTTGTAAAGAATGTCGAGGGAGAATGGGGACGGATTGATGCCCTTATAAACTGCGCAGGGCCTTACCATAGGGTTAACATTCTAAAAGAGACCCCGGAGGGCTGGAACAGCATGTTCGACAACAACCTCCACCCTGTTTTCTACATGAGCCAGGCAGTATCTAGCGGTATGAAAGAGCGTGGATGGGGACGGATAATAAACTTCAGTATGGCAAACGCGGATAAACTAATAGCCCAGACCGAGATCACGGCGCATTACATCGCAAAAGCAGGAGTTCTGATGCTTACCCGCTCCCTGGCAAGAGCGCTTGCGCCTGACGGTATAACGGTAAATGCCATATCCCCTGGGTTTATTAACTC
>DEIM01000017.1:5152-5780 GCA_002352485.1 Candidatus Dadabacteria bacterium UBA2774
CTTTCAGATGAGGCCAGCTACGTGAACGGGAGCAATATTCAGCTAAGCGGCGGCTGGGGGCTATAAAAACTGGATACACGATGCATGATGCAGGATACATGAAACCTGTTCATTCCGAGCCTAGCTTGATGGAGATTGCCACGCTGCGCTCGCAATGACGGAATTCTCAACTGGAAATTAGAGGAGTCTTGGTTATAATCAATCCGCTATGAATATAAAACTACTCAAAACACTGTGCGAGGCGCCCGGTCTTCCGGGGGCTGAAGGTCCCGTAAAGGAAATAATACATAAAGAGTTCAGGAAACTGACAAAGGAAGTAACCGAGGACGCGCTCGGAAATATCATCGCCCATATCCCCGGAAAAGGGCCAAAGCTCGTGCTCGACGCCCACACCGACGAAGTGGGCTTTATGGTGAACCATATCGATTCAAAGGGCTTCATTCGCGTTACGTCTCTAGGTGGAATGGACCCGAGGGTATTTTACGGACAGAGACTTACTATATGGGGCAAGAAACCCCTTTTGGGAATGGTGGCCGCCGTACCCCCGCACATAAGCAAAACAGGAAATAATAAAGAAGTCCCAGAGGTGGAGGACTGTGTAGTGGATCTGGGTCTTCAGGCCGATAAA
>DEIM01000045.1:0-7807 GCA_002352485.1 Candidatus Dadabacteria bacterium UBA2774
CTGGGGATTAACCGAGACGGCAGGGCGGATAGCGTCATCGATCTCAGGG
This sequence comes from Candidatus Dadabacteria bacterium UBA2774, assembly GCA_002352485.1. GTDB lineage: Bacteria > Desulfobacterota_D > UBA1144 > Nemesobacterales > UBA2774 > UBA2774. The sequence goes on from DEIM01000045.1 coordinate 50, forward strand.
CTTGTAGAGACCATACTTTCAAGCACCAGATCGAGAATAATCGTCGTTGCCGGATTTACTCTCGGGGCGATATTCCTTAGCTGGATAATGATTCCCAAGACAGAGTATCTGCCCGAGGGCAACAGAAACCTGGTATTTGGAATTTTAATACCACCGCCAGGCTATAACATAGACGAGTTCACGAGGATCGGTGAGCAGATTGAAGCTGACCTCAGACCTTACTGGGAGGCAGAGCCCGGCACACCCGAGGCCGCCGCTCTTAACGGTCCCCCGATACAGAATTTCTTCTACGTCGCCCGCGGCCGTCAGGCTTTTATGGGCGCGCGCGTCAAGGAGCCTGAGAGGATTAAGGAAGTCATGCCCGTAATGCAGGCCGCCCTGAGCAAGATTCCCGGGATGATAGCGATCGTAAGCCAGTCGAGCATATTCCAGAGGGGTATCGGCGAGGGCCGCTCGATTAACGTTCAGCTTACGGGCCCCGATATGGAAAAGCTCGTAGGGCTTGGGCAGCAGGTGTTCTTCACAGCGATGCAGAAGATCCCAGGCGCACAGGTACGCCCTATTCCGAGTCTTGACCTGGGGAACCCCGAGGTACAGCTCGTACTGAATAGAGAAAGGGCTTCAGACCTCGGCATCACAAACCAAGGGCTCGGGTTTATGTTAAACGCCCTCGTGGACGGAGCCACAGTGAGCGAGTTCCAGGTAAACGGCGACGAGATCGACCTCACCTTAAGAGGCATAGACGAGTACGCAAACAGGACTCAGGAGATAGAAGACCTAATGGTCAACACCGACAGCGGCAAAATGGTTACAGTGGGCTCCCTCGCAGATGTGAAAGTTACAACAGGTCCCGAGCAAATAAACCATTTCGAGCGCCAAAGGACTATTGCAATATCTATTATACCGCCCGAAAAGATGCCGCTTGAGAGCGCCATAGATCTTATAAACAGCGAAATCTTGGAGCCGCTTAAGGCAAGCGGACAGCTCTCGGGGTCATATAACGCCATACTCACAGGAAGCGCAGATGATCTGTCCGTCACGCGTGAAGCGCTACAGTGGAATTTCCTCCTTGCGGCCGTTATCGCATTTCTACTGATGGCCTCACTTTTTGAGAGCTTCCTGTACCCGCTGGTAATCATGTTCAGTGTTCCGCTCGCTTCTTTCGGCGGATTCCTGGGTTTATTTATACTGAACTTTTTTATCTACATGCCTCTGAACGTGCTCACTATGCTGGGGTTTATCATCCTGATCGGTATTGTGGTGAATAACGCTATTCTTATTGTGCACCAGGCGCTTAACAACATGCGTGACCAGAATATGGAGTCAAAAGAAGCCATAGTAGAGTCAGTCAAATCACGTATCAGGCCTATATTCATGAGTACCACGACAAGCGTATGCGGTATGCTGCCGCTGATACTGCTGCCAGGCTCAGGCTCTGAGTTCTACAGGGGGCTCGGAAGCGTCGTAGTAGGCGGTCTCGTGGTATCTACAATGTTCACTCTGATACTCGTCCCCTCGGTATTCAGCCTGGTCCTTGAAGGCAAAACTCACTTCTCCGCCTGGTTTGCAAGAGTGCGGGGCCGCACAACATCAACAGCAGCCTCGGAATAGATGTGAAGTCTTTAGCTTTTGTTTTTCAAGTTTCCGACATACATAAATAGCGTATAGAAAGTTAATTAGGATGGCGTTAAAAACCTTATACGGGGTGGGGAGGAATTATAAGGTTTAGCCAGAATAATTAACTTTTAGCGTAATTTATGTCCAGTCGGTGATTTTTGCTTCTTTTGATCATTCAAAAGAAGAATAATAGTATATTGATTTTACCATAGCCAGGTAGAGAGTATGACGAATCCTCAGACATTTCCCCTACAAATGGTATAATCCTTCGCCATAAATCCAGAACTCAAGAAAAATATATAAAGGAATCGGAGAAAAAATGAAATTTGAAACCGAGCTTAAAATAGCAATCGAAGCAGTAGAAAAGGCCTGCCGCCTGTGTAGAGAAGTACAGTCCTCACTTGTTTCAGAAGAGACTATGACAAAGAAAGATAAGTCCCCGGTTACGGTGGCCGATTTCGGTGCTCAGGCCGTAATCTGCAGAGCGCTTAACGAGACTTTCCCTGACGATCCCATTGTAGCGGAAGAGGACACGGCGGAATTAAAAGCCGAGGGTGGAGAAACACTCCTGGCGCACATATTGACGCATGTTTCGGCAATTCTGCCAGGCATATCCGAGTCTGAGGTCATAGAAGCAATCGACAGCGGCGCATCGGAGGGAGGCGCGGAAGGGAGATTATGGACACTCGACCCTATTGACGGCACAAAGGGATTTCTAAGGGGAGAGCAGTACGCTGTCGCACTTGCTCTTATAGAGGACGGCGAGGTCGTGCTGGGTATAGTCGGCTGCCCTGACCTCCCGCTTGATATAAACGACCCTGAGAGCAGCACAGGCTGTCTTCTCTGGGGCATAAAAGGGGAAGGATCGTACATTAAACAGCTTGGTGAAAGCTCTAGAGCAAAAATAAATGTTTCAGAAACCCTCGAATCAAAAGATGCGTCCTTTTGCGAATCGGTAGAGTCGGCGCACTCATCACACGGAGACGCAGAGAAGATAGCAGACTTGCTCGGCGTAACCAACCCGCCGATCAGAATAGACAGCCAGTGTAAATACGCCGTCATAGCCCGGGGCGACGCATCGATTTACCTAAGGCTCCCCACCAGAAAAGACTACGTAGAGAAAATCTGGGACCACGCTTCAGGAGCTTTAATAGTCACCGAAGCAGGCGGAACCGTAACGGATATACATGGCCGAGGACTCGATTTCTCACTCGGCAGGACCCTTCTGTCCAATAAAGGCATAGTGGCTACGAACGGCAAATTTCACGATAAAGTAATCTCGGCCATCACTCAGGTCCTCGGGGACAGTGAGTAACCCCCGGGAAAATCCGAACAGTTTAGAACTATTACGATGTTATACTTCGGTAGTTATGAAATGGGTTTTGGCGCTTGTATGCTCAATCTTCATTTTCTCATGCTCTGGAGATGAATTCACCGCTGACTGCGACACCTGGGGTGAATTCAGCCAATGCAGGAAGTTAAACGAGACTGAGCTTGAGATATATAACGATGTGGCAACGTGTATGGGGGTGACGGACGAGCTGCCCTCCCCTACTGTAGTCATCGTAACCGGGCAGTCCTTAAACTGCGGCGATATAAGCTCCGCCGGCTGCCAGATCAGGGGGTTCATCGCCTTCCCAGAGTCCGAGTCAGACGTTTTGGGGGCAGAATTTATCTGGAGACATGAGTTTACGCATGAGATCTTGGAGCTAACAACGGGCAGCGCCGACAGGAAACACAAATCCGAGTGGTTCATCAATAACGACTGTATTAGGTAGTCCTCAGTCTGTTACTTAAAAGGGGCAGACATCTCGCTCAGGTAATCCAGGTCGTCCACAGAAAGTTCGAATTTCATAGAAGCCGCGTTGTCCTCAACCTGCCCAGTCTTTGTAGCGCCCGGGATTGCGAAAACAGTATCACCATTTGAATTAACAACCCAGTTCAGAGCCGCCTGCGAGGGTGTGACCTGATACTTTTTCGATACGCTCTTTAGCACGCCCACAAGAGCGGACGTAGTATCTAGGCTCTTCTTATTTAAAGAAGCATAGAACCTTCGTAATATATGCCGCTTTTTCATGAGACCGGGTTTATCGTGAAATTTCCCGGTGAGAAGCCCCCTTCCTAATGGCGAGTAAGCTATTATCGACACGCCCAGCTCCTTTGCGGTATCGAGTACTCCGTTTGTCTCTATACGTCTGTCCATAAGACTGTAATTCACCTGGTTTGACACGAGTGCAAGCCCGAGCCTTGAGAGCTCACCGTGCGCTTTACGCATCTGCTTTGCCGAAAAATTGCTGACTCCGATGTACCGGACCTTCCCAGCCTCAACGAGCCTCGCCATAGCCCTCATCTGCGAGCTAATAGGAGAAAACGAATACGGATTATGTATCTGATATAGGTCAATAGACTTTGCGCCCAGACACCTGAGCCTCTTATCTATTGTGGAAGTGATAGAGCCTGCTGTGTGAAATAGGGGCCACCATTTTGTCGCAACCGCAATATCGCTGCGTTTAATTTTCAAGGATTCAAGGGCACTAGACAGAGCTCTTTCAGATTCTCCCCAGCCGTATAACTCCGCAGTATCGAACCAATTAATACCCCCGGCAATACAAGCCCTGACGATATCTCTTACTTCACCGGGGCTGAGTGTCGGCCACATAATTCCGGCTGTGCCGCTACCCCGGCTCATCTGAAGACATCCGAGACCTACTGGAGAAAGAAATAAGTCCGATTGTCCCAATTGTCTCAGCTTTATTTTTTCGCTCGCACTCATAGACGTCTACCAATATTCCGAATCTCGTGCAAATACACGATCTTTTAAAACTATATTAATTGAAATATAATAGGCCTATGCCCAAAAACAAACGAATAATTGATCTCAGCATAACCATAGAGCCCGCTCCTGGCCCTGAGCACCAGCGTCTGAAGATCGAATACGAAAAGCACGAGGACACGGCAGAGTATATGACAATGCGCTTTGAGTGCGAGAAGGATGACCTCCCTAAAGGACTCGGCTGGGCGAATGAATATGTTACTTTGGGCACCCACGTTGGGACGCACATGGATGCTCCGTGGCACTATCACCCCGAATCCGAAGGCAGGAAAGCCAAAACAGTAGACGAGCTGCCAATCGAGTGGTTCTATTCAGACGGGGTGGTTATAGACATGAGGCACAAGGAAGCGGGGGAGCTTATTGATATTGCAGACTTGGAGCATTCCCTAGAAGAAATCGACTATACGTTAAAGCCCTATGACATAGTGCTCGTGATGACGGGGGCGGATAAACTGTGGGGTACAGACGGATACTGGTCTCGTTTTCCGGGCCTTGGTAAAGAGTCGACCCTTTGGCTTTGTGAGCAGGGAGTTAAGGTAATGGGCACAGACTCCGCAGGCTGGGACAGGCCGTTTTGGACTATGGTGCAGGAGTTTAAAAAAACCGGGGATTCTAGCGTAATCTGGGGCGCTCATTTCGCGGGGATAGAAAAAGAGTATTGCCAGATTGAAAAGCTCACAAACCTCGACAAGCTGCCGCCTTATGGGTTTAAGGTCGTGTGCCCTCCTATAAAGATAATCGGTGCTAGCGCAGGATGGGTAAGGCCTGTAGCTATTGTGGAAGAATAGAGAGCTGCTCACTTCTTAGGTGAGGCAAAGACCACTGTCCAAAAAGTCTTGTACTTCGTATCCTTATTATGGAAACAGGCAGCCCCTATCTCGGTGAACGTGCGGTTCATAATGTTCTCACAGTGAACAGGACTATTGAGCCAGGCGGAAACAACCTCTGCTGAGTTTTCTCTCCCGGCTGAAATATTCTCACCCACAGTCGACCACTGGTAGGAAACAACCTCCACTCTGTCCGACACATCTTTTCCGTCAGGGTCTTTGTGGCTTACAAAATCCTTTGTAGCCATCTGAGTAGAGTGAGCCAGTGCCGCCCTGGCAAGTGTGGGGTTCCAAGCTACCCTGTCTGCGGGGGTGAATATCTTAAAACCGCAGTTACGGCTCGAAGCCCGGGCGCGGTTAAGAAGGTTAAGCATCTCCTCCTTTGTGACGTCGAACTCCTCACAGCGGTACGAGTCGTTTGCCAGCACATAACCAAGCTCAGTAGACGTTCCGCAGCCGTAAAGAGCTATTAATATTAAAGGTATAAAAAGTATCTTTCGCAACAACAATATTATACGGTGTGAGTCCTAAAATATCATTATTTTCATGGTGATTTTTGCTTCTTTTGATCATTCAAAAGAAGAGAAATAACAATGCGCCGATTAACAATTTTAACTACGCAGCTCACTTTTTAGCGCTCGCATCCCAATATTTATTAATAAACTTATCCCTTCCGGAACCCATTCTGTAAGTCTTGTAGTGCATCGGCTTTTTCAGATAGTACTTCTGATGATACTCTTCGGCATCGTAAAACGGCGTGGCTTCCGTAATCTCGACAACTATGGGCTTATCGAAGCGTCCTGACTCCTCTAGGTGTTTTTTGGATTCAAGCGCGGTCTTTTTCTGCTCTTCGTTCAAATAAAATATCCCGGGCCTGTACTGTGAGCCCCTGTCTACGAACTGTCCGTCTGCGTCCGTAGGGTCTATGTTTCTCCAAAATATATCCACGAGCCTTTCATAACTCACTTTCTCAGGATCATAAATCACCTCTACTGCTTCAGTGTGTGAGGTCCTGCCGTAAGCTACATCTTTATATGTGGGGTTAACCTCCGTGCCGCCCACAAATCCCGCAGTAGTGGTTATGACACCGTCAAGGTAGTCGTATGGAGGCTGTACGCACCAAAAACATCCCCCGGCGAATACCGCTTTCTCATAGTTTTCATTCTCTCTGGCCACCTTCCTCTTAGCTATCTCGGCTGTCTCGTCAATTGAGCCCGCAAATAGCTCGTACACCTGTCCAAAAACTAAAAATGCGGCTAAGACTATCAATATTTTTCTCATTTGAATCTCCTGTTACATTGTATCTAATTTATGGAGCTCAGATGCTCGTCGTTAAGTATATACGGAGCCGGAGTGAAATCGGTTCTATTTTAGGGGCAATATTATTATTTTGGAGCCTTCCGGTATAGTTTATTCAGGCTCGCTAATAAACTTATCTCCGCTCTTCTTTTGATTTGAATATACGAAGTAAGCCTCTAGCAAGAGCCACACTGCCAGCGCTAGAACGGTTACCGAAAGAAAGAGCAGCAGCGGATTATGAGCAAATACCATAAAATTCCATACCATAGAGGCGATAGTCATAAGAATCAGAAAGACCATCGGGATCAGGGTATATATGATCGGCCTCTTGAGCCTCCATAAATATATGGTGGCGACAAGGAGAGTAAGCCCCGCTACTAGCTGGTTCGTAGCTCCGAATAGGGGCCAGAGAAGGAACCCTCCCGAGCCCGCTCCCTTTCCGGGCGCCTCTGCAAAGAGTGCTAATAACAGTGGGGGCACTACGGCTAGTGTTGCGCCGACATAGCGATTTTTCAGAGGCTCTATTTTGTAAGAGCTCCCAAGCTCCCCGATAAGCAGTCTTTGTATCCTGGTCGCAGTATCTAGCGACGTTGCGGCAAAGCTTATTACTATCACGCTTATGAGCGTCTCACTAAAGGACTCCGGGAAACCCAGGGCGTCTAGAAAATTCGATGCTCCTATCACAAAATTACTTATCCCCCCCTGAGCAGCGGCCTCCCACGAGTGATAGTGCTGCAGCCATTCCGTCTTCTTTATCCCCGCCGCCACCGCAAGAGTTGCCATCATTGCAAGTAGCCCCTCGCCCAGCATCCCCCCGTAACCAATCATACGGGAGTCTCTCATCCGCGAAAGCTGTTTCGAGGTAGTACCGCTGGACACTAGCCCGTGAAAGCCGCTTATTGCCCCGCATGCCACCGTTACGAATATAAAGGGGAAGATTGGCACTCCGCCCTCCGCGTTCTGATTAAAAGCGGGCGCCTGCATTTCGGGGCGCGCGACTAATAGCCCCGCGAACAATAACCCGACGCCCAGGAATAATTGGTGTCCGTTTATGTAGTCCCGTGGCTGAAGGAGTGTCCACACAGGAAGGACCGACGCAATGAAAGAATAAATGAGTAGAAGAATAATCCATGGAACGATCTGCGAGCCCATCACGGCCGGGAGCTCTATAGGCACCTTTGT
>DEIM01000045.1:7916-9370 GCA_002352485.1 Candidatus Dadabacteria bacterium UBA2774
AGGAAATACACTATGAGTAAAAACAGGGTCCTGGCACGCCCGTTTATGAACTTATCCGCCAGGTCTCCGATGGAGCGCCCTTTTTCCCGGGCAGAGATAACCAAGGCGCTGAAATCATGCACCGCGCCCATGAAAATAGTACCGAACACAACCCATATTATGGCCGGGACCCAGCCCCAGAAGATCGCGATTGCAGGCCCGATTATTGGGGCCGCTCCGGCAATGGAGGCGAAATGGTGACCGAAAAGCACGTGTTTATTTGTTGGGACGTAGTCAATACCGTCCTCTTTTTCATGCGCCGGGGTTACTTCGTCGTCAGAGATGCGAAAGATTTTATCGGCAAGAAATTTGGAATAGAATCTGTATCCGAGTATGTACAACACAAGTACTATTATGGCCAGAAGGGCTGCATTCAAAGAGGATCTCCGTCAGCTCAAGAGACCCCATTTCTTCATCCTGTATCGCAATACCTCGCGCGTAATACCAAGCATATCGGCGGTCCTTGTCTGGTTCCAGTCGTTTAACTCAAGAGCTTTAGTTATAACTTTCTTTTCGATTTTGTAAAGTGAGGCGTCGTCAAGCGGGACATCGATGACCATTTTTTCATCCGAGTTCTCAACATTCAGACTTTCGTCATACTCAAGTTTAACGTACTTGGAGTTGAGCACCGAGTCTTCACTCAAAAGTATCGCTCTTTCAAGTGTGCTCCTTAGCTCCCGCACGTTACCGGGCCAGTTGTATTGGTGGAAAGCCCTGTTTATTTCCTCTGGTATCTCTTTTATGTTTTTATTCAGGTCGACGTTGAAATAGCTTATGAAATGCTCGGTCAGGTCCATAATATCGTCCATCCTGTTCCTCAGCGCAGGCATCTCGAAAGTTATCACGTTCAAACGGTGATATAGATCTTCTCTGAAGTCCCCATTTTTAACGAGCGTTTTAAGGTCCTGGTTCGTAGCCGCCACAACACTGATGTCGACTGTTATATCTCTATTGCCGCCCAGGCGTCTGAAGGAGCGCTCCTCTACTGCTTTTACGAGCTTTGCCTGAAGTGATAGGCTCATATCCCCGATTTCATCCAAGAACACAGTTCCGCCGTCAGCTTGCTCCAGTATTCCCTTCTTTAGCTTCTTGGCGTCTGTAAACGCGCCCGCTTCGTGCCCAAACAGCTCGCTCTCTAAAAGAGTCTCTGGTATCGCCGCACAGTTGAGCTCGATAAAGGGCTTTTCGTTCCTTATACCGTTAAAGTGAAGTATCTTTGCGGCAAGCCCTTTTCCCGTTCCGCTCTCTCCAGAGATCAAGATAGTCTTCGGGTCCGTATCTGTAAGTCTCTTAAATAAATACAGTATCTCCTGTATTGGCTCGCTCGTTCCGATTAGCGAGTCAAAACCGTATTTTTCCTGAGCCCTGTGCGCCACCGCGCTCAGGCTGTCCCTTAGCTCAGTTGTCCTTAGAGC
>DEIM01000052.1 GCA_002352485.1 Candidatus Dadabacteria bacterium UBA2774
TACATTTCAGACAGGCAAACCGGCGCTCAGGTCATAGAGGCGGATGAAAACCAAAATAGAGAGTTAACAAAGGCCCTTCAGAAATTCAAGCGGGACAGAGAGTTCCTCAAGTGGCTCAACAGGGAAATACCGAATAGAACAAAAATACTACTGCCCGAATATAAAGCAGCTCTCTCACAATAAAACACATAATATTTATACTCTTCACAATATTCAAACAGCCTCAGGCAATTAAATTTCACACAGTCTTCACATACTTACATAATTCGGATACACTCTGCTCAAGTCGTCCATCCATAGTCGGGGGATATTGGAAAAGTGATATTGTTAACGGGAGCTGAGAGTAACACCGGGCAGAGAGTTATCAGGCGCCTGGACAAACAAGGTTACAGTTTCAGCGTACTCGTAAAAGACCTTAAGAAAACCCCTGGCATTAAGTCCTCCAGGATAAAGTACGTCGAGGGGGATCTAAAAAAGCAGGGGAGTCTCAAGAAGGCGCTTGACGGCATAGAGCATGCCTTTCTCCTCACTCCCAATAGTGACAATCTAGTAAAACTTGAGAAAAACTTCATTGACGCCGCTAAAGAAAGCGGAGTTAAGTACGTGGTTAAATATTCCGCCTTAGGCGCGGACCCCGATTCCCGCTCAGCGCTCCTCAGGCGCCACGGCAAATCCGAGCAGTACCTAAAAGATTCAGGACTCAGATACGCAATCATTAGACCCAACATATTCATGCAGAACTTCGTTAACTACTTCGGCTCCGATATCAGAGACCAAAGAAAGATTTTCCTGCCCCTTAACAAAGCCAAATGCGGTTATGTAGACGTAAGGGATACCGCAAGACTGATTGCTAATGTCATTACCCAAAACGGACATAAAAAGAAAATTATAGATGTAACCGGCCCCGAATCACTCAGCTGCAGCGATTTGGCGGAGCTGTTCACAAACGCTCTGGGCAAGAAAGTTGCCTACGAAAACATTAAGCCCAAGGAGTTCAAAAAAAGAATGATAGAGGCCGGTGTCCACGAGAAAGAAGCAGAGGAATACGCCGAGCTCTATAAATTATTAGGCGACGGCATTTGCGATGAAGTGACCGACTGGGTCTACAAAGTCACAGACAAACAGCCTCGCACGTTCGATGAATTCCTGGACGATAACATATCCTTCTTTCTGAAGAAAAAATCAAAATCCAAGAAATAACACACTGCCGCTTTGCTGTTGCCACCCTGAAATAATATCAAAAACCGTTATATTGTATTAACGTAGAAAACCGGAGGTTTATTCAATATGAGATTCAGCCTGGCGCCTGTGCAGTCAAAGGAGCTTTTCGAAGACCTCATCCGTCAGTCCATGCTCGCAGAAACCCTGGGGTTTGACGCCCTATGGATACACGAGCATCACTCGGAAGGGACTCTATACCCCTCCCCTCTCAACGTGCTCTCATTTCTGGCGAGTAAGACAAATTACATTGAGCTTGGCTCAAACATGCTCCTCTTACCCCTCCATCACCCCGTAAGGGTTGCCGAAGAGGCCGCTATGGTAGACGCCCAATCACAAGGGCGCCTGCGCCTCGGGGTAAGCGCCGGCTACTCGGAAACTGACCTTCAGGCGTTTAATATCGAGGCAAGAGACAGGGGCAAAATAATGGAGGAGGGAGTGAGCCTCATCAGGGCGCTCTGGACCGAAGACAGCGTTACTATTCAGAACAATTTCTCCCATTTGTCTAACTTCAAGCTATTCCCAAAGCCCGTACGCAAACCAAGTCCGCCTATATATATGGGCGCAACGGTTGACGCGGCAGTAAGACGCTCCGCGCGCCTCGGAGATGAGTTTGTAATCAGCACCACACAGAGAAAAGACGATATCCTTAGGATGGTCTCGGTATACGATTCCGAGCTCAGGAGTCTGGGCAAGGACCCGAAATATAAGAAGACCACCCTTAACCGCATATTCTTTGTAGTCGACACCCCGGGAGAAAAAGAAGAGGCCGAGCGCTACTTCATGGACATATTCTTAAAGCTCTATCAAAAATGGGGGCATGAGAACATTACCGATCTTGACGAGGGCTCAAAAACGTACCAGGAAATTATGAGGAATCACTTCATAATAGGCGAATACTCACAGTGCATCGACACTATAGTCCAGTACGAGCAGCTGGGAATAAACGAGATATGCTGCCTCATGAACTTCGGCTCCCCCAACTTAGAAAAAGTAGAAAAGTCGCTGCGCCTCACAGCCAAACACATCATGCCCTATTTTTATTAACCTGTTCTTCCGTCATTGCGAGCGTAGCGAAACAATCCCGTACAACAACCTTTTATTTGCTAATAAAAACTATATGCAGTAGCGGCAGTAGGAATGTATTAGTACGGCTTATGCACCAGCCGGAAGGCAACTACAGCAATGGCAGAGCCTATAAAAGGCGCAGTCAGATATATCCATAGCGAGCCAAAGTCCAGGCTCACAATCGCAGGCGCAAGTGAGCGCGCGGGGTTCATCGATGCACCGGAAATCGGCCCCGCAAACAGCACCGCAAGCGCGATAAACGCCCCGATCGCCGAGCCCGCCATAATCCCCTTTTCCATACTCCCGGTAGAAACGCTCAGTATGACGAACATTAACATGAACGTGAGGACTAGTTCCATCAGAAAAGACTGAAGCACCGGTCCGCTTGGGACGGTTGTTGCCAGGTTGGTATGCTCCAAAAATAAATAGCTTAGTAAGAGGCTCGCAAGCACAGCGCCCAGACACTGCGCAAACAGATACTGAATAAAGCGGCTCAGTGGAAAACGGCTCGCAAGCATAAAGCCCAGCGTCACAGCCGGGTTAATGTGTGAGCCAGATACGTCGCCGATCGAATACACTACGACCATAACCACAAGCCCGGTAGCAATCGCTATACCCACGTGCGTCACCACTCCGCCCGCAATGTCGTTTACGATCACAGCTCCAGTGGCGACAAAAACCAGAATGAACGTGCCTATGAACTCGGCAAGGTATAGTCTCAAGCTGTCTCTCACTCAACTCACTCCCAATTAATATTCGCTGGCAGATTCCGCAGTAGCGCAGTTCTAAATACCTGCCTCTCTCCTACTTCATTCAGATCAAAATATATACGATCTTCCCGAGCACTTTCAATATTAGCAGGCTCCACACGATTATTCTACATAATTATTCACATCGTAAAGTTATCTTAACCGTTCGTTAATATTCAGGCGATCTCCATCTATTCGTCATTGCGAGGCTCCGAAGGAGCCGTGGCAATCTCATACATTTATGCACATAATCAAACCCGCCCATCATGAGTTCCGTCGATGTATCAATGGGTTTCCATTTTTATTCTCCCCCCCTTAGAAAAAGGGGGGTCAGGGGGGATTTAATCAGTCATTGCAAGTCAATGAAGCAACCGCGGCAATCATATCCTTTTTACAATAGTCGCAAGCATCAATCCAGCCCCGATCGCTATAGCGGCCACTACAAACATGGGCAATTCAATCAAATAGGCGGCCAGGAAGCCCGCAGCCAGCCCTGACAATACTTCAGCACCCACTTCAAGAGACAAGTTGTTCCCGAGCACACTCCCCTGCTGCTCGCCTACCACCATAAAAGACAGCATCGACGTACAAGCCGGAAGTGCCACTGCAAGCATGAGACCCGGGAAAAATAGCGTTATCCAGAGCGCCCACTGAGGCTCGGGGATTATTACAAGGAGCGCCGATATACCAAACAGTATCGAAGAATATATGGTTATTGCTCTCGAGGAATAATACTTTGCCAAGTACCCGATCAGCCATAGGCTCGCAACGACCACCGGTACAGCGTTCCATGCAATAAACAGCGCGACCTCAGAGACCCCCATCCCGTACTCTTCCACCAGATACATGGGGAAAGATCTGAAGAAGCCGAAAATTGCGAAGTATATCAGGAAGTTAATGAAATATATGACCCTCAACCTACCGGAGGTAAACACTGTGGCAAGGTTTGTAAACGCTTCCATATATCCAACTTCTCTCCTTGCCTCCTTGGGTCTGGTTTCTTTGAAGCTTGAGTATGTAAGTATTGTGGTGCAGAAGAGAAGAAAGAACACAGCCCTATAGGGCGTATCATAACTAAACCAGGGGACGATATTAGGGTCTGCGAGCATTCCGCCCGCAAGAGGACCGATAACGAAAGCTCCGCTTGCGCTGAGATTAATGTAGGCGAACATCCGGGTGCGGTTTTTAGTTGTGCTGATGTCGGCAATTGCGCTCTGGGCTATTACTATATTTGCCTCGGACAACCCGATAATAAGCGAGACCAGCATAAATAGCGGGAGATTCTTTGTATACAGAGCGTAAGCGAACCCGGCATACCCTATTGTGGAAATCGTAAGCGAGACCAGCAGCACGGGCTTCCTACCGAACCTGTCGGAAAGAGCGCCCAGCACCGGCGAGCCGAAAAACTGTCCCAGCGGATATAGCGCCAGCACTATCCCGAGCACTATCAACCTGTCCGCGTCTATCGGCAGTGATGCCAGCACGCCACCACTGTCGTTCAATATCAAGGGGGTAAGGATAGTAATGGTAAGGCTGTATCCAAGAAACCCTATGAATATAACTATATATAAGGGGATAGTTCTCAGAAAGCCTATGCTCTTGGGGTCCTCCATAACTGACCACTCAGCCTAACATATGGATTAAATTCGGCAAGCCAATATAGTCAATTATTGTAGAGCCTACGTGACTTATGCAGGAAATATCAGGAATTACACTAAAAGATAATATCCCAAGCGCCTATAAACTACTTTAAGTATATATTGCAACCTATATTCATGCTTGCATATATTCGCCCATAATACTTGCGAATACACCCATAAACATAAGCGCTATAAATAGGGCGGCAATTATCAATCCTATAATAAGGACCGCTATACAGTAATTCTTCCTGTTAACATTAGACGTGCTGCTAAGCGCCCAGTACAGAAGGAATATAAAACCGACTAGCGGGATAGATAACACTATTAAGGTTAATACCCAATCACCAATTGTAAGCGGCTTTTGAAGAAAGTTATTTTGCTGAGTGTCTGCAGGCATTGACATCTTCTACCCTCCTAGAAATATGCGTTTTATCTCTCCGATATAAATAATTATAACACTATATTTATCATACTGACCGTGGAGTGTGCCAAACCCCAATCCCTGGTATCGCCGTCTCATCTTCCTCTGCTTATCATCAAGAGAGGACAACCCAAACCGCGCGCAATCCGTAGAGCAAGATCTCCGATAGATTTTTTGCGCCTGCCGAGCCTCCTGAGTCCGAGGATCACCAGATCGCTTTCTGATGCTTTGTCTTTGATAACCCCCTCCACATCATCACTCTTCTCGACCTCAAGTTTAAACCGTCCGTAAGGAAGCTGGTCGCTGGCAAAGAGCTTCAGCGACGCCCTCACCCTATCCAATTCATCCTGACTCGTTGATTCAGGTAATACTCTCAGAAATGTTATTTCGGGGTTCCCTGTACGGCAGATGCTCCCCAATAGGCGCGCCAGCAGCTCCCCCTGCCCCCCGCGCCCGCCCACTGGCACGAGCACGCGTTTAGCCTCCTGCATCATCCACCCACTCGGAGTGCTCTGCACGACTACGTCGCAGTCGACCCTGTTCATAACGTACTCAATATGCTCCCCTACGGCATCTTCCTCCAGGTCCGTAAGCCCGAGGAGTAAGCTCTCGCACCCGTGCGTTGCGGACACCCTCACAATCTCAGACCACGGGTCCTTACCTATAGTTGTAAGGGCTTCGGGTACAAGGTTTATCTCATACGAGGCAGCAAGCGCCTCGTTCAGAACACTTTCGGCATTGATAAGCACAGCGCTATCTAGCCCTTCTGCCGTTTTCTCCGGAGACTGAACGACAGAGAGCAACAGCACGCGCCCCGAAAACGGCGGCGCCAGAGCGTTTGCGACCGCCACCATTGCACGCGCGTTTGAAGGGTTAGCAATTGGAACGAGTACCAAAGGGCTTCTGCCCCTCAGCCTCACCAGATCAGGGTCATAGCCCTCGGCTGATGCGTCCACTACCTTCGCTCTTGTCGAGAATAATATGATATATAGCACACCGCCGGCTATGAGCCAAAGGAGCGCTATCACACCCGCAATCGGCACCACTACACCCTGAAACACCGCAAGCCCGACGCACGTAACAATCCCCACAATAGGCACCAGAGGAAATAGCGGAGACTTAAATGGAAGCTCCTTGGCGCTCCTCTTTCGCAGCAAGATGCTTATCAAATGCGCAAGCGCAAAAGAGACCAGGAATATCAGACTCGCAGCCGCGCCCGCAGCCGATACATCCGGAATCACAATCACCAATAACGCTACAATAACCGCCGTGACTATCACCGCGTTAACAGGAGTACCCCTGTTAACATCGAGCTCGCCCAGTCTGTGCGGCAGAGTCCTGTCCCTTGCCATGCTGTGAGCGATACGCGAAGCGGCCATCAGATTTACATATAAGGCCGAGAGCATAGAGAGCACTCCAGCAGCAATTACGAGCCAAAAACCGAAGCGCCCCAGATAATTCTCCGCAGCAAACACCACTATTGCCTCTGGCAGCCGAGCGCTCGCTTCTGAAATAGACTCGCCCTCGCTCGATCCGGTAACGGCTATAATAAGCAAGAACGGCAGATATATTGCGAGCGCTATCATGAGCGATATGATCATCGCCCTGGGCACTACTTTCGCGGGCTCTTTTATCTCTCCAGCAACTGCGGAGATCAGATCAAAACCCTGAAGCGCGATAAACGAATAGCCCATCGCGGAAAGAAGCCCCAGCCCACCGTAAGCGAAGAAAGGAGTAAATTTAGTTTCGATATCCACAATCGGCTGTTTGGTTAGGTACCACACTCCCCCTACCAGCAGTACTGCGAACACCGTTACCTTACCAATATTTACCCAGTTCCCTCCGCTTGATTGCCTGAATACCAGACTCACTGTATAAATCAGGGTCGCAGCCAAGGCGATAACTGTAATAGTGACGCCACTTGTAATCCAAAGCGCATCAGATCCGCTCAACATAAACCAAATATTTTTAGCGGCTTTTGCGATAAAAAACCCGGCACCTAGTCCATACAGGACAGCGGCCACGATGGATGCGAACCAGATAATCCAGCCTACTCCGAAAGCGGCTTTTATAGATAGGACTTTTTTTGAGAACACATAAGTACCGCCTGACTCCGGAAACGCAGCAGACATTTCGGCAAAGCTCAGCACGGTTAGAAACGCTATTACCCCGTTCAGCGCAAACGCCACCACGGCGCTCGGCCCAGTAGCTGCAAACGCAGCTCCCGTAAGGGCCAAAATCCCTCCCCCGACTATCGCGCCCACACCTACGCCAATAGCCCCGAAAAGACCTAAGTACCTCTGACCGTCACTATTCATTTGTTAGCTCAATGTTTTTAAGGGCTTTAATACTAACCGATCTGATTAAATTAACTCCGATACTAGAAAATGCATGGTAATACTACCTCAGACATTAATCCTGTCATTTTCTAATGCATTTATCACTATTTCACTCTACTTCCTTCCCATTTGAGGGGGAAAGGTTAGCGATGAGGGGTGATAAAAACCCGCTCACCCTGAGGCTCTCACTTGCCTAGTCGTAGCTTTCTTTGCCTCGACGAAGCTCCAGTGAAGTCGGGAGCGAAGACTGGAAGGGTAAAACATTCCCGTTATTCTGAACGAAGTGAAGAATCTCATCTTTCATCTTTTTATTTCCCCCCTTAGGCAAATGGGGGTCGTCACCACCCATTTATAGTTACTGCTACTCACACCCGTTGACTTTAGCCTTTTGACTGAGCGCTCTCATATTCTCACCCAGCTGATTCGCGTTTTCCTTTGTAGCATCGAGCTCTTTTTTAGCCTGAGCCTCTTTACCTGCAAGCTCATCATACCTCTTCAAAGCATCTTTACAGAAGTGCTCGTTAGGGCCGTCCCCTTCTTGGCAGGCTTTTGCCGTGT
>DEIM01000214.1 GCA_002352485.1 Candidatus Dadabacteria bacterium UBA2774
GATAAAGAGCCGAATAAAGGGTTTTTGATTCCCTATAACAATTAGCGTATAATCTTGCATCCCGGGGTAAGGTGCAATCACTAAAGTCGAGGTCATGTTCCTATGGCAGTTGTTTCCAGCCGCGTTGTGAGCGCAATCAGAGAGTTTTTATAGCTTGAGTCCGCAAGCGGAATTATACTTGTTGGAGCGGCGCTCCTAGCTCTTATAGTGAACAATTCCCCCTTATCCGGGCTATATGATCTATTTCTCGAAACCCCGGTTGAAGTGCGCATAGGGGCGCTTCATCTGGCCAAACCCCTACTGCTCTGGATAAACGACGGGCTTATGGCGATATTTTTCCTGTTGATCGGGCTTGAGGTAAAGCGCGAAATACTGGACGGCCAGCTCTCGAGCATCTCTGAGATCGCGCTTCCGGGCATAGCCGCCGTGGGGGGCATGGCAATTCCCGCACTATTCTATGTGCTCCTGAATTTAAGTAACCCCGACGCACTTAACGGCTGGGCAATTCCGGCTGCGACCGATATAGCGTTTGCTCTTGGCATTATGGCGCTTCTGGGCTCGCGAGTCCCGGTATCATTGAAGCTATTTCTACTTACCCTTGCAATCATCGACGACCTTGGTGCAATTGTGATAATCGCGGTCTTTTACTCAGGCGATTTATCAGTAGCTTCTTTAATAGGGGCCGCCGTAGCCATTGCGGCGCTGGTTGTGATGAACTTTATGGGCGTTAGACGCATAGCAGCGTATATCATAGTCGGCGTAATACTTTGGATATGCGTTCTAAAGTCCGGGGTTCACGCGACTCTGGCGGGCGTGATACTGGCGTTTGCTATACCTCTGAGGACTGCTGAGGGCGAGCCCTGCCCCCTAAGGGAGCTCGAGCACACGCTTCACCCCTGGATTGCGTTTGCCATCATGCCCGTATTCGCCTTCGCTAACGCCGGGGTGTCGCTTGCGGGTATGTCGTTCCGCACGCTGTTTGAGCCCATTCCCATCGGCGTAGCGCTTGGTCTTTTCCTGGGGAAACAAATAGGTGTATTCGGTTTTGCAAAAGTAGGTGTAAAGCTCGGGCTTGCAAAACTGCCCGGAGACCTCAATTGGAGGAGCATATACGGGGCCTCCATACTCTGCGGTATAGGTTTTACCATGAGTCTTTTCATAAGCACTCTTGCGTTTACGGGTGATAATGCGGAGTATGGAATAGACGCCAGGCTCGGCATCCTAGCAGGCTCATTCTTGTCTGCTATTATAGGGTACCTCGTTCTAAAATACTCACTTCCGGAGCCGCCTGATCATGACATATAGCAAGAACTATCCCCTTGCTTTATACTCAATTTAGCCATGATAAAAGCAATTAAGGGAACCCTACTTTTCGTATCGCTTCTCTACATTACTTTCTATATACCTATGGCAGTTACTGTATATACGCCTCAGTGGATGAAGTTTAACTGCGACTTTCACAAGAGATGTGAAGTGGTGGGTATAAATGAAGCTAACAAGGGAATTTCAGAGCTGAGCGCCTATTTCAGGCATCAGGGCGGGGGGCTTAAAACCTTCTACACAGACAAAGAGAAGCTGCACCTAAAAGAGGTGAGGGGCATTTTCGATAAGTTATTTATCCTGGGCATCGGAGCGCTTATACTGCTCGCCTTGACGTTCAACCGTAAAAGGGTCTCCCGGTTCGCGCTCGTAAACGCTATATTGATCTTATCTCTACTACTGGTGCTGCCATTTTTTGGGACGTTCTGGCGGGAGATATTTCATCCTCTGATGTTTAATAACGAGCTCTGGATGAATAATCAATATGACCTTTCTTTTTATATCATGCCGAGGCAGTTTTTTAAATACACGGTGGGACTACTCACGGTGATCTGCTTTCTAATAAATATAGTAATATGGCTCGGACTTAGAGAAAGAGGTAAGGCTCTTAAGTAGCGCAGCTCTCACTCAATTTGTATACCGTCGAAACCTATTATATCTTCAAACGAGCAGTTTTCCTCGTCCGTGCAAGCACGGAACTCGTTAAGGTTACTATGGTCGGCCTCCATACCGTAGCGGTGTCCGAGCTCGTGCTTCCATACGGGCAGATCGGGGCACCCGGAGAAGTTACCTACTGATACCACAAGTATATCGTTACCGAAGAAGTAGATACCATTACACCTGTCAAGACCCACAGCCTCACACTCAAACCTCCTGGGTACGACAAATACTCTGAGCTCGGACAACGGTCCGATAGTGTCGCCGTTTGAGAGCATAACGTCCTCGAAGCCCAGATCGGAGCCTCCTTCGAATTGACAGTCCAGAAAACTCGTTGCTCTTCTGTCGAGAATGCCCATTATGGCGTTGTCACCCAAACCCACATCGCCCCTGACGGCAACCTGCATTCCGTACACAGGAGTACTCAGATTATAGTCCTGGGCTTCGGCTATTTCCCGGTCTATCAACGGATCCGTACCGCCGCCGTCGAACAAATCCTCCGTCTCGTCGCAGGAAATAGTTATTAAAGAAAATGATATTATGGCAAAGATAAAAAGGTATTTCATCCCTT
Source organism: Candidatus Dadabacteria bacterium UBA2774 (assembly GCA_002352485.1). Classification (GTDB taxonomy): domain Bacteria; phylum Desulfobacterota_D; class UBA1144; order Nemesobacterales; family UBA2774; genus UBA2774. The sequence goes on from DEIM01000214.1 coordinate 2,549, forward strand.
GAGCGCTCCTTTATTTTTTGTATATAATAAGGATAACCGATAGATTTGTGTTAGCTATTTGTATTCTTGCCGCTAACTAAAAAAGTAGAGATAAGGAGGATGTCGATATGAAAGTCCGCAACAAGAAATTGATCACATTCGTACTATTTGCATTTTTAGTGTCAGCCGGATGCCAGGCTCAGGACAATGGCTCTGGGTTTCCGGAGGGCTGCAGCGCCGAGGGTTATAAATTCAGCGGCAAGGAATTAACCTTGAACAACGGGATCCGGGGAGTACTCAACCTATTTCTCTTTCATAATGTATCGGGCGATACTATTTACATTAATCACGAGCCGAAAAATAACCCGGGCGCAAGCGCCGGTTGGTCAACGGAGCTCGCCGCAGGGAACTGGACAGCTATAACGATGAGCAAGGGGAATTTCATGTTCACTTGCGGGAAAATGGTCCCGGGCAAGTTTGAAGAGGTGATGTGCGGCGGTGATCTGGACGTGTGTAAGTTTAAAAACCCTGTTTTTAATAAGGAAAGTAACGGAAGCTACTGGGTATCGGAGAATAAGCCGCTTGATGCTACACTTGAGACTATAAAATCACGCGGGATCGAGGTAAATAAGTAAGGGCTACTTACTTAGCGCCTCTGTAAGACCAATCGACAAGCTCAATGGGATGAGCGGTTTTAATACCTAAGCCGTATTTATCAATCCCTTTTTTAATCTGAAGCAGGCACCCGGGGTTTCCGGCGACTAAATAGTCCACCTTCTGAGTGCGGAGGTTGTCTATTTTTCTTTCGAGGAGGCTCTGAGACATATCGGGTTGGACCAGGTTATAGATACCTGCGCTCCCGCAGCAAACGTCTGACTCAGGCATCTCTGTTAATTCAAGTCCCGGGATCTGTGACATAACCTGTCTTGGCTGCGATTTTATCCTCTGGGCGCTACCTAGGTGGCACGCGTCCTGATATGTGACGCGCACATTTAACTCATGCAGTTTCCCCTTAAGACCTATATCGGAGAGGAACTCCATTATGTCTTTAGTCTTAGAAGATAGCTCCTCGGCACGTTCGGCAAATCCTGGATCGTCCTTTAGTATCTCTCCATACTCTTTCATTGTAGAGCCGCATCCGGCGGAGTTTACTATGATTACGTCTACATCTAGATTCTCAAACGTTTGGATCGTAGTCTTTGCAAACTCCCTTCCTTCTGACAACCTCCCCGAGTGGACGCTAAGAGCCCCGCAGCAGCCCTGGCTTTCCGGAACTATGACCTCGCACCCGTTCTCAGCGAGCACCCTGGCTGTGGCCCTGTTCGTGTCCCCGAAGAAAACGCTCTGCACGCACCCGCTGAGCATTGCGACCCGGAATCGCTTTTTGCCCTTGGGTGCTATTACCGCAGGCAGCGCGCCT
>DEIM01000042.1:0-435 GCA_002352485.1 Candidatus Dadabacteria bacterium UBA2774
AGAAGAAGAGATGAGCAGCAGCGTATGACCATGAGCAGGGGCGAGGAAGAAGAGGAAAAGAAAAAACCAATTAGACGTCAGCAGAAGAAGGTCGGAAGAAACGACCCGTGCCCATGCGGAAGCGGCAAGAAATTCAAGAAATGCCACGGCTTGAGTGCATAAGTATAGCACCACGCACCTACATTCAATCTAACCGGCGAAACTTATTTAAATTAATCTCACTTTAGCCCCTTAGTGATATATACTTTCTATTAGCGGTTTATAGAGATTTAAGTGCCATTTATAGAGAGGTATAACTATATTGGATCAAAAAGAGCTGAAGGATAAGATAGGGAAGCTTGAGAATAACATCGGGACTGTAATAAAAGGTAAGCCCGAGATTGTAAAAACAGCTGTAGCAGCTCTCCTTTCCCGCTCACATATACTGATTGAAGA
>DEIM01000042.1:506-12151 GCA_002352485.1 Candidatus Dadabacteria bacterium UBA2774
GATCAGAAAACCGGGGAGTTTAATTTCAAGGAAGGCCCAATTTTCGCAAACGTCGTACTCGCGGACGAGATAAACAGAGCGACCCCTAAAACACAGAGTGCGCTCCTTGAAGCGATGAACGATGCCAAGGTAACTATAGACGGCAGAGAATATGCGCTACCCGAGCCATTTATGGTTATCGCCACACAGAACCCCTTTGAATATAAGGGAACATTCCCCCTTCCGGAGAACGAGCTGGACAGATTTTCGATCAGAATTAGTATCGGGTACCCGGACAGAGAAAGTGAAAAGAGTATACTTAGAGAGCACAGCAACGTTGACATACGGGAGAGAATCGGGCCCGTAATATCTAAGCAGGAGCTACTGCTCCTCCAGAAAATGTCTCAAAACGTTAAAGTAGACGAATCGCTTCTGGATTACATCATCGCTATTATAAACGAAACCCGTAATGAGAGCTTATTTGAGCTCGGTGTAAGCCCAAGGGGAGCTATAGCGCTTAAATCCGCTGCTCAGTCCACTGCGATTTCAGAAGGCAGGACTTACTGTACACCTGACGATATAAAGAAATTGGCAGTACCCGTGCTCGCTCACAGAGTTATATCTAAAAACGGCGGCCTCACACAAAACGCTTCGGAAGACGCGATCGGGGATATACTCGAAAGACTCCCTGTGCCTGTGTAAATAAGAGGATTTTGGGTACGTAATAGGGTACAATATACTCTTGTAGTAAATAGCCGTAATAACACGGAGACCAAATAAGAATGAACCCGAACCGAAGAGCGTTTTATTTTCAAGGTAAGAAACCGCCCTTTTATGCCCTACCGCTTGCCATCATAACTGTTGTTCTAGTAGTCGCAGTACTTGCGGTATTCGGCCTGGTAATAGGAATTGCGGTTGCAGGGCTAATAATAATATTCAGCGTGGCAAGGCTTTTCTCATCGATAGGGAAGAAAGAAAAAGTGAGAGAAACCCGAGACGGCGGTAAGACTATAATCCTCGAAGAAAGCGATTTCGAGGTAATAGAAAATAAAGACAAGCTGTCTTAATTTGAAACTCAGAAAACCCCTTCTATCTCACGGGCAAGACTAAAATCCTTTTCAGTAATCCCCCCGTCACTATGAGTAGTAAGCGTTATAGTAACTTTGTTGTACTGGAGCGTTATGTCGGGGTGGTGATCCGCCCTTTCAGCAAGTAGAGCTACCTTGTTAACAAACCCTACTGATTCTATGTAATTCTTTAATTTATAGGTTTTCGTGATTTGCTCGTCTACCCTTTCCCATCCCTCTAGACCCCCGAGCTTGTCCTTTATATCTTCGTCACTAAGTAGCGGCATATAGAGTCTCCCCTGAAAGCATTAAATGTATTCAAACTCTCAGTCTTAGTCAAAATCTTTTGATTATGAGAAATATGATTTAATATAATCGCGTGCAAAGAGCATACATAGGAATAGGATCAAACCTTGGTGACAGGGCGCTTAACTGCAAACGGGCTATAGAGGATATCTCAGCTTTCTCGAACGTTACAGCCGTCTCGTCCTTTTATGAGACAGAGCCTGTGGGTAATGAAGACCAGCCGCTTTTTATAAACTCCGCCATAGAGATAATGACAGATATAACTCCGCATGAGCTGTTAGACAAGCTTTCGGAAATTGAGAATAAGCTCGGAAGAATGAGATGGGGACAGAGGCGAGCGTCTCACAGCGATGCCGGGGAGGATAAAATCAGTGCACAGAGGCGAGCGTCTCACAGCGATGCCGATGCGGGCGGGCGGGAGTGCGAAGCACGATTCGGGGGAATAAATTCAGAAAGACAGGAGCAGGCAGGTAGTACCATGCCGGAGTATGTAAAATGGGGTCCCAGAACGATAGATCTGGATATAATTTTTTACGGTGAGGAGATAATTGACGATCCCGATTTGAAAATACCCCACCCCGAGGCTCACAAAAGACGGTTCGTGTTAGAGCCGCTTGTGGAGATTGCCCCGGGGCTGATCCACCCTATTTTCAAGGTATCGGTTACAGAGCTTCTAGGGAATCTGAAGGACTCGCATGGGGTGGTTAAATTAGACTACTCATACACACCCGATCCATAGTAATCCACAGGTTATCCACAGCCTTCTGACATGAAATCAATAGAGTTATAAACACATACAAAGCACACTTAACATGTAATATTAGTGAGTCTTTTAGAGGGGTTAGTCAACAACTGTATTCATTCAACTAATAATAGCGGACATATATATATGTATAGATTGAAAAAGTTATACACAACACTTTGGTTTATATTTTTCCTCTAGGATAGGTTATATTCTCATCATATTTTTTAATAGGGGTATATACTTGTATCCTGATGAGGGAGATAAATGAGTTTCTTTAAAAAAGTCCTGATTGTAACTGCGTCAACTATATTGATTCTGGCTCTTTTCGAAATCACGCTAAGAACCTTTTTCCCACAGGAACCTATAATAACCTACGAAAACGAGTCGCTGGGACTCTCGGACAGCGTTCTCGGACACAGTAACAGACCGGGCTCTTTTCCTACCGTTAAAACCCCTGAGTTTTTTGTTGAGTACAGGATAAGCAGCGAGGGCTTCAGGGACCAGAAAAATCATACAAAATCTAAAGCCCCCGGCGTTACACGGATTTTACTACTGGGTGATTCCTTTACGTTTGGCGACGGCAGTCAATATGAGGAGATATGGCCCGTTTTATTTGAAAAAAAAGCTCGTGGAAAAGAGACTTGAGGCCGAAGTCATAAAAGCCGGGGTTCCGGCGTACGATACGACAAAAGAAGTACTGATGCTCGAAAAATTATTCCCACAATATGAGCCTGATATTGTAGTTTTGGTATTCTTGCCGAATGACCTGTTTACGAACACTCCAATCATCTCTAATGAAAACATCAATATTGAAGATAAATCGGTTCGCAAAAAAGATGAAAAAAGCTCTTCATTAAATCTGTTAACACTATATAAGCGCATTCTAATATCGAGTGACTGGGTTTATTCCAAGCTCTATACGATGACAGGACGCTCACAGTACTTCAGCTCAACACCGACCAAGACCTTTAAGGACCAGCTTTCAATAACGAAAGATCTTTTACTGAGAGCCTTAAGATACTCTAAGAGTAGAGACGCCGAGCTAATTGTCCTATCTATCCCCCAGCAGTTCCAGGTGCTTTATAAAGCAAACGGCTATAGTCTAGAAAATAGCGATGTTGAGATTATCGACAATGAATTAGTAGCATTCGCTAAAGAAAACGGTTTTACATGGATTTCGGTATTGGATGTACTCGCGGATTACAGTAATAATGAGGATACCGATCTCTATTATCGCCTGGACGGACACCTTAACAGCGAGGGGAATAGAGTAGTGAGTGAATACTTTACAGAAATGTTCATAGAAATTCTCGGTAAACGTGCCAATAATCCCGGGAGATAAATATTCAAAACCCGGCTACACTACTTTAACCTCGATTCCAGAAAACGCTCATCTATACACCCGCTTTTGCCGACTCAAGGGTATTCCAAAGGAGCATCGAGATTGTCATCGGCCCTACCCCGCCTGGCACGGGTGTTATATAAGAGGCCTTATTCTCAACATTCGCAAAGTCTACATCCCCGGTGAGCTTGCCCTCTTCGTTACGGTTTATACCTACGTCTATCACTACGGCCCCCTCCTTCACCATATCCTCCGTAATGAAGTTTGCGCGTCCAATGGCGGCTACGAGTATATCGGCCCTTCTCGTTACCTCACCCAAATCCCTGGTGCGGGAATGACAGACGGTGACTGTGGCGTGACGGTGAAGTAGGAGCATGGCAATGGGTTTGCCAACGATATTACTCCTGCCTACAACGACGGCCTCTTTACCTTTTATATCGATATCATAGTACTCAAGCATCTTAATAATCCCATGAGGCGTGCAGGAAAGAAACCTCGGGTTGCCTTCGACCAGAAGACCTACATTGAAGGGATGAAAACCGTCCACGTCCTTATCGGGCGATACAGCCCTTAGAACCTTTGTCTCGTTAATATGATCAGGGAGTGGGAGCTGCACGAGTATGCCGTGAATGTTGGGGTCTTGGTTTAGCTTTTGCACGAGAGCAAGAAGCTCTTCCTCCGTTGTCTCGGCAGGCAGCTTATGCTCTTCTGAATAAATGCCGGCCTCAGTGCAAGCCTTTCTTTTATTCCTTACATATATCTCTGAAGCCGGGTCTTCACCTACAAGAACCGCCGCGAGCCCGGGAGTTATGCCGGAGCTATCAAGTAGTTGAGACACACCTTTTGCGACTTCGCCCCTTATGTACTGTGAAACCTCTTTTCCGTCTATAATCTGAGCCATGTTATATCCCTCTTTGAGTAAGTTTTATTTGAATTTCCAAAAGTGGTTTAACGGTCCGTGCCCCTGCCCCAGGTCAAATGATCTTGAAATAGCCTCCGTAACATATTTCTTTGCTTCCTTTACCGCTTCGTGTACAGACAATCCCTTTGCCAAGTACGCACAGACTGAAGCCGAATACGTGCACCCGCTCCCGTGTGTGTTTTTCGTGCTTATTCTCGGGACCCTGTATTCTGTAAAATCGCTCCCGTCGTAAAGCAGATCCACCGCGTCAGGAGAAGATGCCAGGTGCCCTCCTTTAATTAGCACATACTTAGGCCCAAGCGATTTTATCTTCCGTGCCGCCCCTTTCATATCATCAACCGTACTCACTTTCTGACTAGTCAGAGCCTCTGCTTCAGGGAGATTGGGCATTACTATATAAGTTATCGGCAAAAGCCTCTGAATTATCGCTTTCACAGCGCCCTCATCTGCAAGCGCAGTCCCCGTTGTGGAGATCATTACAGGGTCAAGAACTATCTTATCCGTACTGTAGTCAATTAGCTTTTTGGCAACTGAAAAGACAATGCTCTCATTAGAAAGCATCCCCAGCTTTACCGCGTCAGCGCCAATATCACCCAGCACGGCGTCGATCTGAAGCTCCACAAATTCGTAGGGCAGATCGTGTATTCCCACTACACTCCGGGTATTCTGCGCCGTGACACAAGTCACAACTGACATACCGAAAACCCCAAGCGCCGTAAAAGTTTTAAGGTCCGCCTGTATTCCCGCGCACCCACCCGAATCCGAGCCCGCAATACTGAGCGCCCTTGGAACTTTGCTGCTCACAGAGCTTTATTTTACTAAGAATTTACCGCCTTGACAAACCCCGCTCATAAGCGGCACTAGACTAAATAAATTTTGGATGTAATATATACGGGACTCAAAATTTCTTAGGAGATATGGTAGAAATGGCAGAGATTTCAGAAAAAGACGAAGTATTATTCCCCGAGCTTTTCGGAGTGGACGACAAGGGCAAAGTAAGGCTCATAGGAGGCTACTCAAAGGAGTCTGACAACTGGACATTCCCTAAATACCTAGCCGACCCCGTAAGCTTCTCGGACGAGATAGAGGAAAAGATGCTGAGCCCCGAAGGGGAGCTGCATTCATTTACAATCGTCAGAAGGAGCATGCCTGAATTCCCCGTCCCCTATGCGCTTGCATTGGTGGATTTTCCTGAAGGCGTGAGGGTAATGGCACAGGTTGAAACGGATGACCCCGAAGGACTCAAGATGGGTCAAAAAATGGGTGTTACTGTTGGCACGGTAAAAAAGACAAAGGACGGAAAAGACGTTAAGTCTTATAAGTTCATTGCAGTATAAATAACAGCGCTAACTGTGTCGGCAAGTAGCTTTCTATATTAATTCCGAATACTAATTTAAACGGGACGGCTTCGCTCATACGAGCTAAAGCTCGCTTTTTATTCCACACGAAGCTGCATCTAAATTGCGAGCCCTGTCCGAACCTGCTTTGCACGGGCTCTTGAAAACCCCGAAGCGGGCTTAATACAAGCTTTATCCACTCTGATATTTGTTATTTACTTTTCGCCCTCAATCATTTATTCTGAAACTAGAGGAAATTAGCTTCCAAAGCATGAAAAACTTATATATTTCTCTCTTTTTTAGTCTATTCTTCATTTTATTCCTTTCTTCCCTCGTTATGGGGAACGAGAATCCTGATTCTACGGAACTTGATGTATCCGTAACTGCACCCCAAGATGAATCTTTAACTACTCCTATTGAAACTGCAAACGAGATACTGGCGATAGAGGTTTCAACTTCTGATATCGGGCTCAACGTGCTCGGCACGCTAACTAACGGAGGCAAGAGAAAAGTACTGCTAAAGAACCCCGTTACAGGGGAGCTTGGGAGCTACTTCGAGGGAGACAGGATAGATATCATAAGCTCTGAGCCGGTGAAGGTGGTCGAGATTTCAAAATGCGTAATTTTGATTGAAAGATCGGGGAATTTTGAGACCATGGAATGCAACAACAAAATGCCGACAGTAGTATTTAACGGACCGGGCGCTCTGTCAAAGTACAAAATAGTTAGAAGGGGACATAATGACTCAAGCATACTGTCGCATAAATTCATAACAGATTATGATAAGGACATTATGACCGTAAGCGCTAAACATGACGTAGACCCTTATCTGGTTAAAGCGGTAATAAAAGCCGAATCGAACTTTGACCCGGGTGCTGTGTCCCCGAAAAACGCTCAGGGCATAATGCAGCTCATTCCCGAGACTGCGAGTGACTACGGTGTGGACAATCCCTTTGACGCAAAAGAGAATATGGACGGGGGCGTCGAATACTTGAGCGATCTTTTAAATTACTTCGACGGCGATCTAAAACTCTCATTGGCCGCATATAATGCCGGAAAGGGCGCGGTCATAAAACACGGTTTTAGCATCCCTCCATACCCCGAGACTACAGAGTACATAACCAAAGTACTCGGTTATTATAAAATCCTTAAATCCAGAAACTACACACAAAAAAATAGCTTGGCACTTAAAAAATAACCCGGCATTATTGCCGAAATATAGAAAAACAGGGCTAAATTACAGGAGTCTACAGCCGGAACCTGCGTTTCGCAAAGCGCATAACTCGCTGTAATCATTAACATACCTCTTCCCTACTTGTCCTAAGTTTGACAAGAGAAGGTTCCTACTCTAGAATAATAAGTTTACTAAACGAGTATTAGGGCCCATAGCTCAGTTGGTTAGAGCGGCGGACTCATAATCCGTTGGTCCCTGGTTCGAGTCCGGGTGGGCCCAATAAACGCTTTAATTACGGCACGTTACATGGATAAAGCTGTTAAAACTAAAAACTGTCTATATTCAACAAACTTAACTATTCCATCAATTCAGGAAATAGGCTCAATATTTCAAAGGGTCAGAATTAAAAATTACACACACAAGGGAGGGGTATATGAAAGACCAAATTGTGGTTATCGATGAGCTCCAACGTATCGATACGGAGCTCAGCGAATTAGAGGTGCATCTAAAAGAGTACCCCGAAAGAATTTCAGAATTTGAGCATGAGCTAGAAACATCCCGAAACACACTATCCGAATTAAAAACACAACTCGAACAATTTAATGAAAACAAAACCAAACTTGAGCAGGAGCTGGCAAGTAACGAGGAAACTATAAAGAAGTCTGAACAAAAACTCTTCGACATTAAGACTCATAAGGAATATGCGGCTCTACAGAAAGAAATCTCAGACACGAAAAGAACAAATTCAGAGCTTGAAGAAAACCTCATAGATGAAATGGAGAAGATAGAGGGGATAGAATCCAAGATTTCAGAACTTGAGGAGGAGCTTTCAGCAAAGGAAGAAGAGTACAAGGAAAAAATAGACGAAATAAAAGAAAAACTTGAGGAAGTAAAAGTGCAGTACACGCCGAAAAAAGCCGAAAAAGAAAACATCGCATCAAAAATTAGCCCAGAAATACTCCCCGTATACGAAAAGATAATGAAAAGAGACGGGACGGCTCTTGCTCTTGCCAAGAACGAAATTTGCACCGGGTGCCACATGAATATCCCTCCTCAGCTCTTTAATGAAGTGCTGACGCTTTCAAGGATAATTCAGTGTCCTAGCTGTAAAAAGATTCTTTACTGCGAAGAAGAAGAAAAACAAAGTGAAGCGCAGACAGCGTAGCGGCGGCGGCGAAGAATTGGGCACAGACACAGTAACAATCTATATTGACGGCGCTTCCAGAGGAAACCCCGGGGATGCAGGAATCGGCATACTCATTAAAGAGCCCGGCGGCAAATCCCGAGAAATCACAAAATATCTAGGCACCAGAACCAATAACCAGGCTGAGTACACCGCGCTGATTGAAGCGCTTGAATCGGCAAAAGACCTAAACGGCCACCCAATTCGAATCTTTACAGATTCACTGCTTGTCGCAAACCAGGTGAACGGTTTGTGGAAAGTTAAACACGCTGAAATAATCCCGCTTAACAAAAAAGCCAGGAGCCTATTCTCAGGCTTTGACGACATAAGAATCCGGCATATCCCCAGAGAGCAAAATTCCGAAGCTGACAGACTTGCAAACCAGGCAATAGATGAATACTTTAATTAGAGGCGAGTGAGCCGGGCAATCGCTGGTTTCCGGGCTAGTACCGGAGACTGGAGGAAAGTCCGAACTCCCAAGGGCAGAGCGCTGGGTAACTCCCAGGTGTCGTGAGGCAACGGAAAGTGCCACAGAAAACATACCGCCTAAGTCCTTCCCTCGGGAAAGACCGGTAAGGGTGAAAAGGGGGTGTAAGAGACCACCGCGCGGATTGGCGACAGTCCGCGGCACGGTAAACCCCGCTCGGAGAAAGACAAAATAGGGGAGCGTTTTTCTTAGGAAATAAAGGGCTGCCCGCCCGAAGCTTCCGGGTAAGTTGCGAGAGGCATTCAGTAATGGATGTCCCAGATGAATGATTGTCCAAGACAGAATTCGGCTTACAGGCCCGCTCGCCTTTAATTAAACTTTACTAAGACAAATTCCTTCTTACCTATTCTTAGCTCAATGGTGTCTGCGTCCGGCATAGCGCTATTTATATCTGTCGCTTTTTCGCCGTCGATCGTGACTCCGCCCTGAAGGATGAGCCTCTTAGCCTCGCCCCTGCTTTTTAATCTCTCTGAAGACTCGGTTACCAGGTCCAGTAGAGTCTTGTCGCCGCTTCGCTCAAATGAGACTTCCCTAGCGTCTTTGGGGAACTCTCGTGTAGAGAACTTTGTTTCGAAATCAGCTTTTGCCAAGAGCGCTTCGTCTTCACCCTTGAGCCAGGAGGTAATATCTAGCGCAAGCTCCTTCTTTGCGTCCATAGGGTGCCCTTTCATTAGCTTCTCAATATCCTCATCCGTCCTATCGGTCAGTAGCTCGTAGTAGCGCCACATGAGGGAGTCGGAAAGAGACATGAGCTTGCCGAACATCTCTACAGACGTATCCTCTAGCGCAACGTAGTTATTAAGGGACTTTGACATCTTTCGTACACCGTCTAACCCCTCGAGTATTGGGAGTAATATAGCAACCTGGGGCTCTACATTATAGTGCCTCTGCAGGTCTCGCCCCAGGAGTATATTGAACTTCTGGTCGGTCCCTCCAAACTCCACATCGGATTTTAACACCGCGGAATCATATGCCTGAATGAGAGGATATAGAAATTCGTTAATCGTTATCGACACACCGCTCTTGTAGCGCTTCTCAAAGTCGTCCCTCTCCAGCATCCTGGCCACGTTACCCTGTGAAGAGAGTTTTAAGAGATCGATCGCTGACATTTTGGAGAGCCAGGTGGAATTAAACACAACTTCAGTCCTTTCTCTAAGGAGTATCTTAAACACCTGTCTTTCGTATGTGAGAGCGTTCTCTTTAACCTCGGCCTCGGTAAGCGGCGGCCTGGTCTCGGAGCGGCCTGAGGGGTCTCCGATCATAGCGGTAAAATCGCCTATCAGAAAGAGCACCCTATGCCCCAGGTCCTGAAACTGCCTGAGTTTTCGGAGTAATACAGAGTGCCCAAGGTGAAGGTCGGGCGCCGTGGGGTCAAACCCCGCTTTCACCCTTAGCGGCATGTTCTTCTCTTTTGATTTCTTGAGCTTAGATAAAAGCTCTTCCTCTGAGATTATTTCCTCTACTCCCCTTCTTAATATCTTAAGCTGCTCTTCAGGTTCTATAAAACTCAATGCTCGCTCCTTACCTTCATACCTATTTGATTCGCTCAAAAATATAGAGCATCAAGATGAGGAGGTCAATATTGTGCTGCGTGCTCGACACTCCTCAATAGCCCTCTTTCTCCGAGACTAAGCAAAACCCTGTTCAGTGGAGAAATATTGTATAAACTTAAATGCCGATGTTAGATGAAATAAACGGGCGGGCGCTTAAACCCTTAATAACAGAGCAGCAGATATCACGCCGCGTGCATGAGCTCGGGCAGGAAATCACCAGGGATTACAAAGGGAAGAGCCCTTTAATGCTGGGTATATTAAAGGGCGGATTCATATTCCTGGCCGATCTTGTAAGACAGATAGGGTTGGAAGTCGAGATTGATTTTCTGAGAGTATCGAGCTACAGAGAAAGCGACAGCCCGGGAGAGATAGAGCTTCTGCAAGACACTAACATTTCTCTAAAGGAAAGAGACGTAATTCTGGTGGAAGACCTCTTGGATACGGGAGGCACACTTGGGTTTATAAGGGAGATCGTGCTTTCAAGAGAGCCCTCGTCTTTTAAAATATGCGCCTTTATCGATAAGAGAGAGAGAAGAGAAATTGAGATAAAAGCAGACTATCTGGGGTTTGAGATCGAGGAGGGATTTATTGTAGGTTACGGGACGGATTATGCAGAGAAAGGACGTAACCTCCCGGGAATATATGTGTTAGATTAGATTAATTGGTGAGTAAGTGCAGGATATATCGAGCGAAAAAAGGAGATATAAAAATGAGTCTTAGAGACCAAATACCCGAAGACCTTAAGAGCGCCCTAAAGAACAGAAACAAACTTGAGCTTACAGTGCTCCGCATGCTTCAGTCCGCGATTAAGAACAGGGAGATAGACAATAACAAGCGCGAGCTTACAGACGAGGAAGTAATAGCGGTCATTAGTACCGAGATCAAAAAACGAAGAGAGGCCGCAAAGGAATATGAAAAAGTTGGAAGACCCGATGCCGCGGCTGACGAGACGGCTGAGATGGATATACTCATGAAATATATGCCGGAGCAGATGGGGGAGGAAGAAATACGCTCTCTTGTCTCAGCGGCTATAGAGCAAAGCGGCGCTCAGGGCATGAAAGATATTGGCAAAGTAATGAAAGAGATCATGCCCAAAGTGAAGGGTAAAGCGGACGGCGCGCTCGTTAATAAACTCGTAAAGGAAGGTCTTGAAAGCACAGAAGGGGAGTAGTAAAAACCTAAAAGCGAATAAAAGAGTATCGGGAGACTTAAATGGCACAAGCGGCTAAAAAGATAAAATTGGGATCAGAAGGTGTGAAGTGGGATTTATCGGACCTATACTCAGGACTTAATGACCCCAAAATTGAGAGGGATAGAAAGAGCTTACTCAAGAGAGCGGAAAAATTTGAGAAAACATACAGGGGCAAGATAAACTCCAACACCCTAACACCCAAGAAACTATCAAACGCGGTAAAGGAGCTCGAGAGCATAAGTGAGAAAATCGGGAAACTCCTTTCTTTCGCCTACCTCGTATTTGCAGCCGACACCTCAAAGCCCGAGCACGGAGCTTTTCTACAGAGTGTTCAGGAGTCTTCTACAAAGCTAAGGGG
>DEIM01000247.1:0-2028 GCA_002352485.1 Candidatus Dadabacteria bacterium UBA2774
AGGCAGACACCTCGGCGGGGGAGATGTCCCTGTGGTTATAATGACCCACGAGGCCAGGGAAAAGGACCTTCTTTCGGCTATTAAAGAAACAAACTCCTTCTTAAACAACAATTCAAAAACCACTTTTATAAGAATCGAGGAGGTTCAATAAGTCCCCGTTTATTGTTTAATATGACCGGAGCTAAAGAGCTTATGCTCAAGTCATACAACCCGGAATTATTTCATACATGCCGAAATAAAATGATAGTTCGAGAGCCAAGCTATGGCTAAAAATGAGGCAAATCCAAAGAATGTAAATTTCCAGGAGATATTCGACTCCCTTCCCGAAAGTATAATAATACTCGACACCGGTTTTACAGTGCTCGACATGAACGATAATGCCGAAACCGTTTTCAGGATATCCAGAAAGAAGGCGCGCGGCAGAGCCTCGAATATATTTATGCCAGAAGAGGTGGAGAACGTCGCTCATATGGCAATCGAGGAAGAAAGAACTATCATCGGCGATGAGCTCAACCCAGTGCTTAGAAATGGAGAAAAAATATCTATTCAGTCTGTAGCGTCTCCGATTTTCGATAAAAAAGGGGACATTTCAGGAGTCATACTACAGATAAAGGACCTGGTAGGGACAAAGTTCCTTAGCAGCAAAAGCATACAGGAAATTTCCGCTTCAAAGTTCGAGAATCTTATATTGGGGTTAGCGCACGAGCTCAAAAACCCGCTTTCGGGGATCAGGGGCGCAGCGCAGCTTCTGGCCAGCGATGCTCGGGACAAAGAAACCATAGAATGCGCAGGGATCATAACAAAAGAAGCTGACAGGCTGAGGGAGCTCCTTGACACGCTTAAGCAGCTTGAGCCTTTTGCTGAAGAGGAATTCGAGTCCCTGGATATTCACGAAATCCTGATGGAGATTATATACCTTGAATCAATGTCGGATAAGCATATTACGTATAAGCAAAACTATGATGTTACCCTCCCTCCGGTGCGTGGAGACACAAATTCACTAAAGCAGGTATTTCTAAACCTCATTAAAAACGCATCCCAGGCTATAGATGGCAATGGAGAAGTCGAGATCACTACAAGGTGGATCACCGAGCATAAGCTTAAAGGACAAAACTCGATGTCTGTGGAAATAAAAGACAGCGGCACAGGAATACCCGAGGACTCCCTGGATAAAATATTTAATCCCTTTTATACTACTAAAAAGGAAGGGTCGGGCTTGGGTCTATTTCTGGCTTACCAAATAATAGCAAAGCACGACGGGGCGATATTTGTTGAGAGTGAATTAGGCCAGGGTACAGTGTTCAAGATATACCTCCCTATCGCCGGCTAGTGATTATAGCAAATAAGAAGTGCAGCTAAATAGCATTGTGCTTTTGTAGTATTAAAATCCGAGCACAATTAAACCGAAAATATGAAAAGAAAAATATTGGTCGTTGACGATGAAGAGAGTATAAGGTGGGTCCTGGGCAAGAGCCTCCAGAAAGCGGGATATGCAGTAGAGTACGCTGAGGACGGTTCGAGTGCAATTGAGAAAGCATCTTCTGGAGGCTTTTCATCTATCATACTCGACCTGACTATGCCCGATATGAACGGGTTTGAGGTTATGAGCGAGCTTAAAGCAGAGGGAATTGACCCCCCTATAATCATTATTACCGCCCAAAATACTGTTAAAAACGCAATAGACGCGATGAAAAAAGGAGCTTATGACTACATTGCAAAGCCCTTTGACCTAGATGAAGTAAATTTTACAGTTGAGAGAGCTATCGAAAGCTATGAGAATACGAAAAAGCTCGAAATACTCTGCAAAGAAGGGAGCGAAACCGATACGCTCCAGGATATTGTGGGGCAGTCCCAAGTCATGCTCAATATCTATAAGATGATCGGGCGCGTGGCCGAGCGGGACATCACTGTTTTGGTAGTGGGGGAAAGCGGCACAGGAAAAGAGCTTGTGGCACGCTCCATACACTCAAACAGCAGCCGTAGAAACGAGAATCTTGTGGCGGTAAATATTGCGGCGATCCCCAAAGA
>DEIM01000247.1:2181-6990 GCA_002352485.1 Candidatus Dadabacteria bacterium UBA2774
GCCTACCCCTGTGGACGTAAGGATAGTCGTCTCTACCAATAAAGATCTCGAGGAAGAAGTGAGCCTGGGCAAATTCAGGGAAGACCTATATTACAGACTAAACGCGATTACAATCGAGATCCCACCGTTAAGAGAGAGAATTGAAGACGTATTGCCTCTTATCAACCATTTCCTTAGTAAGTACTCAAAAGAGCTCGGAGTCGGAAACAGAACATTTTCAGATGAAGCCAAAGACACAGTACTCGGATACAATTGGCCTGGAAATGTAAGGGAGCTCGAAAATATCATCAAGCGTATACTGGTATTGTCATCAGACAGTATTATCACTAAAGCAACACTTCTCGAATCCGCCCCTCACCTCGAAGGCAGGATAAAGAAAGACCGCGCATCACTCGATAGCCTTATTTCAAACGAGATCAAGTATCTGCTCAGTGCCGGAGGTGATGAGAACACAAGCAAAATTTATGAGACGGTTATAAAAAGAGTCGAAAAGCCTCTTATAGAATCCATACTTAAATTGACAAAGGGGAATAAGAAAAAGGCTGCCCAGATACTCGGGATTAATAGAAATACGCTATCTAAAAAAATGGATGAGCTAGAGCTTAAAAGTAACGAAAACGATTAGCGTCTTAAGATGACTTTTTCAAAAGCGAGATAGTCTCAAGCCCCTCTTTAGCCGCTTCCTGCTCAGCCTGCTTTTTATTTCTTCCTGTACCTTTTCCGAACAGTTTCCTTCCGAGCTTAACCTCAATGTGAAAAGACTTCTCGTGAGGAGGGCCTTCTTCAAGCACTACCTTGTATTTAGGTACTTTCCGGAACTTTTTCTGAGCTATTTCCTGAAGCCTGGTCTTGTAGTCCTTAAATATCTCCTCATCACCGTTCAGGCAGTCCTTTAAGAGCTTGGTAATTATACCGTAGACCTTTCTGTATCCGCCGTCTATGAATATGGCCCCGATTACGGATTCAAACGCGCCTGCCAGGTTTGATTGCCTGAGCCTTCCCCCTGTGTTCTCTTCCCCTTTTCCAAGGAGCAGCTGCTTGTCGATCTTTAGCTCCTGGGCAAAGTGAGCAAAATTCATGCGGCTCACGATAGCGCTTCGCATCTTAGAAAGCGTACCCTCGGTTGCATCCGGGTAGCGGTCGTACAAAACGCGGGCTACGACGAACCCTAGTACCGCATCGCCTAGAAACTCGAGCCTCTCATTACTCTCGACTGAGGTTTCGTTTGCGTATGAGCTGTGGGTCAGTGCGGTCTTTAAAAGCTTACGGTCTTTGAACTTAAAGTTGAGCTTCTTTTCAATCATTAGCCTAGAAAATTATCATCAAGCAATACGAAAATCAATAATTAGAGCTATCTCTACTGCTCGTTCGTAATATTATCCTATAGGACCCCTTAGAGCAATCGGGCTAAATATTTGCATATATATCCGTATACTATGAGAATATATCCGCAGTGCTCCAAAATAAATATGAGAGGTGATAAATGAGATACAAAATTACAGCTATTACAACTATTTGTTTTATTCTCGTGCTGACTGCGTTCACAGGTTCATATGCACAGGAGGGTAAATATGAAAAAAACACCCTAAGCATAACGGGGCAGGGAAAAATCACTGCCAGCCCTGACAAAGCAAGCATCAGTATCGCTGTGGAGAGCAGGTCAGATACAGCGGAGGGCGCCGTTAAAGACAACTCTGTGAAGACTAATAAAGTCATGGAAGTCATAAAAGCGGGGCTGGGTGAGGACGATAAAGTCTCGACTGCCGGTTACAACCTGTCGCCTGTTTACGAGTACAATAACGAAACTAAGAAATCGGAGTTCAAAGGTTACACGGCTTCTAATCAAATTATCGTCGAAACCCACAACTTAAACGATCTCGGAAAGCTCATAGATAGCGTAGCGCAAGCCGGGTCGAATAGAATCGATAGCCTGATTTTCGATACTACCGAGAGGGAAGCATACAGGAAACAGGCGCTTGAGAAGGCAGTAAAAGACGCCAGAGCTACAGCAGAGACTGTCGCCGGTGCCGCAGGTGTGAAAATTGTAAAGATTCTGTCCATCAGGCCTACGTCCGATATGCCTATGCCGGTATACAGTGACTATGCGATCAGGGGGAAAATGGCCTACGCCGAGGCGGCTCCTCCACCACCGCCGATTGAGCCCGGAGAGCTTACTGTAAAGACATCAGTCAATATAGTATTCGAGATTGAGTGATTCATTAACGCTCGGGGAGACACGCTTCACAGCTACACAGGTTCCTTAGGAACTGATAGGTATATATTCCCGTGTCGTGCTTGTCGTTCCAGGTGAACTTATAGGCATATTGTCCGACCGGATCGATACTAAGAGGCTTAACTTTAGTTGTTTTTGTTCCTAAGGGTATAGTTTTTTTTAATGGGAGCTTCCCGGTCTTGGAGTTTTTTCTGAGCTGCCTGCAAGTGGCGCAGGGACACTCCTGACGCAGGTCTTCATATAGATATATACTCTGGTGCCCGTCGCTCCAGAGGATCATGAGCGCTGTGTCGCTAAACTCCGTAATTTCTTCCGGCCTATACTGTAAGCTCTCTTCCATACCCAAGGTCAACCTCCGTTTTTTGTTAGTTTACCTAATGCCGTGAGCTAATGGTCTGAATAATATATACATAACCCGAGATATACTCTTATTGTCTGGTAACGATCACGTTGACATCCGCAAGCACAGGATTGTATAATCCATTAACTATGGAAGTCGATGCCGCAGCCGCGGTTGCCGATTGGTTACAGGAAGCAAAAAAGATCGTAGTGCTCACCGGTGCGGAGATCTCTCAGGAAGCGGGGGTACCGGATTTTTCAGACCCCAGGCTAAACCCTCATATTAGAGATTTCAGGGAAAACCAAAATATCAGAAAGGAGTACTGGAAAAAATTAAGCGAGGTCTACCCACAGGTCTCAAACATCGAACCCGGCCCTTCCCACAGAGCTCTTTCGGAGCTCGAGATGCTCGTTAACCTGGACTGCATATTCACACAGGCTACGGACGGGCTGCACTTAAGAGCCGGAAGCACGACAGTGATTGAGCTCAACAGCTCGATGCTCTGGGTAACGTGCACGAGCTGCGGAAAAGACTACCCTTTGAATGAGATTCTAAGCATAGTGGAGAATGGAACTGAAGTACCGATTTGTACAGAGTGTGGAAGTGACCAAATAAAGCCCCCGGTATCTTTCCCCGGCCAACCCCTGCCTCACTGGGAAGCAAGAGAGGCTTGGATAAGGCTCCATAACGCTGATATGTTTTTAATTGCAGGGGCGTCTTTAGAGCACGAGCCAATTGCCTCATATCCATTTTTAGCTAAAGAGAACGACGCCAAAGTGGTTATAATAAGCGAAAAGCAAAGCCCAGCCGACGACTTCGTAGACGCTGTAATATACGGTGCACCCGGGCAGGTGCTGACCTACATTTTAAGTAAGATGAAAGAGGGCATTACAATTACTTAGCTTGTCCCGGTATAATAAGATTCCGTAACTCTGAAACTCAAGCAATACTCGCCGCCCGCGCCGCAATCAGGAGGACTAATGGCACAGGAAAAGTCACATTTTGATGATGTGAATAAATATGTATCCAATACAGATAGGGACATATACACCGTAAGTAATATCCCTGAAGAAGTTGTGGCCGTGATATTCGCATACGTAAGCCGCAGCCCCAAAGGCTTCAGAGAGAATATAGACACCGTGATACAGGAAGAGCAGCTCGGTCAGGAAAGGGCCGCTAAGTTTCACGAGAAGTGGGTACTCAACTACGGCCATGCATCCGTTGCAGAGCACGCAGCCGTGCATGTAGGCGTAGAAAGGGTATCGAGGCTCTTTTCATCGGTGCTCGAGCTCTCAAACGAGTATATGTCGTTTACAGAGTACTCTCAGCGCTACCAAAAGCCCGTGAAAGGCGATTTCTACATACCCGAGGAGCTAAGTGATAAGCCTTCACTGAAAAATGACTTTGTTGAGCTTAACAACTATCTTTATGACACCTACTCCAAGCTGAACGACACCCTCTTCGAATATTTAAAAGACACCGTGCCCACTCCACAGGGCTCGGAGGAGCGCATACATTTCAGAGCGCTTGAAAAACTCGCATTTGAAGACGCGCGTTATGTGCTGAGCCTGGCGACTTTTACAAACCTGGGCTTAACAGCAAACGCCCGGGCTATAGAGGATTCACTGACCAAGCTGCTATCGAGTAAATATCCCGAAGTCAGAAACCGCGCCGTGGAAATAAAGAATGAAGTTCGCTTCTCCGTACCCACGCTCGTTAAATACGCCAATGTAAATGAATATATAGTTGAGACAAGAGGAGAGCTCGAAGCAATTGCAAGCAGCTTGAATGAGGGGAATAAAGAGGGAAGCTTAGAAGACGGCCCCTCAGTTAATCTCCTCGACTGGACCGGAAAAGGTTCTGAAAATGCGGAAGAAATTGCCCTAGATAATATAGTCAAAGCAATACTGTTCGAGCATTCGGATTTAAGCTACGATGCAATCGAAAAGAAGCTCGGAGATAAGGATATTTCCGGAAAGCTTGAGATGCTGAAAAAGGCGGTTGAGAAGCTCGGAAAATTCGATAACCCTATTAACGCTTTTAAGCTCGTTCAGTATAAGGCGGAGTTTGTGATAAGCGAGGCCTGCTGGCATCAGCTCCTGAGGCATAGAAAGACCGATTGGATATACAAGGAGCCCGGAGTGTCTGACGGTATTACTATGCCGCCGAATGTTCATAGCGCCGGTATTGGAGACGATTTAAGAGCCGCAGTAAAAGAATCAGAGAACCTATACCA
>DEIM01000015.1:0-11490 GCA_002352485.1 Candidatus Dadabacteria bacterium UBA2774
CTCGACTGGCAGCTTACTATCAGGAGTATCGGGGCGTTTGATGTCGCAAGGGTGATATCAGGGAGCGAAATTCCCAAAGAGCGCACGGGGCATCAATTTGAAATACTCAGGAAATGGCACGACACTCTCATAGAGCAAGGCGTCCGGGACTACCCGTGGGACGATGCCATCTATGACTTCCGGTTGGGAATGCTTGCGTTCCTGTGCTACCCGGTCCACTTTCATACGGCAGTAATCGACTCCGAAGGCCGAACTCAAGAACTCGCACACGCTATTTTCTCACGCTCTTTCAGATCGGCAGCCGAAATAGATGCGGGCTCCATCCTACCCGACTGATATTGTTATTCCCCCTTTTTCAAAGGGGGATTGAAGGGGGATTTGTAGTTATTATCTATCCTGCCCTATTACTCAGCTTTTTCAGACTCTTCTTCTGTCTCTTCCTGCTCAGGCTCGAGTTCTTCGTATTTTATATTCTTAAGCGCCTGCTGTGCAGTTATTTGCATAGGCGAATCGGTGTCACTTGATATTTCTTTTAAAAGCTCGTATCCGGTCTGATCCCCAACGAATCCGATGCCGTTGAGCGCCTGCGATTTATAACGCAGTACGAAAGCCTCTTTTTCCTGATTTATATAGTCCTCGCGGGTTGTAGATTTAACCACTTCCAGGTCCTCTTCACTCAGGCCGAAAGTCTCTCCGCTCTCAAGCATTTGGGCCCGTTTGTCAAAAGTACGGCCTGCTGTGCTCTCTACTTCTGAGATGAGCTTCGGGTCGGGTCCGTTTTTATAGGCCTCAATGAAAGCTGGCTCAAGTGAAGAACCCTTCTGCACTATCTCATTTTGAAGCTGGAGCTCCTCTCCAGCATCGCAGCTCTTAATGAGCCAGGTCTCAACAAGTGTTTCTGATTCATCAATCTGAGCCTCCGCATGCTCGGCGGCAAAGCTAAGTATCAGCGCGAAAACTGCTAATATTGTTAAACTTAAGTGGGTTATTTTCATATTATGTCTTCCCCCTTACCATATATTATTATGCTTAGTTGGCCGGAAAAGTGCCATCTGACCATATTCTTTTCTTTATATCGACGCATTCATCATTTGCAGTGTCTCTAGGACAATTCCTAGTAGGCTCTCCGGGTCTCGCGGAATATACCGCGTTAAGTGCAGAGTTTGGTTTCATGTGGGCTCTTTGCAGCTGCCCTTCGCTCAGATACTGTCTGGTGTTGCTCGCGCTGTGCATAACGTTTGTCTGATTGAAATTTGCGATCAGATTGTCTATATGCGTAAGCCCAAAGTCGTGTCCGAACTCGTGCGACAGGAGCTCGTTACCCGTAAAGCGGCCCATAGCCACAAAGTCGCTCCCTATGCTGCACGCCTGCCCGCGTCCTGTGCCGCCGTCCACAGTATCCACATAGTAGACATTAATCCTGCCGTTCGTTTTACCTATATTGTTCTCAATTCCGTTTTGCAATGAGCAATCAAAGGCGAAAAAGTTGGAGGCGTCAGGGTCTCCAGTAGCGTCAACAATCTGAATCGGCGAAGGAGTAACCCCCATTCGCTCGTCGTCCCATATACCTACAGTTGTAGTAACCGCGTCTAAAGCCCTTAACTGCTGGGTGCCGAATGGGCCCCTTACGATCCATATGGTCACAGGGATATTTATTTCGTTTGCGAACGGAACCGGTATGTTGTCACTGCCTGAAGTCCACGCAGCCGGGGTCGTAATAGCAAGAGGTCTCAGGTTGGTAAACGCAATAACCTCGTTTGATATGGCAGAGGTATCTATATTGCCTACATCTACAGTATCACTTGCTGTAACGAAGGTCTTATCGTTGAGCTGCCCGGTAGAGTCCTCACCGTCCAGCAGTACCCCGTGCTCATTCCCTGAAGTATTGGATAAATCTACATCATCCCCGCATCCGTAGAGTGTCAGGAATGACAGTGCTAGCATCAGGAAAAAAGCTGCTTTGGATAAAGCTTTTGTATACAGATACCGATTAGAAATAGAAAGCTCATACATAAACTTCACCGCCTTTTGCTTTTTTACTTTCTATAACTAAAAACTACGCCTGTAAAACTCATTATTGTTGAAAAATAATACGAAGTCAATATGAATTTCAGAGGTGCTTAAATGACTATCGTTTATCCGGCATTGAGAGGTTGCTCATGAGCCGTATGTTTCGGCATAGCTTTCTGCAGAATCGGGCAGTAAAGAATTACCAAAGCCCCTGGATGGAAACTCCGTTATGCGCCGTAACCGCTTTGCACTTAGCCGACCACTCCACAAGCGCGGGCATGTTTTCCCAGCTCTCTACCGCCATCTTCCAGTGATTGTCGAGTCCCGCCTGAGTCTCGTACATCTCATCCAGGACGAACATCGTGTTGCCCGTAGGCTCTGAAGAAGGGTTAAAAGGCTCCTTCAGCTCGGGCGCTTTAATGATGTTGTAGCGAAGGAGCGCAAGCTCGCCCTCTCTTGGGTGAGTCCTCTCCATCCACTGTGCGTGCTTCTGAAATGCCCTCTCTCCCTCCTCCACTATCTCAGGGGGTGCAATATATATTATTGTTATCTGCGTTTTTCCAATTGTAGACATTTTTACCGCCTCCTTTTTTATACTATAGCATCAAAATATTTAGAGTATAAAGTGCTAAATAACTCTTCTCTGCTGATTTTATTCATTATTGCTTTTGCGCATTATTGGTAATACCATAGTAAGAGGGTTTTGATATGGGTATAAGATTACACGCCTTTGCCATCTTCGTGCTTTTGTGCGCCGTGCTCAGCGGTTGTCTGCCTAAATACGTCGATGTTGACAAAGAAACAAACGAGATAAAGTTCAACTGCTATTCCATTAAGCCTCCTACCAAGGGCGTATGGAGTAAATCCTCCTCATTCTTCGAGCTTCACTGCGAGAACACGTTCGTTCTCACAACGGGCGGAGGCGAGGATATTTACTGGATCTATTTCTTGAGCGACCGCACAGAGTACTGGGACGAGAAATACGACGTAGACTACATGATGAACGAGACCGAAACCTCCCTTGCGTTCTATAAGCGCAAGATGCTCAATTACCAAAAGTACGGTATCAGGGAGATAAGCTCAAAGATCGATGTGGTCGAGGGCGTAAAGGACGTGGTGATTCGTTTAAAGTATCAATTCATCTCGCCCACTCCGGTTGTGTACAGGCTTGGGGGTAAGGAGTTCGTAGAGGAAACGAGTATAAAAGGTTATGAGAAGCTAAATCCGAGTAAGCGCTACTACTACGAAGTGATTCAGTATAACGTGTCCGAAGGGCCGTATAAGTGGTTTTTCGGAGACAGCGCCATATTCTATAAGATCATATTAGTTCATGTCTCAGTAAACGGCAAAAAAGACCCCGGACTTGAGGCGATGGCACTTGAGTTTTTAGAGAACGTCAAATTCATTCAGTGGTCTAAAAAAGAAGAGGGTGAAGTATAAAAAAGGGGCGCAGAACATGAGTCCCACTACCCCTAATATTATCTTCTTTTCTTTAAAGTCCTACATAAGCTCTGCAGGGGCTTTGTCTTTAATGCCGGGCCAGTTCTGATCGGCCTTAACAATATTGCCCGGGGTGTCTTCTTTCCATTTATTCTGTATGTCGCTGTTCAGATTAAGATAAAGCTTCTCGTCCACTATCTCCCAAACTTCAGGGTCTCCGACAAACTTTTTCCCGACGGCAACTCCGTAAGCGCAGTATCCCCCGTAAGCGGGCAGATACTTCTCAGGGGCTTTTTCAAATGCGTTCTTATTCTCTTCGCTCGCGAAAAGGTATGTCACTCCGTCCACTACTACAAGGTTGGTGCCGTCTCCCTTAACTGCTTTTCCTTCGGTATGGTATGACACAAGGTCATAGCCCTGAACACCCGTTGTGCTCGTCTCTGTGCTGCCAGCAAATGATTCAACGGCTCCGAAGCCCAGTGCTACTACCAAAACCGCTAATATAAAAGACTTAACTCTTGTCATGATAATCTCCTTTGAATGTGATTTGCGTTTAGATGAGATTTTTCCCCTTATGTGTGCGCATATTCTTTAAGTTTCTACGATGCAAATTTATAGATATTTGATTCCGAATTTTTCAAAAAACATATTGGGTATATGTGAAAGTGATTTAGAGGGGATTGTCTCTAATTATTGTGATCTCCATATTGAAATTATTCATGCATTGTTCTAGTCTCTTGATACAAGCACTCTGGGCGCATCGCTCAGCATAGTGTCAATAAATAATATCAAAGGAGGGTAGTGATATGATGGTAGCAAGGTGGCAGATAGAGGCAAGGTTCGGACATAAAGACCAAGCGCTTGCCTCGATGAAAAAATGGATCAAACAAATCGGTTCAAAGGCGGGCATGGCGCCTGACAAAGTGCGGGTGCTTACGGGCTCCATAGGCGCGCTCGAGTCCACCATAGAAACCGAGTTCTATATCGAAAATCTGGATGAGCTCGATCAGTACTGGACCAATCTCGCCAAGCTGAAGACCCATAAAAAGTGGGGGATAGAATTCGAGAAACACACCGTTTCCGGCACCGCCCACTGGCAGATATTCAGAGTTGTAGACTAGTTAATATCTAAGAGTTGGATAGTAAGAGTCGTCTGGTATAGATCACTATCAGCGAATCAGTTAAGCCGTGGAGAGTCATTCTCTGATAACAAGCCCTGTTCCTTTGCCGGTTATTATGTCGATCTCCCCGCTCACAATCCCTCCCTCGGCAACGACTATATATCCGTTGAGCTTTGGTTTGGGTATGACGGTTGTCATTGTCCAGTGTATCTTCAAATCTGTGTCCGGTCTTAACGGGGCCAAGAACTGCACCTCAAACTCCATGCCCATTACCAGGTAACCGGGAGCAATGTGCGTAGCGCAGCTTCCCATAAAGAGCGAGCTTGAATGAGGCCCGCACGCTATAATCCCCCCGAACCTTGAAGCTTTAGCTATTTCTTCATCGTGATGAACAGGGTTGAAGTCCCCTGAAAGCTCCGCGAAAGTCGATATCTCTTCTACTGTAAGCCTTAGAGGCTTCTCAAACTTAAACCCTATCTCAACCGGCGGTTCAAAATCTATTTCTTCTGTCATTAATTTTATTCCTTGGGGCATTAATATACTTAATCATATAAATTTGTCTTAGTTCTTTCTGATTGGACTCTGAAACCACAGGGGATTATAATTTCATCCACAGCGTTTTCAAATTCAATCCGGAGTGTGTGCATATGGGTAATAACCAAAAGAAAAATAAGAAGATCGACGACAAAGAATACGAAAAAGAGCTCAGAAAACTTCAGATAGAGCTAGTCAAGCTCCAGGGCTGGGTCAAGAAAAACGGCAAGAAAATAATCGTCTTATTCGAGGGACGCGACTCGGCGGGGAAGGGGGGTACGATAAAGCGCATCACCGAGCCTCTCAATCACAGGATATGCAGGGTGGCTGCGCTCGGAGTTCCTACGGAAACCGAGAAGACCCAGTGGTACTTTCAGCGCTATGTAGCTCAATTGCCCTCGGCAGGCGAGATAGTGCTCTTTGACCGCAGCTGGTACAACCGCGCCGGAGTCGAGAGGGTAATGGGCTTTTGCACCAAGGCGCAATACAAAGAATTCCTCCGCATCTGCCCGGGATTTGAAGAGGCGCTCATTCAATCGGGCACCATACTCGTTAAATACTGGCTCTCAGTCTCTGCTAAGGAGCAGAAAAAGAGATTTGAGGAAAGAATCGAGAACCCTATGAAGCGCTGGAAGATTAGCCCGATGGACATGTACGCCCGCAAGCGCTGGTACGACTATTCAGAAGCAAAAGACGATATGTTCCGATACACCAACACCAAGTTTTCCCCGTGGTACGTTGTAGACGCGGACGACAAAAAGCGAGCCAGACTAAACTGCATCAGCCACCTACTGAGCCTTATCCCTTATGAGGAAGTGCCTCAGGAAAAGCTCAAGCTGCCGCCGCTACAGAGGAAAAAGGCGCATATAAGACCCCCGATCAGCGAGCAAATGTTCGTGCCCGAAAAGTATTGATATACTTGTCATTGCGAGCGCAGGAAGTAAGCGAAGCAATCTTCTCTAATCTCGGCAGTAAATTAACCCACTTACCCTGAACCCTTTTTCTCTCCTCCCACTTGAGGGGGGAGGATTAAAGGTGAGGGTGATCGTTTCGTCATTCCAGGCTATGACCCGGAATCTCATCTTTTAGAAACTATTATATAGAAGCAGGGCGACAAAGAATCTTTCATTGTCAGCATTAAACCCGATATAGTCTATAATAATATTATTATGGGTTATGCACTGATATATATAGAGCTTCATAGATAAATAATATGCTGATAATCATCCAGGTCTTAGGTGGTATAGGGCTATTCCTCCTCGGTATGATCGTGATGACCGACGGGCTGGGGAACCTTGCGGGCAGCACCATTCGCACTGTGCTAATGCGTTTTACAAAGAGCCCTTCCACAGGTGCTCTCACGGGCGCCGTGAGCACGGCCGTGCTCCAGTCCTCAAGCGCCACCACGGTTGCGGCAGTGGGGTTTGTGGCCGCAGAGCTCATAACCTATCCCGAGGCGCTCGGAATAATTTTCGGCGCTAACATCGGAACCACTTTTACCGGCTGGATGGTCGTGATACTCGGGTTCAAGCTCAGCCTGGGATATGTGTTCGCCCCGCTCATATTCCTCGGAGCCATACTTCGTCTCTTCACAAAAGGGCGCATAGCCACTATCGGCTACACGATCGCCGGTTTCGGCCTCATCTTCGTAGCCATAGGGATCATGCAGCAGTCCATGGGCGAGCTTCAAAATGTCATCTCTTTTGACAGCCTTCCTTCGGACACCATTTCGGGCCGTCTGCTTCTGGTTGGCATCGGCATTGTTTTCACCATCATCACTCAGTCCTCAAGCGCGGGCGTGGTGGCATCGCTTACGGCCTTATTCGCGGGCTTAATCAGTTTCAACCAGGCCGCCGCACTCGTAATAGGTATGGACATAGGCACTACTACGACAGCTGTGCTCGCTACCATAGGCGGCTCTGCCGCCGCCCGGAGGACAGGATACTCTCATGTAATGTACAACCTGCTTACGGGCACCGGAGCGTTTGTCTTGATTACTCCCTATACGATGCTATGGAATTTCGCGGCCCCTGGAGGGATTGCGGGTAATGCGGAAATTGCACTTGTCGCATTTCATACCTCTTATAACTTACTGGGCGTAATTATTCTTCTGCCTTTCACAACTCAATACGCTCGTTTCATGCAAAGACTAATTCCAGATAAAGTGTCATTGTATATTAAGGGTCTGGACCCCGCGCTGCTACAGAGCCCCGGACTCGCGCTTAACTCGGTTCAGGCAACTATAAAAATCCAGTCTGTTGCGCTATTTCGCCACGTAAGCGCCATTCTCGGTGACTATAAAGAGGGGAAAACGGCAAATCTGGATGAGTTGCAGTCGGCGCTGAACGAGACACACAGTTTTGTCGACCGTATCAGCCTTAAAGCAGAGGATGGAGCCAATTGGGAGCGGTTGGTGCAGATTATTCATACTCTTGACCACATGCGGAGACTACACGAAAGGTGTGAGGAAGATGAGGACAGGGCGATCACGGCAAGAGAGACTGAGGAGCTAGGTGAGGAATGCACATTGTTAGTACAGAGCATTGCTAAGATCCTGGCACATATAGATGAAGACAATTGGGTCCAGGCTGCTCAGCTGGCTAAGGAAACATCTAAAAAAATTCATTCAAAGGTAAGACCATATCGTGAGAGCGTAATGTCAAAAGTTGCAGAAGGCCAAATCGACGTCTACCGGGGCACGAATTACCTAGAAGCCATAAGGTGGCTGAGACGGGTAGGAAGACACGTTCAGAGGATTTGCGAGCACGTGGAAAAGGCATACCTTGCCTCAGGGGAATAAGAACATATATGTAGGAGAGTCCTATGAAGATAACGGGTTCATTGTTAGAATCAGGCGGTATTAAAAACGAAATCGCAAGAGACCTTATAGCGCTTGGGGGGCTCCCGTTTTATTTGCTCGTGATCGCCAGGACCACAGTGGGCAGCTACCCTGTATTTCTCTCCCGCGTGTTGATAGCTTTAGTTGTGGTTTTCATACTATCCAGACTTATTAAAAACACGAACCTCCATATTGCTAGAGCGCTTATTCTTGTAGTCTTCACCTCAATGTTTTATGAAGCCCTGCCGTTTACAGTCTTCGCTTTTATAGTATGGGGAGCTATGGTCTATTCTCTTACCTACTTGAAAATAAGTTGGAGAGAAATAGCCATGGGTATTACATTTGGAATAATAAGCACGGCACTTGGCTATTTTCTCACAATTTTCATTGTTCCAAGTTAAGTATTCGGTATATTTTCTAAATCTACTGTAATCAACGATGCGAGGTGAAAGCATGAAGGTATTTATAGCCGGAGCAACAGGCGCAATTGGTAAGCCGCTTGTTAGAATTCTTAAAGAGCGCGGACATGAAGTGTTCGGCATGACGAGATCGCAAGAAAAGTCAGACAGTCTGAAAGATCAGGGCGCTGTGCCCATTGTGATGGATGCGTTTGATTTCGAATCGGTTAACTCGGCCCTGGACCTAATAAAACCCGACGTAGTGATCGAGCAGCTTACATCCCTTCCCAAAAACTACACACCTGAGGAGATGCAGGCGGCCGATGCGTTAAATACCAGGCTCAGGCTCGAGGGTGGTGCCAATTTGCAAAGAGCTGCAGAGGCATCCGGAGCTGAGCTTTATATGGTTCAGTCAGTCAGTTTTTTCTCTGCTCCTGGCGATGGGCTAGCTGATGAGGATGCGCCGTTTATATCGAGTGCTACACCTTTTATCCAGGGAGCTGCGAGCACTTTCAGACAGATGGAAAACAGGGTGCTCAACTCATCCGCTCTGCGGGGTATAGCCCTTCGCTACGGTATGTTCTACGGCCCGGGTACATGGTATGAGAATCAAGGAAGCGTCTATGAGCTTGTGCGCGCCCAGGGAATGCCTGTAGTGGGAGACGGTCGGGGTGTATGGTCATTTGTTCACGTCGATGACGCAGCCAAGGCAACCGTATCTGCTATGGAAAAAGGTGATTCGGGGGTATATAACATTACCGACGATGATCCCTCTCCAATGAGCGTATGGCTGCCGTCATTAGCGTCATATTTAGGCGCTCCCGAGCCGCCTTATTTGGACGAAGAGACTGTGGGTGATCCGGATTTTATCTACTACGGCACAAAGCTGAGGGGAGCCTCTAATGCAAAAGCTAAGAACGAGCTCGGTTTCAGCCCAAGACAGCTTGAATGGCTGAAGGAAACGGATTAGCGCGAGTATTCATGATTATGACTTTGGTTTAACTGCCCTCGTCACAATCGTTGTAGCAGAGTACTTATTCAAGGGCGTGGCCTCATCCGACCAGTCGTCCTCTAATAACCCGGTAATGGAAAATCCCGCCTCCGTCTGACCGCCGATCTGCTCTTCCAGTGTATGCCCGAATATCACGGGAACTTCATCATCTAAAATATTTTGCAGCTTCTCCTTACTCAGACTTGTTAGGTCAGAGTAGGGGAGTTTGAATTCGACTTTAAGCTTGCCTTCTTCAGCCGCCTTATTGTGATCAAAGAGAAAGAACGAAGGGTTCATAAACGCGGCCCACAGCTCGCCCCCGGGTTTCAATATCCTGTGGCATTGCCTCCAGACTGTGTTTACATCCGGGACGAAAATATTCGAGACGGCGTTTACAATCAGATCAAAAGTGTTGTCATTAAATTGCGACAAGTCATCAATGCTGCCATTGATTACCGCAAGCTTGAGCCCGTCTCTGTTACCTACATCCAGGTCCTTTTGAAGCTGTTCCTTAGATATGTCAAGGCTAATGACGTTCGCCCCTGCCGCGGCAAGTATCGGTGCCTGCTGTCCACCTCCCGAGCCAAGGCAGAGTACTTCTTTGCCTGAGATGTTCTCAAGCCACGTAGATGGCAGATACCTGTTTGGTGTAAGCTTTAGTTGTATGAGACCCTGCCTGGCCTTCTCTATAACGTCACTGCCGACCGGCGTGCACCACTCACTGCCCTCAATGGACTCCTCGTCCCAAGCCCTTCTGTTATGTTCATTTAGATCAATTTCAGTCATCGGTTTAAAATATTCCTAAAGGATTTGTAGTCCAACAATTATACTCGAACACAGAGTAAACCATATGGCTGCTATTTATCTTACTAGTTCTACACCATGGTTATACACCCTCGTCAATTCTCAATAGTATTCAATAACATTAAATACTGTGTTATAGTGGGGTAAGATGGGTTTGTTACTATAAGCATAGTAGGGAGGGTTTATGAAAACTTCAAATACATTATCCATATTTATTCTGTTAATTACCGTCTTATTGTTCGGAGCCATTTCTTCCTCTTCAGCACAGGAAAGGTTTCTGGGCAAAATAGAGTTTCCGGTTTCATGCAGTAAAGACGTACAGAAGGATTTTAATACTGCCGTATCGCTTCTTCACCACATGATGTACGCGCAGTCCAAGGCGGAATTCGAAAAAGTAATTAATAAAGATCCCGAATGCTCAATGGCCTATTGGGGAGTAGCTATGACGCTCTTCCATCCCATGTGGGCGCCCCCAAGTAAAGAAGAGCTTGCCGAGGGTCAAAAGGCGCTTGAAAAAGCAAAGGAGTTAAAACCCGGGACCGATAGGGAAAATGGTTATGTCGATGCGGCATGGGCATTTTATGATGACTGGCCGAATAAAGATCACGCGGCTCGTATTGCAGCTTGGAATGCGGGTCAAAAACAGCTGGTGGACTCAAACCCCGATGACGTAGACGCAAAAGCGTTCTATGCTCTCTCGCTTCTTGCCACCGCGCCCAAAAAAGATAAGACCTTCTCAAATCAAAAGAAAGCGGGTCTCATTCTGGAGGAGTTACTTGTATCAAACCCTGAGCATCCAGGTCTCTTTCACTACACCATACACGCGTACGATAACCCTGCGCTCGCCGAGCGCGCGGTGCCTGTCGCAAGGGGTTACGACAAGCTCGCTCCAGAGGTCCCCCATGCTCTTCACATGCCCTCACACATTTTTGTCAGACTAGGCATATGGGACGACACAGTTGACTGGAACATCCGCTCTGCTAAGGCTGCCAAGGAGCAGTCACAGGAAGTAATGTCTTTACACTATCTACATGCCGTAGACTATCTGATCTACGCCTACATGCAGAAGGGGCAGTACCAAAAGGTCACAGAGCTCATTGAAATAGTAAACGGTATACCTGAGTATCAGGACAGCTTTGCCTCGGCATACGCCCTTGCGTCCGCAGAGCCTCGCTACCAGCTCGAGAGAAAGAATTGGAAAGAGGCAGCCAAGGTGACTGAGCGCCCGAATCCTAATTTTCAATGGGATAAATATCCTCAGTACGAGGCTATAATCTACTACAGCCGAGGTCTCGGAGCCGCAATGTCAGGTGACGTCGTGGCGGCAAAGATTTCAAAAGCCAAGCTCGATCA
>DEIM01000015.1:11534-13266 GCA_002352485.1 Candidatus Dadabacteria bacterium UBA2774
TGGATTGAGTACGCCGAGGGGAATAAAGCGGTGGGCCTTAATATGATGAGCGCCGCCGCAGATCTTGAGGACTCAGTAGACAAACACCCCGTAACTCCAGGCGCTGTTATGCCAGCCCGTGAAATGTACGCTGAGATGCTGATCATGTCCGAGCAGCCAGCAGAAGCCCTTAAAGCCTACGAAGCAAGTCTTAAAATATCGCCTAACCGCTTCAACAGTCTTTACGGTGCCGGCTATACAGCAGAGCTTTCGGGTGATAGTAAAAAAGCGGTGAAGTATTACTCAGAGCTTGTAAAGCTCACCTCTCAAGCGGATACCGAAAGAGCAGAGGTAAAACACGCAAAGGAATATTCAGCTAAGAATTAATTTTAGTTCTTCTCCCCTGTACGGGAGATAGTGGTATTAAGGTAGAGATACAAACTGGGGGGCTGCTAGTCTATCCAAGCCCCTGTAGCCCTGCGCTCACATCAGAGTATACGTCCACAATCGTATCAAACCCGCTTACGGTGAATATGTCAGCGACGCTATCGTGAAGCCCGCATATCCCAAGCTTCCCGCCACTCTCTTTCTGCTTCTTCGCTATTATCAAAATAGCCCTCAGCCCGGCGCTGCTTGCGTAGGAGACTTTTGAGAAATCGAGCAGAATAGATTTTTCTCCGCCGTCGATATTCCCAATCACACTCTCCTGAAATTCCTTCTCTGTCTGAGCGTCCAGACTGCCTTGTGGGCTAATCACCCTGGTTTCTCCAATTTTAGTTTGTTCAATATTCATATCAGCTCCTAATTACTTAGTAAGGATGCAGCACATACGCGTCGGCTTTTATCTCCCGCAGTCTCTTCAGCACGTGTGATACCGACTGTCCGATGAGGTCCAGCCTGCTTATCTGGTCTATCCGTGGGGCGAGCTTTTTAGTCTCGTATTCACCTATGATATGAGGGAACAAGTCGAATGTATCAGCCAGGCTCACAAGCACCACATCGTGCGGGCTTGGTATGTCGTCTGAATTCAGGAGTTCGGTAATCCTCCTGCGAACTTCTTTCTCCTGCGTATCGTCCACCGTAGGGTAGCGGCGTACGTCTATCACCCAAAGTATCTTCTTCTCCTCGACCCTAAGTATGCCTCTACTGACAAGGCTCTCCAGCGCTTTGTCTCTTATCTCGGCACCGCTCTTGGCAATCTCCGAGACCCAGTAAAAAGGATTCTTGTCCTCATCCGATTCAGAGATCATGCTCAGGAAAGCGTCGAGAATTTCCTCTCCGGTAGGACTAGAGTCTACGATGGTTAGTTTCTCAAGGTCAGTATCTATTTTAGAGCGAAGAGCAAGGTCCATAAGCACGGCCCCCGCTAGAGCGTACTTGAACTCTTCGTAATACATATTCTCAAATTTACCGGTGTCGTCGTCCAGAAAAAGCAGTAATATCTCTTCAGCAAATGTAAGCAATAATCTACCCCCGGAATGTTATAAAATTATCATATCACGTATTAACTCTCTGTTCCATATCAAATAATATTTGTAAGTGAGTCATTGCGAGCGAAGCGTGGCAATCTCAATTGGTTTTGGCTAGAAAAACCCGCTCATCCTGAGGCTCTCGCTTGCCATGGCGTAGCCATATGCGAAGCCTGGAAGGGTGATACCTTGTCATTCTGAGCCGTAGGCGAAGAATCTCTCTTTTTTCTACATCCGTGAAAATTCGCGTGAATTCGTGGTTAAAAGTGTGTTAGGCAGCCTGC
>DEIM01000015.1:13420-13862 GCA_002352485.1 Candidatus Dadabacteria bacterium UBA2774
TATCTGCCCGACGTTCGGGCCGCCAGTGGCTACCTGTCTGTGATAGGATATCCTCGTACAGTCTCCGTTCGGTCTCGGATCCCTTGGAGGGTTGCCGTCTCCTGGTTGGAAGTTTGTAAGCTGCGTAAAAATACGTGTATCTAAATTGACATGAAATATTTGATCTCCCTCCTGTGGGTTTTGCCCGGTAATGTCTACGTTTGAAGTAAACGCAATACACGACCCGTCGCCCGATATCGCGGCAACACCCAGCCCCGGCTCCTGTCCTTCCGTTACAAGCTCAATTGGTGAAGTGCCGTCGAACAAATAGAGTTGTGAGCCACCAGGAAAGCTCATTCCCCCACCATTTGGGTTAGCACTTGAAGCTAAAGCTATAAGGTTGCCTGACTCGTCTATTGAACTATCTGTAACGCTGGCACTTCCGGCAGTGTTATGTGTAATT
>DEIM01000014.1 GCA_002352485.1 Candidatus Dadabacteria bacterium UBA2774
TCTATTTAGCATATGCCCCGGAAGAAGCGCAAAAATCAGTATTGGATCGATCAGGCTCTGGTGGTTCGGACATATAAGTACGGCCTTATCTTTCGGAATCTTATGAGTGTTATGAATTCTGGCCCGGAATACGATCAATATTAATAATCTCAAACAGAGTTGCAGTGCTCTCATTACAACTCGCTTAAAAATTCCGCGGTTCAGATTAAATACCTCTTCTATCGATTCATTCCCTTCTACCTCCAGTGATGTTTCTATATCAGTATCAACTTTTGCAAATTCGGGTGCGGTTTCTGGTAGTCTCTTCAGAATATCTCCTATTGTGCGCACATCAGGATAATCTTTTTCTTCGATTATTACCCCGAACTCTTTTTCCAAAAGGGCAGTTATTTCGACAAGGGTGAGGGAATCGACCCCGAGGTCGAGAGTAAGGTCCTCATCTGGATGAAAGGGCCCCTTAAGCTTTGTGATTTCAGAGAAGCGTTTCAGGAATTTAACCGATACAGGCTTGTTCAGTATCTTCAGCGCTTCAGGTGTTAGCTCAGCTTGTTTAATCTCGGTACCGCTCTTCAGCTGGTCTGCAATTTTCTCAATCTCATTCCTCTTGAATTTTCCGAGTCTTGTTTTTGGTAATTCATCGTTATATATGAGTACATCTGATATCTGCATATATGAGGGCAAACTCGATCCGGTCATGGATATAATTGAGCGTACTCTGTCTCTGATATCAAAAACGTTTCTTTCCCTAATCTCCCTCATATTGGGAACAACGACTGTGCCCAGGCCTTTCACGCTTCCGCCTTCGGTAGTAAGCGGTATGACGCAAATCTCTTTTATAATGGGGCTCTTGTTATATTGATTTTCTACGTCCTCAGGATAAATATTTTTTCCTGAAGGAAGCACAATTACCTCTTTTGCCCTTCCAGTGATATAAACATTATTCTTTGAATCTATATTTCCCAGGTCTCCTGTATGCAGCCACCCATCTTTTATAAGCTCTTTGGTTGCACTCTCATTCTTATAGTAGCCAGGGGTTATATTCGGACCTTTTATGCATAACTCGCCCGTGCCGCTCTCATCGGGTTTATCCACTTTAATTTCAATACCGTGAAGCGGTTTCCCCGCACTTCCAGGCGTAACGCTGTCAGGGGAGGTTAACGTAGAAACAGCAGATGTCTCAGTCATTCCGTACCCTTCGGCAACCTTGAACCCAAGGCTAAGGAAGCTTCTATAAACTTTTGGGTCAAGCTTAGCACCGCCTGAGGTGAAAAATCGAAATTGCCTGCCGAAAGGCTCATGAATCTTCCCGAAAAAGAGTTTTCCGAGTCTCAAATTTATAGACTTCCAAGCGATTTCAGAGATTTTGAAAAGACTCATAAAAACCAGTTTTTGCATAAAAGGTAAATGCTCGACCCTGTTTTCAATTTCGTTACTCAGAAGCTCAAACAACCTCGGCACGCCCGGAAAGATGGTGACTTTTGTCTCTTTTATTGCGGATACGAGATCGGTGCTTTTAATTGACTCAGAGAAAGTGACAGTAGCTCCTGCCCAAAGAGGGGTGAGCAATGCCACGATAGATGAGTATCCGTGATGGACAGGGAGGATGTTAAGAATATTGTCTTCGGTCGTCAGATGAATATCTTCCAGTATAGCTTTAATGGTAGCTAGAACATTGCCGTTTGATAGCTGCACTCCTTTTGGAACCCCTGTGGTGCCCGAGGTAAACAGTATGGCCAATAGTTCATCAGGTTTTTCATCGTATGGCACGCGAGGCTTAAGTTCTTCCGATTCGGTAGCTTCCAATTTCATTGATATAACTTCAATATCAGAGCCTTTGACCGTCAGTTCTTCCTTGAGTTTGTCAATGTGCGCTCTGTCCGCTATTACTGCTTTTGCTTGTGAGAATTCAAGAAAGTTATATATATCCTGCGGGCCCATCAGGGCGTCCAGAGGTACTACAACAGCTCCCGTGAAATGTATGGCGAAATAGGAAATTACCCACTCAGGTGAATTATCTCCGTATACCGATATTCGGTCCCCGGGCTTACATCCCATGGATTTCAGCTGTGACCCGAGCTTTAGGCATTTGTCATATAAATCCCGGTAGCTTGTTTTGGAATAAGAACCGTCAGCGTGTCTTATCTGAAGTGCGGTTTTCTCGGGCTGGCACTCTGCCCATTTCTGTAGTTGTTTAGCTAACATGAGTAAGCTTCCAAATATTTGATTCCTGCCGCGGCTGTTAAGATACAATAATTTACACCGAATCGGCCATATTTACACCTTGAAATTCAGTAAGAGAGGGGCAAGATTACGTAATTTTATGAATTGAGTCCTTAAGGTTCCAATATAGAATTAGTCGCATTACTCAGTGATAATTATTGATACAGCAATAAAATGGACACATTCAAAGAGCGCTACAACAAACTAAACCCCGAGCAAAAAGAAGCGGTTGGCTCCATTGACGGCCCGCTCCTAGTCATCGCCGGCCCGGGCACCGGAAAGACGGAGATCCTTAGCCTGAGAGTTGCCAATATTCTAAGGCAGACCGAGACTTCTCCCAAGAACATTCTCTGTCTTACTTTCACTGTCTCAGCCTCTCAAAATATGAGAATAAGACTTGCTGAGCTCATAGGCCGGGGCGCTTATAGTGTGGCAATACACACATTCCACAGCTTCGGTGTGGACATAATTGAGAGTTATCCCCAGTATTTCTTCAAAGGCGCCACATTTAACCCGGTAGATGAGGTTACTCAGATCGAGATTCTCGAAGACATACTCTCCGGGCTCCCGCATAATAATGATCTTGGCAATCTCCATCCGGACGGCAGGTACGCGTATCTGGATAGCATAAAGTCTTCAATCGGCGATTTGAAGAAAGCCGGCTTATCTCCTGAGGAATTCAAATCGGTCATCGAATACAATCAAAAATCGCTCCAGTTTCTAAACCCGGAGCTTCATTCAGTCTTTTCCGCCAGGGTAGGTAAGAAGACTATAAGCGCGATAGAGGATTTTATAAACGTTTTAAGCTCAGGGGATCAAGAGGGTTCTCCGTTTCCTGATTTTGCTTCCATAATAGATACAGTAAGAAGCTCATTAACATATGTACTGGGCGATGTAGAAGCGAGCGCTAAAACCACACCTATCTCCGAATGGAAGTCCAGGATGACAGGCAAGGCTGAGGACGGCGCGCTCATCTTAAAAGACTCTCTCTATTTAGAAAAACTCCTTTCCCTGGCTGACATTTACGCTCAGTACAAAGATCGTATGTATGCTCAGAGATACTATGATTACGATGATATGATTTTAAATGCGATAGAGGGGATTGAGAAAAATAACAGTTTAAAGTATGCGCTTCAGGACAAGTACCAATACATTCTTGTAGACGAGTTCCAGGACACAAACGAAGCGCAGATGAAGCTCCTGAGACTAATTTCAGGTGAGGGCAATGAAGAAGCTAATCCTAACATTATGGCAGTAGGTGACGATGATCAGGCGATATATAAATTCCAGGGAGCCCAGATAAAAAACATACTCAATTTCACTGACACTTATCCTGATTCCAAGGTCATTACAATTACGTCTAATTACCGCTCAAAACAGGAGATTCTAGATGTTGCCTCTTACGTCATAAGCCAGAGCGAAGAGCGGCTCCAAAACAAGCTGCCAGCTGTAGAGAAGTGCATCACATCAAAAATCGAGTCCAATGTCCCATATCAGATTTCTTGTGACTCCTTCCCAACAAGTCTCCACGAGTACTATTTCGTAGCGACTAAAATAAAAGAGCTTATAAATAACGGAGCAAACCCCTCGGAGATAGCTGTAATAGCGCGCTATCACCGTCAGCTCGAGGTGCTCTCACTACTATTAAACAAGCTTGAAGTGCCTTTGACTTACGAAAGAGACAAAAACGTATTGGAGGAGCCCCATGTTCATGAGCTGATTGTTATATGCCGTTTTATAGCAACGCTTGGAAGGTACGGTAAATACGAGGCCGATGAGTTCCTACCCGAAATCCTCAGCTATCCGTTCTGGGGACTTTCCAGAAAAACAATTTGGGATATATCTAGGAAAGCTCGCACCTCTAAAGACCAAAATAAAACCTGGCTCGACATTATGCTTGAGTACGAGGATGAGCAAATACGTAATATTGCAGGGTACCTAATAGATCTCGGCACACTCTCCTCAAATGAGTCACTTGAGAAGTTGCTCGATGCTATTATGGGGACAAAGAGTGAGCTTGCGCCCGATAACGAGCATGATGAGGAAGTAAATGAGGAGAAAGTTACAGAAAACAATCTTGGAAAAAAATTTGTCAGCCCGTTTAAAGATTATTATTTTAGCGAGGATAAACGTAAGAAAAACCCTCTACAATATTTAAATTTTCTTACGAGCCTTAGGGTTTTTATACAGGCTATCAAGGACTATAAAAAGGATCGCGTCCTGAAAATAGATGATTTAGTCCCCTTCATAGAGCTTCATCGGAGGAACGACATTCCTATTATCGACGACAGCAAATTTTTAAGCGCTAATAATGCGGTGAACCTTCTTACCGCACATAAAGCCAAAGGGCTTGAATTCGAAACCGTTTTCATCATCAATTGCCAAGAAGATGTGTGGTCCGGGGGCAAACGGGGTACGAATCTCCCAATGCCGATTAATTTACCCATATCTCCTAGCGGTGACACAACGGACGATCAGCTAAGGCTCTTCTACGTAGCCTTAACCAGGGCTAAGAACAATCTATTCCTTTCGTCTTATCAATTCAAAGAAAGCGCCAAGGAGTCTTCTATCCTGCCATTTATCATACAGCCGCTGGAAGGGGGAGAACATGCAAAGTTAAACGAAGCCCTCACTCTAAAAAAGCATGATTCTGACACAAGCACTGTCGAGGAAGTTCAGGAAATGTTGACGTTATCGTGGGAGTCTCTCCACACTCCCCCGATAGTTCACGGCGAGAAGGAAGCACTTGAGTCTCTAATAGAAGATTACCGGCTTAGCGTTACTCATCTAAATAATTTCCTGAATGTAACAAGGGGAGGGCCCCACTCGTTCTTTCTTCAAAACCTTCTCAGGTTTCCTCAATCCCAGAACTACAATAACTCTTTTGGCTCCTCGGTACATAGCGCAATAGAGTTTATCTACACGCACTTAAAGAGAGCCGGTAAACCCCCTGGTTTAGATCAGGTTCTGGATCGATTCGATCAAGAGCTCTTGCTTGAGAGGCTGAACGATAGGGCATATAAGAAATATTCTCAGAAGGGCAGGGAAGCGCTCAGTGCTTACTACGGCAAGAAAATAGAGAGTTTCCAGGAGTCCCACTACTCTGAATTTAATTTCAGAGACCAGGGCGTAGTGATCGGTAGCGCGCATCTTGCGGGAAAAATAGACAAGATGGTCCCGCTTAACAGCTCGGAGATCATAGTGTATGATTTTAAAACTGGTAAAGCTAAAGTGCATTGGAAGGGTGAAAATGCATATGAAAAGGCGCTACTTTATAACTATAAGAGGCAGCTTATTTTTTATAAAATATTAGTTGAGAACTCAAAAGATTTCGGGGATGCATACAGCGTCAACCGCGGAGTGCTAGAATTTGTAGAGCCTAAAGGCGAGGAGCTGATTGACCTTGAGGCGGAAATTACTAAAGAAGAGGTTTCTCGCACTGAGGAGCTAATAAAAATAGTATATAATAAAATTTGCGCTCTCGATTTCCCCGATACAGTTGGCTATAAAGACAACTTAAGCGGAATCATTGCCTTTGAAGACGATCTCTTAGATGGGAAGTTATAATTACGGAAGAAAAATATATCTCACAGCATCAATATAAAGGATATAAAACTAAAGCTCCTTTATATATTGACAAAATTGTTTCTCTACAGTATATTATTACTCTATATGAGTTTGCAGTAGTTCTAGTTCTACTTAAGATTGTCATCTGAAAGAGATTTTGAACCGCTAGCACAACCCAATTTTAAATAGGAGGTACACCCAATATGTCAGAACGTAAAATTGGCACTGTAAAGTGGTTCAATTCTACCAAAGGCTTTGGTTTCATAGAGTTAGAGAATGAAAAAGATGTTTTCGTTCACTACAGTGAAATCAACGACACCGGCTACCGCTCTCTCGAAGAGGGACAGCGTGTAGAGTTCACGGTTGTTGACGGACAAAAAGGTCCGCAAGCCCAGAATGTAGTATTAGCCTAACGACTATAAAAAAAGTGCGCTGTAGTAATACAGCGCACTTTTCTTTTTCCATCCTTTAAAATCTATTCTCAGTTTAATCTAAAGCTTCAATACTAACAGATTCAACCCTCGTATTAATACTATTTAGACCTAATGCTTCCCATATCTAGTTTTGGGTTTTGCATTAACTGATCTATGTCCACACGGCTGTTAATGTTCGGTATGTCGGCCTTAAAAGCATATCCTGTGATCGGCTTATCCGTTACCCAGTCTTTTATTATGGCAATGAACTGAGGTGAACCCGGCAGATTCTTATATGTGATTACCAACTTTCTCGGGACCGGGCGTCTTCCGGCATCTATCCATATCTGCCAGTCTATATTGTCCTGCACAAAGGCCAGGTGGTTACAGTTCGTACCGAAGACTTTGCTTGAGCCGAAATATGCGCCCGAAGTCACATTTTGAGTCATCTCTCTGAATGTATTTATAAACAAAAACTCACTCAGAGCCGGGGCAAACTTATATTGCTCCAGAAGTTTATTCAAAGCCTGATCAATTGACCCCGGAAGCGTAGTCAATGTGAAATCGTTAGTCGGCAGGGACAATATCGTTG
>DEIM01000233.1:0-3524 GCA_002352485.1 Candidatus Dadabacteria bacterium UBA2774
GAGTCAAAGACCATGCCCAGGTACTTGGGGTTGTAGTCTTTTAGGAACTTAAACAACATCGCCGTGAAACCGTAAACGGCGTTAGTGGGAAAACCCTTTGAGTTGCTAAGGTGTCTGAGCGCGTAGTAGGCGCGGAATATGTAGGAGCTTCCGTCTATGAGGTATAAGATAGGTTTTTCCATAGGACTGTAGTGTAGGTTTTTAAGGGGTGGGTGTCAAAGCAGAATTTAAGTAAGTATTTGTACTATATTAGTGAAAAAATGATATAATAGAAGTTCAAGGGAGGAAAGGTAAAAATGAAAAAACTTATCTATTTTCAATTTGCAGCTCTTTCATTGCTGCTGATTCCGATGTTTTTCATAACCGATGCTTATGCGCAGTGTAACGCCGTTGGAAACCCACAGGGAGGCTTGGACGCAGTCTGTACAGGTGTAGATAATGTCGGGTTTGACGGGACCAATAATCAGGACATGGTGACTATTGAGGTCGGGGCGCAGGTATCACCACCTGCAGGACCCGCTGTAGATTTTTTGCAAGGCAACGATATTTTTATCATGAACGGCGGAACCGCCACCGGAACGGGAAACATTATAGACGGCGATCAGGGTAATGACACATTTACAATTAACGGGGGTGTTATTACAGGTACATTCGCCATAAACGGGGCAAGCGGAGATGACGTTGTAACTATAAATAACGGGACTATAAATGGAGAAATTAATCTATCGGCCGACAACGATACGCTGACAATGTTCGCAGGCTCGATTACCACTGACCGTGACGCGATAAACTGCGGTGGCGGTAATGACACTATAATGATTTTGGGAGGGACAGTAAATGGCGGAACTGATGGAAATGGTGACGGAATAAACGGCTCAACTGGTGTAGATAAGATAAGCGTAAGCAATGCTACTGTTACGGGGTTTGATGCTATAGAGGCCGGACCTGATAACGACGAAATCACACTCGGAACAGGGGCGGTAATAAACGGTATTATTGGCTGCGGCTCCGGTTTCGATACTTTAATTTTCGCGATGGACATACCTGAGGTTGAGCTTGCATCACTTTCAACATTATTATTATCACTCGATCCCTTAGGAGACTCGGTAACTATTAACAACCTGTTTTATGAATGGGAAAATTGTGATGTGATAGTTAACAACTTAATCGGTGTTCCGGTGATACAGCCCATACCGACATTGTCCGAGTGGGGACTGATAGCAATGGCGGGGGCGCTTGGGATATTCGGAATGATTTATATGATGCGACTGCGTAAAGCAACTTAGTATGCTAAATATATATCTTAATGCATTGAAATTTATCAAATTACGGTGTATTTATACCCAATAGTCTTAAAGGAGGAAAGAGAATGATAAAACTGGTATGTTTTTCAATTATTGCGTTAGCTGTATGCCTTGCTTATAGTAATTTTTCTATAGCGGTGTGTGTTCAAGGACCGCCTACCACTTTTACCTGTAACACGAACCCGCCAAACCCTGATCTAGACGGCATCAGGGAAGATATTAACCCGGATGATTTAATTGTGAATGTACTGCCTGGCGCGGGGGTTGATACTACAGCAGCTGGTGGAGACGCAATCAGGACTGGTAACGGAATGGATATCGTAGACGTTGACGGAGGCGATATAGACTCAGACGAGGACGGTATAGATACCTCTACCAACCAAGATCAGGTTACGGTGAAGGATAGTACAATTACCGCCGGAGAAGACGGTATAGATACAAGCACGAATAAGGATACTGTGACAGTAATTAACTCTACCATAACGGCTGTTGAAGAAGGTATAGATACAAGTACAAATATGGACATAGTAACCGTGACCGATTCAACAGTTAAAAGTAGCACTAAAGAGGCAATAGAAACTTCGACTAATATCGATCAGGTGACTATTATTAACTCTATTATTATGGCGCCTACAGACGCTATCCAATTGGGTACGAATGATGATACTATTACTTTAGGGACGGGCGCGGATATTAGGGGACTCATAAATTGTGATCAAGATAGTGGGGACACATCGCTCCTTGACACAATAATATTCGCAATGGATGTGCCCGAAGAAGCGCTGCCTTTTATTTCTTCACAAATAGCAGCAGCTACCGTTCCTGACGGCAGTGTGACCATAAACGGCTTGTTTTACGAGTGGATAAACTGCAACATATTAGAAAACCAACTGAACGGCGTAAGGAACGTGAGACCGATACCAACATTGTCCGAGTGGGGACTTATCGCGATGGCGGGGGCACTCGGCGTATTCGGTACGATTTACATGGCCAGACGAAGGCAAACTGCTTAAAAACTTAAACACTAAAATTACAAGGGACGGTCTTTTGGCTGTCCCTTTTTTTTGCTTTTTTCATAGTTACAACTCCATTTACTTTCTTCTCTTCTTTTGAGTGATCAAAAGAAGCAAAAATCGCCGACTGGACATAAATGACGCTAAAAATGGATTCTGTAAGCTAAACCTCCACAATTCCACCCACACCCCGTGTGAGGTTTTTAACGCTTACAGAATTCATTTTCTTAACGCTATTTATATATGTCGGAAATCTCAAAAGCAAAAAATAAGTCCCCCTTGTATTCCCCCTTTTTCTAAGGGGGATGGATTCCTGCTTTCGCAGGAATGACAACAATTTCCAATTTCTATGAAATGGGGATAGAATAGAGGTGGAGGCAATGATGGCATATTTGATAATAAGCTGGCTTATTAGCGCTGTGAGCTTACTCATTGTGGGTCAGATTATCCCGGGGTTTGAGGTAGTGAGCTTTGGCTCGGCGCTTATAGCCGCAATTGTAATCGGGCTTATAAACGCAACAGTGGGGTTTTTCCTAAAGATAATTACACTCCCCATATCCGTGCTGACGTTCGGAGTATTCCTTCTAGTGATTAACGCCCTGATGCTGATGTTAGCGTCCTCACTGCTCTCGGGGTTTACGGTAACGGGTTTTTGGGCGGCGTTTTTCGGCGCTGTTGTGCTGGCAATAGTCAATATGGTATTCAGAAGTATTATCGGCACGGATTAAAGAGTCTACTTTTGAGGCTCGACTATAATTTTGATTGAATCCTGAGCTTCTTCTACCATGCGGAAGCCCTGCCCTGTTTCCTCAAGCGGTAACCTGTGAGTGACCATATCCCCTACATTAACACGCTTTGATCTGATGAGCTCTAGCGCCTGGGCCAGATCTGCCGGAGACGCTGCGTAGGAGCTTACGGTCTTTATCCCCGACCACCAGAAATCATTAAACGGAATCTGGACTTTGGTATCGGGACCAGAGGGGGCGAAAAACAGAATTGATCCTCCGGGCTCTACGAGCGTAAAAGCCTGCTCGATGGCTGCCTCTGCACCAGTGCAAACTACTACAAAATCGGCAAGCCGTCCTGAATTGAGATCGCGGATGTGTGAATCGAGGTCATTATCCGCGTGAACAGAGCTGTCTGCTCCGAAGTCGGTTGCGGCTTTGAGCCTGTGGTCGTTTACGTCGGTAGCTATGATGCGTCCGGC
>DEIM01000233.1:3671-4730 GCA_002352485.1 Candidatus Dadabacteria bacterium UBA2774
CCTCTGTCGACGTTAATAGCCGGGATGCGAATGTACTCTGAAAACCCTCCCGGATCAAAGTGAGTAGACCTTAAAGTGGCACAGGAGGAATGATTGTCTCGTAGACAGTGGTAGCAGGTGTTGCAGGGAACGTGGTGTGTGGCAATAACGCGGTCGCAGGGAGCAAATTTCTCGACGCCCGGGCCTACCTCTGTGACCTCGCCTGCAATTTCATGGCCTAACACAAGAGGCGCTTTTGGAAGTCTGTACCATTCCATCAAATCGCTCCCGCAGATGCCGCTTGCGTACACCCGGATGAGTATCTCACCGGGGCCGATCTTTGGAACGGGCAGCTCCTCAAGACGTAAGTTGCGGTTGTTATAG
Organism: Candidatus Dadabacteria bacterium UBA2774; assembly: GCA_002352485.1. Taxonomy (GTDB): domain Bacteria; phylum Desulfobacterota_D; class UBA1144; order Nemesobacterales; family UBA2774; genus UBA2774. The sequence goes on from DEIM01000233.1 coordinate 4,035, forward strand.
TACATGGCTACGCGCATAGGAATATCCTCATGATAAGCGTGAAATCTTCAATTACGATACCGAGAGGCTTATGCATTGGCGGCTTTTGCAGTCTCTTCGTCCTTTACGGTTAGAAAGAGGTCGTGTGCCTGTTTAGCGTTATCACCATCGTGAACTATGGAGCGGATCGCTCTGATAACAGCTACAGGGTGGTCGTTCTGCCAAATGTTTCTGCCCATATCAACGCCGATTGCGCCCTGCTGGATAGCGTTATATGTCATTTCCAAAACGTCCATTTCGGTCTCAAGCTTGGGCCCGCCGGCTATGACAATGGGCGCGGGGCAGGTGGAGGTAACTTTTTCAAAATCCTCACAGTAGTATGTCTTAACAATATGCGTGCCTAGCTCGGCGCAGATCCTGCAGCATAAAGACAAATAACGAGCGTCCCTTTTTTCAAGCTCTTTCCCTACAGCGGTAATGCCGAGTACTGGGATTCCGTATTTTTCACCCTGATTCACAAGCTCGGAAAGGTTAAGGAGGGTCTGACGCTCATGCTCGCTGCCTACGAATACCGAAATACCTACTCCGGCTACGTTGAGCCTGATGGCTTCTTCAAAGGAAGTGGTTATCCCCTCGTCGGCAAGATCGGGGCCAATGATGCTGGTACCACCCGATACTCTGAGCACTACGTTTGTAGCGGCTTGTGGGTCAACCGAG
>DEIM01000187.1 GCA_002352485.1 Candidatus Dadabacteria bacterium UBA2774
TTTTTAAACGGGAAAATCGACCTGGCTCAGGCTGAAGCTGTATCCGACGTTATTAACGCCCAGACTGAAGAGGGCCTAAAGCAGGCCGAGATGCAGCTGGAAGGTGTCCTATCCGAGAAAATCAACACCTATAAGGATATTATGCTTGACCTACTGGCAGAAATTGAGTCTCAGGTTGACTTTCCCGAAGAAGATATTGATCCGTTAGTAAAAAAAGACATTGTATCTAGAACTGAGGGATTAATCTCTGAAATAGGAAAGCTTTTGGCAACATACGAGGAAGGCAGGATATTAAAATACGGAGTGATGACAACAATCTTAGGAAAACCCAATGTCGGGAAATCTAGCCTATTAAATAGCCTACTAATGAGGGAGAGAGCAATTGTCAGCAAACATCCGGGGACAACGCGAGACTTCATAGAGGAGAGTATAGATATCAGAGGTATCCCGTTGAAGCTGATTGACACGGCAGGAATTAGAGCGGCAACGGACCATGTGGAGAAAGCAGGGATTGAGCTTGCAAAGAAGAAGGCGAGTGAGGGTGAGCTGCTGATAGCGGTTATTGACGGCAGTGCGGAGCTAGATCAGGATGATATAGAGGTTCTGAGCGAAATAAAAGATAAGAACGCAGTCTTAGTCATCAATAAATCAGATTTAGGACTTAACGTTAGCGACAAAGAGCTTGCGAAGTATATACAGAGCGACAGACTAGCCCGAACTTCAGCAAAGAAGAATACCGGCATTGACGAGCTTAAAGATATAATACTAGATTCTCTAATAAACCGCGAGAACCACTCAAAAGAGGGTGAGATTATCCTTACAGAGCTAAGACACAAAAGCGCTCTTGAAACTTCTGCTGAAAGCCTAAAGACTTTTCTGAAAACATTTCAAATCGGAGAATCCCCCGAATTTTCGGCCCTCGATCTGAGAGTTGCCCTAAATTCCCTGGGAGAGATAACCGGGGAAGTTACAACAGAGGACGTACTAGGCAGAATATTCAGCAAATTCTGCGTAGGGAAATAACCCCATTCACATGTTTCACGTGAAACATCCACACCTGTGGATAGATTTTTCCACATTTATTAAGACTATGTTAAGGTGTATTTGCCAATAATTTCAGAGGGTTAGGGATTTATTATAAAATGTTTGTGATATTTTATCCACAATCCTTCCACTTTTTTATTTTTTCTTTAATTACAGGGGGTTGGCATAAATGATTATATTTATGTGGAGCTAAAAGAGTTATATCCACCCTAATTCCTGTAATAATTCTTTCTGAATCATCGTATAAACCGGATTATTCAAAGGAATCATTTGATTATTAATCTGTGTAATAGGAACTGATCCCATAAGAGAGTTCGTGAAAAATGCGAATTCCGAGCTTAAAAGCCCTTCTAAAGAGAACCCACCCTCTTCTATCTCAATACCGAGCTTGTCTTTTATATCAAGCAATATCTCCCTTGTGGTCCCCGGAAGAAGCCCACAATCGACAGATGGTGTGTAGAGCGTCCCTGTTTTATACCAGAATATATTACCGGCACCACCTTCGGTGATATTTCCCTTCTCGTTAAGAAATAAGACCTCATCATAACCCTTGCTCAGAGCTTCACGCCTTGCAATGATATTCTCAAGGTAATTGAAAGACTTAATTTTGAGTATAGGCGAGCTTGAATTTTTAGTAAACGAGCAGACGCCCGCTTTTATGGAATCTTTTGGCTTCGGGTATTCCATTGCAAGTATAAGCACTTGCGATCCTTGAGAACTTTCATAAAAAGGATTACTTCCTTCAGACAATACACAGAGCTTAATATATAGATCCGCTATACCCGAATCTCCTACAGCCTGATCAATTAAATCCTTTATATAGCTCTCATCAGGCATTTTCAATTGTAAAAGATCTGTCCCCTCATTTAGCCTCTTTAAATGCTTATCGAAATGTACCGGGGGTCCTGAATTGTAACGAAAGGTCTCAAAAACTCCCTCGCCGTAAAAAAGTGATCGGAGCGGGAGCTCGTTATTTACCTTCTTTCCGCTTAAATATAATTGATCTGACACCTTTTTGCCCTCTTTGTGTGCTGAAATACCTTATTCTACAATTCCTAATGCTTTTTTAATAGCGTATGATTTAAGAAGCGTCTCTTCATACTCTTTCTGGGGGTCCGAATCCCACACTATGCCTCCACCTACCCAAAATGTAGCCTTGCCAGCCTTTGTTACCACAAGCCTTATCCCGACACTCAGCACGAAATCACCGTCTGGATAGAATATTCCTAGCGCCCCGCAGTAAGGCCCTCTCAGGTGCGGCTCTAGCTCGTCTATTATCTCAAGTGTCCTCTTTTTTGGCGCTCCTGTGACAGAGCCTGGTGGATACACATTCCCTACAATCTCGGCTAACCTGTTGTCTTTATTAATATTCCCTTCTATTTCTGAGACCATTTGATGAAGAGTAGAGTAACTCTCAATCTGAAACAAATTGTTTACTTTTACAGAACCGTGCTCACATATTCGACCAAGATCGTTACGCATTAGATCGACTATCATCAGGTTTTCCGCCCTCTCCTTGTCGCTACTCACAAGCTCAGCCCGTTTTACTGTATCCTGCTCTTCGGACTGTCCTCTCCTCCGTGTTCCTTTTATTGGCCTTGTGAGGAGTTTTCTACCGCTTTTTCTGAGATATAACTCCATAGAGCCGCTAATGATCTGGAAATCACCAAAGTCCATATAGGAACCAAATGGCACAGGTTGAGCTTCGTAGAGTCTGAGGAAATAGTCCAGGGGAGATTGATTAAACTGTGCTGTATAACGCTGAGATAGATTTGCCTGGTAGATATCGCCCGCCTCTATATAGCGCTTTGCCCGCCTCACCATATTCTTGTAAGCTTCTTCATCCATATTTGAGAATAACTCGCTTACCTGAGCTGTACTCTGATTAATTGTTCTTTGTTTTAAGTCACTTACGTCATATTTTAGCTGTGCGATATCACCCACTCTCTTGTCTTCTAGCTTATAAATATTTAATAGTATGTCAGGTAAGATTTCTCCGTCTTTTTTATGTTTAGGAATAAACCCGGAATCGGTATATTTTGAGTATTCGTATCCGATATAGCCTGCTGCCGCATATCCCTGCGCTAAATAGCCCTCTAGTATATATAGCGGATCGCGTTTTGTGCTTGTAGTTTTGCCTTCTTTAACAACTGTCGTCACACCGTCCTGGAAAGAGAGAGTTGCCAGCGGGGAATCGAACAAGAGATATCTGTCCTTTTGACCAGGATCAGCCAGCCAGCCGTTTCCCGAGTCTAAAAAGATGGATGGATTGAAAGATAATTTATCCATATAAAATTATCTTAACCCCAATACTGGTATTTACAAGAACAATAGGTTGCTTGATTGAAGGGGATTGCCGCAGTCGCTTTGCTCCTTCGCAATGACGGATAGTGGATTCCTGATAAAGACGTTCAGAAATGGCAAGTCTCAGGCTTGGGTGCGTTATTGAGAGAGATTGCCTCGCACCGCTCGCAATAACGGCTTATTTATTATTCATTGTCTTCGGCTTCGACGGATTCTCTGAGAATCATTGAGATATCTTTAATCTCGAAATCATCTCTGCCAGCATGCTTTGCAGCGTCCTCAAACATAGTATCGCAAAAATAGCACGCCACTGCAAGAGTATCGGGGTTTTTATCCGCTATCTCTTCAAAGCGGTTCCAGTTTACCCTCGGGGCCTCTTCTTCCATCCAGATCTTTCCGCCTCCGGCGCCGCAGCAGAAGCTCCTTTCCCTTTTCCTGTCAAGCTCGACGAGCTTTAGCCCGGGTATAGCCTGAAGCACCTCGCGGGGTGCGTCAAACACCCTGTTGTAACGACCCAGATAGCATGGGTCATGGTAAGCCACTTCCTGGTTTACCTCACCCTTTGGCGTGAGTCTTCCCTGCTTTACTAGCTCACTTAAAAGTTCTGTATGGTTAATGACCTCGAAATCGCCTCCAAACTGAGGGTATTCGTTTTTTATGGTATTAAAGCAGTGCGGACAGTTAGCTATGACCTTCTTTACATTTACTTCTTTCATACTCTCGATATTTTCCATTGCTAGCATTTGATATAGAGCTTCTTCCCCCAACCTTCTAGCGGGGTCTCCGGTACATTTTTCCTTAGGACCGAGTACCGCGAATTTTACTCCCGCTTTTTGAAGGAGAGCAATTACCGACTCTGCAATCTTCTGTCCCCTCGGGTCATAACCGCCGTAACACCCCATCCAGTATACGAAATCGAACTCACTCGCATCCTCAACGCCGTCTTCACCTAGTACATTGATACCGTCTACATTTGCAAGCCATTTAGCTCGGTCGCCCTCGTTGAATCCCCACGGGTTACCATGAGTTTGCAGGGCTTGGAGCGTTTTCATGGCAGAACCTGTAATTCTGCCCTCTAGTGTGAGATAACGACGCATCTCCATGATTTTGCCCATCTGATCAATAAATAGGGGGCACTGCTCAACGCAGGCATTACAGCTGGTGCATGCCCAAAGCTCGTCTTCTGTTACCCATTCGGGTCCTGGAATGATGCCGTCTCCGCTTACAGTTCCGCCGTTTAGAAGCTCTTTCCCCTCTGTCGAAGCGTAGTGTCTTATCTTTACAACTATTTCCCTTGGCGAAAGGGGTTTCTCAGTGTGCCACGCCGGGCAGTTGTCGGTACATCTGCCGCATTCCGTGCACGTATAGGCATCTAATATGTCTTTCCATGTAAAATCCTCGAGCGTTCCTGCTCCGAAGTGGTCTATGTCATCGGGAATATCTTCAAAATCTATAGGGTTTAAAGCTCCTCTGGGTTTTAAGTCCTGGAAGAAAACGTTAGGGATAGCGGTGAAAACATGACTGTGTTTTGAGTAAGGAAGGTAGTTCAAAAATCCGAGTACTATAAGTACATGGAACCACCAGAAAAATTCCCCAGAGTAAGCAAGCCCCGAACCACTCATCCCGGAGTAGAAGATAGATGCAAATGCGCTAGATACCGGCATCCAGCCTGAAGTCTCTCCAGCCATAGCCAATTGAGCGCCTGAAAATCCGAATGCTGTGATCATGAGGCCGAAGATAAGCCCCAGAATAACTACCGCGTCAAGCCCGTTCACTTCCCTTCTCTTAGAAATCGTAGTTCTGTTTATTATGCCCATAACAATTGCGACAAGTACCAGGAACTGCACTATATCCAGTATGAATTCGTAAAAATGATGCGCGGAGCCCGGAATGAGCCTGAACCCCGGGAACACTCCCCCAACCAATAACTCTATTGTCCCGATGGTAATAATAATGAAACCCCAGAAGATCATAAAATGCGCAATACCTGCAAATGTGTAATTCTTTACAAGTCTCTTCTGACCGAACACGTAAATGAGAACGAGCTTTATTCTCTCGGGAATATTGTCGAACCTCATCTCGTACTTACCTATGCGGAGAATCTTTATAAGATTCCAAATGTTGTAAGCGAAAAACACAAATGCCGCTACAATCAGTATCGCCACAATAATAGGTTTCATGTTAATGCCTCCATTGTGTAAGCCGTGCCAGTCTGTGGGGGTTAGTCTTCCGGACGCCCATACTATCTTAAAAAAAAGAGCAAACTTAGTCAAGCTAAATCGTCCAGATAACAGTATTTTACCGGATATTTAGCAAAGGAGCTAACAGTAGCGGGTTATACGGAATAAGTAAATATATGAGAAAAAACCACTAGGGATCCAAAAACAATTAATTCATTGCGACATATATGGATTTTACAGTAGACTCTTTATTTACTATGGTATCACCGAACTTACGCGCTTCTTCTTTTGTTCCGAAATGACCCACTCTTACCCTGTACCATGTGCCCTTGCCGGGTATATCGGTCTTTTGAACGTATGCAGGATAGCTCTTTGACTTGAGCGTAGTCTCCATCTCCTTTGCGAAGCGCGCTTGTGGAAATGAGGCAATCTGCACGGTATAGCCCCCTTCTTTAGTAGATGCGGTACTAATGTTGCTAGCGATATTAGCATCAGCATAAACAGGAGAGTTGGCTGTTTTTGATTTAGCACTTACTGTAGGCTTAGAGATAATCTTGGGCTTCTGAGGAGAAACTTTTTTCCGGGTTGTGTTGGTAACTACTGTTGCGCTCTCAAGCGTCTCAACGTATACAAAAGAGCTGGTTTTCTTTTTTGTCTTATTGCTATTGCTTGTTTTTGTAGCAGTTTGAATCGGCTTCTTATCGAACCTTTCGGCGACCATGGAATCAATATTCCTTTTTACTTTTTGATTCCTTAGGTTGTCGTAGTGTATATAGACTTTTTCTACGTAATTTATGGTCTCGGGATATGGAGGGATCTTGTAGCCGTACTTAATAACAGCGTTTTCTCCGGCGTTATAGCCTGCCAGAGCGAGAGTGAGCCTGTGGTTGAACATGAGCATGAGTTGACTTAAGTACCTGACTCCGCCCTCGATGTTTTCTTGTGCGTCAAACGCGTCTTTAACACCGTTTTTCTTGGCTGTTCCGGGCATTAGCTGCATCATACCCATGGCGCCCTTGGATGAGACCGCATGGGGGTTAAAATTAGACTCTACTTTTATTATTGCTTTTATGAGCAGTGGGTCTATACCGTACCAGTTGGCAGTACTCTCAATATGCCGATCGTAAACCCTGGAGTACTTATAGTTACCGTTTTTCTTAATTTTATTTACTTTTGGGGCTGTTTTAAGGACTCCCCACGGGCTGTCGACACTCTTATAGTCTTTAGACTTAGGTTTTATATTGGTGTAGTAAAATGTGCCGTCTGCTGTTTTTGTATAGTAATAGGAATTGGCAAGCGTCTCTTTTGTAAGCGAAACTATACAGAGAAGCAGAAACGCAACTATGCCAAGCATAGATATCGAAAGTTTATTTTTTATTCTCCATCCTCTTTTCATGTCCAAGCTCCTTTAAAAGCTTTTGACCGAAAAGCTGCGCAGACGTGCCTCTTAAATTATTATGAAGAGCGGAATATAATAGAGACCCATCCTCCATCTCTTCGGCAACCCTGCCGCCCTAGGCTCCATCTAGCCCTTAGGCCGTCGGCTTTGCGTCCTATCCTTTCGGATAGTTTGCCTTTTCGGTTATATCACAAATTCATCCTCTTATGCTCAAATTGTATAACTTTTTTAGAATTTTGTCAATAACCCTTATAGTTTATGTTTACAAGTTAATGTAGAAGCATATTTTCAGATCAAAAATAGCACTTTTTGGGGCCGAATGTTTACAATTTTCTTTAACTTATATACAATCAATCAAGGTTAATAGTCATGAAAAGCCTACTCCATATTCTGGCTCTGCCGTTTGAGGACTTTTTCTCGGGGCTCGAGAGATGTATAGATAAAGTCTCGGCGGCTTATCTAATTCTCGTGCTGATTGCGTTTGCGGTTTCCTGGTGGGTATATGTCCCCTTACACGAGCTGGGCCATGCTTTCGGGTGTATTCTGGGCGGGGGCACAGTGAGCGAGCTTGCGATAAGCCCTATGTACGGGGCAGCGTTTCTTAAAGAGATATTCCCGTTCGTTACTGTAGGGTCTGACTATGCAGGGCAGCTTACGGGATTTGATACCAAGGGCAGTGACCTTACTTATCTCCTTACCGATTTCTTTCCATTCCTGCTGACTATATTCGTAGGCGTGCCTCTGGTGAAATCCGCCGCCCGCTCAAAGCCCCTATGGGCCTGCCTTAAGCTTGGGTTCGGTCTGCCTATCGCGTTTGCGCCGTTTATATCGTTTAGCGGAGATTATTACGAAATGGGATCAATTATTGTTACCGGACTTGTGAGCTTAGTCTCGCCAGGTTTTGATGTCTCAACATGGAGGAGCGACGATACATTTAAGCTAGCTCGGGATTTATTTTTCAGCGGAGCGTCGTATACTGCGGGGGACATAGCCGGAGTAGCGTTGTCCTTCCTTTTGGGCATCGTGCTTATATATGTTACGTATCTTCTGGGAAGTCTTTTCAGCGGTTTAATCCTGGGACGGAGTAAAAGTTAAAAGACTAACGTTATTTCTTTCTTGATTTTTTACCCTTAGGTTTTCCAGGCCTTTTCGTTTCTCTGCCCTTTTTATCTCTTTCTCTACCGGGCTTTGCCGAAGGGACTCTGTTTCTGAAGAAGAATAGGTACGCTCCGATTAAGAAAGGCTCGAAACGCACGACCATATTATCTAGGAAACCCCAGGAGAATTGCCAAAATATATTACTGATCGTGCTCTCTTTTTCATACCCCTGAGATACGAAGACCCCGGTAAGCCTTTCACCTTCAAGGGTGAATATGAAGAGGAAATGCACGAAGACCAGAATTACAAGTGCTTCTATGTATAGACGCCTTGAGCGAAGAAACGGGAAGAATGCTGCCATGATTGCCAGAGTGAGAGGGACATTGAACGCGTAATTCGATACCGGGACGTCTATTGAGGTTTTATAGACCTGGGCTACGCCGTATGTCTTGGGAATAAATCCTACTTTAACAACGTCCTTGTCACGGGTGATATCTACAACCTGCGCGTTCTTTACAGCAGCGGCTGCGTAGGATGAAACGGTTGTAATGACAGTTCCGTAGTAGCCTTTAACTACAAGCCATCCCCCGAGGAATACGCAGAAGGATATTACGAATATGAGCCCGGCCTTTAAAATAGCGCCTTTAGGCAGAAGCTTCTTTTGGCTTTGTGTCTCCATGGCTAATGTAGCTCAGATATAAAACGAACGTTCCGAGCGCAACTGCAATCATAACCCCCTGCGCTACGTAAAGGTGAACGAGCTCAAAGAGATCCTTATGATAAACGCCTGCATACGCAAGCGCGACTATTCTTATGAGATTAAGTACCTGTATGACTAAAAATCCAAGAACGATTCCGAGTAACCTGTTCTTCCAGCTTGCGGGAAACGTTAGCACTGCTACGCAGTATATCATCACGGCCTCAAGCCCGTTACATCCAAACTCTACGTCGAGCGATATGGACGGAAGGTTTATAAGTGAGCCGTAATAGGTCGATGTGATACCGAACCACCCAAGTATCTCCGCTGTTATTATAACGATCACATTTGAATACGCGCCGTTTACGTCTATTATGTTTCTGACCGGCGCTAGGCCGAGCAGGAGAAAGAACACTCCCATCAAAACCACGTAGGTGATGATGAAGCGTATAATGCTGACGGAGCCGGAGGTATCTTTTTTTACGGATTCTTCGTTTCTATCTGTCATGAGTATGCTCGCTTAATATTTAATTATTCGTTCTGAGAGAATACTGATTGATTCTAATTTCGGGATAATATACCATGCTTTTCTAAATACATTCAAAAAAATTTACTTGGCTTTTCTAAATACACTCAAGAATTTATTTTATTGAAATTAGCTAGCAGCCGCAAAGCCTCTCTTCCTTAAGTGTCTCGTAACCCTCCCTTATGAGCAATACCACTATAACCAGCCCTGCAGCCGGGTCAGCCCACCAGAGACCATACAGGTAGTTAAAACCTAGTCCTGCCAATAGGGCAAGGGACAGATACATACAGGCTAGAGTCTGCTTCGAATCGGCAACAAGACTCCTGCTGCCAATTGTTTTCCCTATCCTATATTTAAGGTAAAAAAGTAAAGGCATAACGATGAGTGAAACGACTGCAATGATAAGACCAAAAACGCTAGGCTCCGGGTGCTCGCGTAAGTAGAGCTTTTTTAAAGATACGAATAGAATATAAGCGCTTAGTATAAAAAAAGTGTAAGCTACGAGCTTGGCTGCCTTTGATTCGATTCTTGCTTCCTCTTCGGGCGGTAGCTTACTACCCCTTGTAAAACGCCAGATCATTACACCTCCCGAAAGAGACTCGATGAAGCTATCGAGCCCGAACCCCACCAAAGCTACGCTTCCTGAAAGCGATCCCAGCAGAACTGATATGACTCCTTCTACGAAATTATAAGAGACCGTAAATACGGAAAGATAGAGTGCTTTTTTGTGAAGACTGTTAGTATTTAAAAACTCTTTTTCTTTAATTGAGTTTTCCAACCAAAACCCCCTATGGAAACCCTGTCTATATAAAAATCGTGTATGACCGTAGTATGCTAAATAAGCATAACACTACTCTAATCTATGGGAAGAAGGCCGTTTTCCATAAAGCTGAAATATCCTTCCTTTCCGACTATGAGATGGTCTAGCACCCTTATATCAAGAGTATTCGCAGCCTCTGCGATTTCCTGCGTGAGCACCCTGTCTTCGCCGGAGGGCATGGTATTTCCGCTGGGGTGGTTATGGACTAGAATTATTCCTGAGGCATGATGTGAAAGCGCAGACTCAATTACGCGCCTCGGGTATACGGCCACATTATCCACAGTGCCTTCGTAAAGCACCGAGTGCTCGATAACTTCGTTTTTCACGTTCATGTATATGACCATGAAAGCTTCGTTTGTAAGGCCGGCCAGTTTCACCCTGACGAAATTGAGAACGGATTCGGGGGAAGAAAGCACATCACCCCTCAGAATATCCTCTGACAGGTAAGTGCAATAAAGCTCCTTTACGAGCCTGATAAGACTAGCCGACATAGCGCCAAGGCCCTTTACCGCTTCAAGCTCTTTTTGCCCGGCATCGAGAACACCCGATAGACCCCCGAACTTTTCAATAAGTTTCTTTGCAACGGGTTTTACGTCTCTTCTGGGAATAGAGTAGGTAAGAAGCAGCTCTAATAGCTCGTAATCGTGCATCCCGTCCGCCCCTGCTTTCCCGAACCTTTCGCGGAGTCTCTGACGGTGGTTAATGTAGTGAGGTTTGTCGTTCATGATCTTAGAGCACTTATTTTAACTTCTATTGAGTCCGTTTTAAATTATTAAAAAGGTCGTGAAATTATATCATGCATTTAAATAATTCTAAGTGAGCGATTTTCAATTGACACGGGCTCACCTAAGCTGTTACATTTCGGGGGTCATGATAGAAGGTAATTTTCTCCCGCACAATTTTCTAGGTCTCGACGAGAAGGACTCAGGTCTTGAGAATTCAAAAGTCGTAATCCTTCCCGTGCCGTACGAGAGGACGGTGTCATTCGGAAGGGGTACTTCAAAAGGACCCCATTCCATAATATACGCCTCACGTTCGGTAGAGCTTTATGATGATGAGCTTAAGTGCGAACCTTACGAGGTTGGGATTCACACGCTGCCCGAGCTTGAGTGCGACGTAGACCCCGAAGGGATGGTAAATGAGGTGCAGGCAGTATGCACTAAGCTTATCGATAATGATAAATTTGTTATCACACTCGGTGGAGAGCATTCAATCACTCTTGGAGCCGTAAGAGCGCACAGGGAAAAGAGGGGGAAATTTTCAGTACTAAATATTGACGCTCATTGTGATTTACGGGACTCGTATGAGGGCACAAAATATAACCATGCGTGCGTAATGCGAAGAGCGCTTGAAGAAGGCTGCCCTTTGGTTGAGTGCGGCATCAGGAGTTATTCAAAAGAAGAGGCCGATTTTATAAGAGGGCGGAGTGATGTGAGAGTAATTCACGCAAGGGAAATACTAGAATCGGGAAAAAACGATTGGATTGACGAGGCAGTCTCTAATCTTTTGCCCAATGTATATATAAGCGTTGACGTAGACTCCTTTGACCCCTCGGTAATACCCTCGACCGGCACTCCCGAGCCCGGGGGTTTCTCATGGTATGAAGTCCTGGGACTGCTAAGAAAAACTTTTCTTGGCAAAAATGTAATTGGAATGGACATTGTTGAGCTAGCTCCGATAGCAGGCATCCTGGGACCTGACGTATTGGCAGCGAAGCTCGCATATAAATCAATTGGATACAAATTCCGGACCTAGAATTGATTCTTGCTTCCGCAGGAATGACAACTATGAGAACTTTTGATGGAGATTGCTTCGCTACGCTCGCAATGACTACAATTCTCCCAAGATACAAAAAAGCGGGCTAACCTGATAGAGGTTAGCCCGCTTTATAGTTTTAACTATCTTTTATTCTTTTTTATGAAACAGCTTACATCATGCCGCCCATGCCGCCCATTCCAGGAGGCATTCCACCACCCATGCCGCCCATACCGCCTCCAGCTTCTTCAGGCTGAGGTTTTTCGGCAACGAGAGCTTC
>DEIM01000152.1:0-1378 GCA_002352485.1 Candidatus Dadabacteria bacterium UBA2774
ATAATCTAACTCACCTGCCTCCTCGTTTCTTGACTTTATACATACGCTTTGGTTTTCTTTCTATAATGGCCATGAAAAAGAGCGGTGTTGTTTATCTAATTGGGGCCGGGCCCGGAGACCCCGGACTTTTAACGCTGAAAGGAAAAGAGATTTTAGAGCGCGCCGACGTGATAGTCTATGATTACCTCGTAAACCCCGCACTCCTTAAGTACGCTAAAAACAGAGCCGAGATACTTTATGTCGGAAAAAGAGCGGGGCAAAAAGAAGCCACCCAAAAAGAGATAAACTCCCTTTTGGTTAAAAAGTCCTCGGAGGGAAATACCGTAGCAAGACTAAAGGGCGGAGACCCGTTTGTTTTCGGACGGGGGGGCGAAGAGGCCGAGGCCCTACATAAAGAGAATATCGTATTCGAGATAGTGCCCGGAGTCACCTCTGCGTCTTCAGTGCCCGCATACGCAGGCATTCCTCTTACACATAGAGACCACACGTCTTCATTTGCCGTCGTTACTGGCCACGAAAACCCGGGAAAAGAAGAGACCTCTGTACCCTGGAAGGCGCTTTCAGAGATAGGTACGGTAGTATTCCTTATGGGGGTAAGGAACCTGTCGAGGAATATGAAAAGGCTCATTAAAGCCGGGAAAGACAAAAACACACCTGCGGCTATTATCACCTGGGGCACCTACCCCTCTCAGGTTACGGTCACTGGCACCGTAGGGGATATTGCAGGAAAGGTAAAACAAAGAAAAGACGTGGGCGCTCCTGCAATAGTAGTGGTCGGGGGTGTAGTCACGCTAAGAGAAATTGCGGACTGGTATGAAACTAAACCCCTCTTTTCTAAGAGCGTCCTGGTCACGAGACCTAAAGAGCAGGCTGAGCACTTTGTGCGTCTCCTGGAATCAGAAGGCGCCCGGGCTATCGAATACCCAACTATAGAGATCAAAGCCCCTGCAAGCTTCAGAGCACTTGACCGCTCTATAAAGAACTTGAGAGATTATGACTGGATAGTGTTCACGAGCGTAAACGGGGTATCGGCGTTTCTTGAAAGACTGAGAGTAAAGGGGAAGGATTTAAGAGAGCTATACGGGATAAAGATAGCTGCAATAGGGGAAAAGACCGCCGAATCGCTCGAGCTTGCCGGTATCGGGGTAGACGAAGTACCCGGAGATTTCAGAGCCGAAGGGCTGATCGAGATATTTTCTGCTATGAAGGTAGAGGGCAGCAAGTTTCTTATTCCCAGAGCTAAAGCTGCTCGCACAATACTGCCCGATACGCTTAGACGGATGGGGGCCCTTGTGGAGGTAGCCCCATCTTATGAAACCGTACAGCCCCCGGACCGAGATACCAAGAGGATTAAAAAGCTTATTAAGGACGGAGGTAT
>DEIM01000152.1:1448-2136 GCA_002352485.1 Candidatus Dadabacteria bacterium UBA2774
GAGCTTGGGTATGATACTGAGATTATGCCCGATAAATATACGGTTGAAGCGTTGTCTCGGGCCATTACGGATTACTACTCAAAATAACTTTTAAAATATAATCGGCTTAATATTTATAAACACGAGTGATATACACCAAATACCTGATGTAAAATTTCAATATACACCCTAGGTGCAATATGCCCAGATTCCCTATTGATAAGGACAGCGTCAAAGATAATAAAGCCGTTATTTTTGGCCCGGACCAAAAACACATAGTTAAAGTGCTCAGACTAAAAACGGGGGATGATATTACGCTCTTTGACTCTAACTCAAATGAATATTACGGAAAGATATTCTCTATCGGGAAGACGAGTATCGAGATCGAGATTTACAAGCGTGAGAAGGTAGTAAGGGAATCCCCGCTAAACATTACGCTCCTTCAGGGCCTGGCTAAGGGTGACAAGATGGACTATATAGTCGAGAAGGCAACTGAGCTTGGGGTAAGCTCCATAATCCCCGTTATTACAGAGAGAGTACAGTTCCATTCAAGGGACAGGCATAAGAGGTGGGAGAAGATAGCCATTGAGGCTTCAAAGCAGTGCGGCAGGACCAAACCTACTGTCATTGAAAATACTTTAGACCTTAAAAGCGCCCTATTATCTAGTGATAATGACAGCTTAAGAATAATACTTCATGTAGATGGTGA
>DEIM01000152.1:2190-6414 GCA_002352485.1 Candidatus Dadabacteria bacterium UBA2774
CGGACAATGAAGTCCTCCTTGCAAAAGAATTGGGTTTCATCTCTCTGGGTCTGGGTCCCAGAGTACTAAGAACCGAGACCGCAAGCGTCTCGGTTCTTTCCATTCTACAGTTTTTCTACGGAGACTTGTGAGTAGCACGCAGTCTCCGTGTAATTTCCACAAGCTCATTCTTCTTCCTTTCCCTAAGCTCTTTATACTCAGCCTGCTCTATATCGCCGGACTCGTTTCTGTCATCAAGAGCTGCGATCTCCACAATTAAGGCGCTGCGCTTCTCCAATAAGTCCGCATCCTGAGGTTCTTCTGACACTTCATCCGAAGCTTCCCCTTTATTTCTTAACATGGAGTAAATAACCCCCGCAATGACAATAAGCGCTAAGAGTCCTAAAGCGGCCCATTTCACATAATCACCTTGAGAGGTTAGAGAGGATTTAATCTCTATCACCACTTCACTTCCGGCTGAAAGATCTGAGCCTGTCCATTTGAGGAACTTTTCGTTATTTATTACAACCGGCTCTTCCTCTGTGAGCCCCTTAACCGTAAAGTCGTTTTCAGTTTCTAAAATCAACAGTAAAAAAGTCGAGGTCGGATAGAGGATAGATTTATCTATTACAGTGCTTCCCGACTTAAGAGGCACGTTGTAGGAAAATACCGCTCTTCTGGGGCCGGGGAGGATGCTGGTAGTATCCGAGAATCCGATATCTGTTGTAACTACGCTCTCGGTATCCAGGCCGTGAATGAAGCCAATATTAAAGGCCCCTTCCGGCAGGCTGTACTTGACAGATTCTTTCCGTCCGTCAGAAAGCTCTTTTCCGCCGATATAGATGGTATCACCAGCGTTATTGAATACGTTAAGGTCTGCGACTGTAATATTCCCGTCCAGCACTTGCACTATGAGATGCGACTCTTCAATACTGATGTTCTCATCACTAAGCGAGGGCTCATATACAGGGAGATTAAGGGCCTTGTTATCTTCTCCCGGGTTAAACACTATTTTGTCAGTTGAATACTCGGCGCCTTTATAGTTAATAGATATCGCGTGGCTCCTGTCCCAGGGAAGCTCTGTAAATGAAAAAGCTCCTTCGGCGCCCGAGGTTATAGTTTGAGGAGTGCCTGCTATATCTCCCATAAACGGTGTTATGGTGATGGCTACTCCCGGCATTACCTCTCCGTCTCCGCCGTTTATAACCTTGCCTGTAATTGTGCCTCCGCTCTGAGAGTCGCTATCCGGCTTTGCCGTGAGAATATAATCTGCTATGGGCTCCACAGCCTGAGGGGGAACCTGCATAGGCGGCATTGGAGGGAATCCCGGATTTACAGGCATCTTGGCACTTGCACTGTAAATGAGCTGCGGGTTCTCGATCCATCTTAGTATCTCGGCTTTTGTGTATCTGTCTCCTACTCCCTTAAGATCGGGACCGACGAATACGCCCCTTCCTATGGTATGGCACCTGACACAGCGGTACTGAATAAAGAGCTCCTTACCACTTGCTTGAGGGGCTTCAACTTGAGCGTGTGATATCGAGACCTGAGCGAGGGATGCTATCAACAGCGCTAATAATATTAGGGTATTAAATATTCGATTATCCATATGCATTTTTATCCGTTTAATTTCGCTCCGCATTTGGAGCAGAAGAGCTCTTCATCCGTATAAGTATTTCCGCAGTCTGTGCAGCTTAAATTCTTTGGAACCGAAAACTCTGATTGAGCAGATTTTCTTGCCTGTAGTATCTCGTTTTCAATATCATCCTCTTCCGGGTTTTGGGAGCTCACACTCCGACTCTTTTTAATCTGCTCCTCAATGTCGGCGTCTATAGAACCCGTACCCGAGTCTTTCGTAATACCCTCTATCTCCCTGAGCACAGAGGCGGCCTCTATCCTGTACTTTTGCCTGAGCTCCTCGTAGTCCTCTTCAGTGAGCTTTCCGAGACCGTAGTCAAGGTCAATGTCTCTTATGGCTGTGTATAGAGATTCCTTACGACCCTGAAGCGCTTTCAGGTGCTCCAAAATGGGATCGACTGTGCCGCCGGTCTCCACATCGGCCAGGCCGCCGCTCTTGTTCCCGAGGAAAAAAGGAAGCGCTATAAATAGAGCGGTAAGACCTGATATAAAAAATACTATTAGTATTTCCAAATTATTTGCCTTTTAAGATGTAAAGGGGGATTATGCCTTTGCAGTAATGTCCTTCTCACCCAGTGAATATCTTATGAATACTTCCTCTCTCTTTTTTCTGCCAGAAGGCCACATAGTGACGATCGCTCCCAGGAGAAGCACTACGCCGCCCGCCCAAATCCAGCTTACCATCGGGTTTATAATGACCCTGAACGACGCCGTACCGTCCGGACCGACGTTACTTAGTATTATATACAAATCATCCGTAAACGTAGAGCGCAGAGCAACCTCGGTTTCCTGATTGATCTCTCGGTTACCTTCGTATTTATAGAGGTTCTTTTCGGGAACCATCACACCCAGGTCCTTCTGTCCTTTAAATACAGAAAGCTCGGCTTTGGTGGCGTTCTTTGCGTCTGTTGTATACTGCTCCATACCGTTAAACGTAAGTGTGTAGTCTCTAATAGTCCCGGACTCTCCTTCACTCAGGGTTACGAGCTTCTCGGTTACGAATACGGAGGAAGAAGTGACACCTACCACTATGAGCACGACTCCCAGGTGGACAATATAGCCGCCGTAGCGTCTCTTATTCCTCGACACAAGCCTGGTGAAAGCAAGTAGAGGGTTCTCGCCCCTTTTGCTCCTCACTCTAACTCCTTTAATGAACTCTGTGAATACCGTTACCGTAACGAACATACATAGTGCGTAAGACAAGACAGCTGTAACGTCGCGTATACCCAAGACGACTAAAACAACCGCAGTAAGCACCGAGAGTATGACAGGGTACATGAAGTTCTTGATAATGTTTTCGCGCGATGCTTTTCGCCAAGATATCACCGGGCCAACGCCCATGAGGAATATCAGCACAAGCGCGATCGGAACATTCACGGCGTTAAAATAAGGCGAGCCTACTAGTATCTTATGCCCTACTACTGCTTCTGATAGTATGGGGAATATTGTGCCCAGGAACACCGTAAACGCGGCTCCCAGGAAAAGGAGGTTGTTGAATATGAAAGCGCTCTCTCTTGAGAGAATCGAGTCGAACTGGTTTTCACTCTCAAGCTCTTTTGAGCGGTAGAGATACATTCCAAACGAAAAGAGAAGAATAAACGCTATGAACCCGAGAAATAGCGGGCCGATGTCCGACTGAGCGAACGAGTGGACTGAGGATATTATTCCGCTTCTGGTAATAAAAGTGCCGAATATGGAAAGGAAGAAAGTGAGGATGATAAGTATCATGTTCCATTTCTTGAGCATACCTTTCTTTTCCTGGATCATCACGGAGTGAATAAAAGCTGTGGCTACAAGCCATGGCATAAAGGCCGCGTTCTCCACCGGGTCCCAAGCCCAGTAGCCGCCCCAACCCAGCTCAAGGTAAGCCCAGCGGGCGCCGAGTAAAAGCCCTACCGCGAGGAACGTCCAAGCGACAAGAGCCCATTTACGCGAGAGCCTTATCCATTCATCCCCGAGCCTACCCGAAAGGAGCGCACCCATACCAAAAGCAAACGGCACCGTGACACCCACGTAGCCCAGATAAAGGGTGAGCGGGTGAATGGCCATGTAAGCGTTTTGGAGTATCGGGTTAAGACCGTTCCCTTCGCTGGGGGTAAAGGGCAGTTTTTCAAAGGGGCTTTCCACAAAACCTATGATGAATATGAAGAAGATCAGCACTACTGAAAGTGTGGCTGTGACATAGGGCATGAGCTCCCTGTTCTTATTTCTACCCTGAATCACGACCAAGGCAGTGTAGAGTGCCAGTACCAGACACCAGAGGAGCAAAGACCCCGCCTGCCCTGCCCAAAGAGAAGTAATCCTGTAAATCATAGCTAGATCGGTGCTGGTGTTAAGCGCAACGTACTTTAAGCTGAAGTCAAGGTTTATGAGTAAGTAAAGGAGCGCGCCCGTTGCGATCAGGAGTAGTACGAAAACAGCTATTGCCCCGTTCTCGGCGCTTTTAACGAAATCCCGCCTTCTGGCTTTAGCGCCGTACAGAGACGCTGCAAGCACGTAAACAGATACTATGAATGAAAGTAGTATGGAGATAGAGCCAATCTCTACCATCAGTAGGGCTTACCCTCTTTATACTGACCGCCGTCCTTGGCAGCCTCCTGGTAGAGC
>DEIM01000152.1:6531-6971 GCA_002352485.1 Candidatus Dadabacteria bacterium UBA2774
GTGATTGTTCCCGGAACTACAATTCCGGAGACCCTGACACGGTCATCATATACGTCAGGCACCTGGTCCTTTAGCTCTTCCACAGTGAGATAATAGACCATCGTGTCCTTTACGCCCGCGTAAACGAGATAGCTGACCGTAAGGGCGATTACCGCTATAGCTACTATGAATTTTAATTTGCCTTTAAACATTATATTATCCGAGATACCCTTGCTAATAAACTAAGTCCGGCCCTGAAGAGACCTTAGCTCACGAGTGAGCCGCCCCTGTTTTCTTATCAAGTGATAAATATATATTATGAGGACGATCCAAACAACTACATGACCCCAGAAAAGGTAGTCTGTCCTTAGCGGACGATTACTGAGCTTGACGTCCTGGACCCATACTTTTCCCGCACCGTCTACGATAAGATCCAGATTAATACTTTGAGGATCCCCTCC
>DEIM01000085.1 GCA_002352485.1 Candidatus Dadabacteria bacterium UBA2774
GGGATAAATTCAAAAACGGGCCGGAGCGTTCTGATTTTGACAAAGACAGCGTATTAGTACTTCACCTGATGCGGGCAGTTAAGCTTGGAGGAGTGTATAATATGCAGCCGTAACGGGTAGTTGCTGCTATTTTTGAAAATAACAGGTTAATGGTGAAAAATTCAGGTATAATACTAAATTAGCAGTTGTTGTATCCGAATTGTCCGAGTAGGGGGCAGAGGCGAGCGTTTTAGTGCGATGCCTGGAAATAAATTAGAAACGGACGGCTTGGCTGGCAGGTTTTCAAGCTAAAGCAAAGATATTAAATTCAGGATATGAAGCAAAGGTAGGGTAAAGACATGAGAGCAAACTATTATCACGAACGTCTGGGTATTACATTCCGTATCATAGGTCTTCTCTTTGAAGATGACAGGTACGAAATCTATCATGCCCGGAATAAAAAATATGACCGAGACCTGATCCTCCACTTTCCTAAGACCGGAGAAGGTCGGAAGTACAACGTCCCCAAGGTGAACTTTGAGAGGCTAGCGGCTGGAACATCGAGCAAGCCGCCCAAAGAAGTCAATCTGCCGTGGGACAACAAGTCCGAGAGGGCTAAAGGGCACTAGCACGCACGGGGCCAGAGGCGACCCTTCGACTGCACGCTCAGGGTGAGCGGGGGATTTCTGCGATGCCGGAGAAGGAATAAAATCAGGGCCGAGGCAAGCCCTGTCGTTTGCATCCGCTTGTGCCTGACCACAAAAAACTTGTTTCTGTAGAGTGAATGAAGGGGTGTTTTCTATCCTCGCCGGGAGAGTTTTGCATTTTCCGCCCGGAGACTGCGGGACCGGGAATATTTAAACCCGGTGGCCGTAGCTATTGCGAGGAGAGGAGCGCGCCCGGGTTTGGGAGCTCTTTTAGGTATCTCCAAATGGTACGCCAGAGCGGAGCTGCGCCCAATTATCCCGATGGCACGCTGTACATTGAAGCACGCGGTACCTTGGAGGTGTGAAGTATTAGCCTTCATGCAATACACATAGGCGCTGTAACAATTGATGTAGGAGTCGAGTCGAAAGCGGGCCTGTAGTTTTAGGGTAAGCACTTATTGAAGGAGGGGATTATGACTTATGACTTCGAGTCTCTCAGCTGTCCGATGTGCGGAGGGGAGCTTATATATTCAGAGGGTACGCACGACCTTTGCTGCGCAAAGAACACGTACGAGCTTTCGAGCATGGAAATGGGCAGGGGCCGTAGCGTGGAGGCTTCTGGGGACGGAGGCTGGGGGCAGCAAGCGAACGTAGTTTGTGAGAGAGAGCAGGATAAAATCAACCGTACAGCGATGCCGGGGAATGAATCAGAGGACAGAGGCGAGTTCAGTACAGCGATGCCGGGGGATAAATTGGGGGACAGCGGTAGAGCCTTTCATGAGCCCAGGGCCGGGTACGGTAGAGTGGATGGAAATGATGAGACCCCGGGTGAGGTGAGCACGCCGCAAGCCTCTGATCGGGTAGTAAAGAAATCGAGCGAGTGCGTGTTTGCGCTCTCATTTACCGAGAGCGGGAAGTATGGGACGCTGTGGAGCATCAGGACTGTGCACGGGGGTACTAATTATTTCTCGCTCATGAGGCTTATGGATAAGATTGAGAAGAGGCAGAGAAGGGGCGAGCCGCTTGCGGCGAACGTACCCAATTTGCCCAGGAAAGTGGAGCGCTCAAAAGAGTGTAAGCTGGCTTTTCGCTACAGCATCGAGGTTGAGGACCTTTACTCTATTAAGTACAGCTCGGAGACAGTTGACAGGCTGGCTATGTACTACGGGCTGACGGAGCCTGACATCAGGCACATTCAAGCCATTGAAATTGGGGAAGAGAAGGGGGCATGAGACGATAGAGAGTGCTGGTGGATAACGCCGCTTGGCCGATGGAAAAAAGCAAATAATGAGCGGTAAAATGAGAGTGAGGATTGTATGGATAAAGCCCCCGGATATGTCATAATATTTATATAGACAAACGAGTGAGGAGGCGAGATGAAGAGAACCTACACCTTATATATAGCGGCAGTAATGATTATGCTTGTGGCATTCTCATATGGTTGTAACAAACAGGGCTCGGAGCCGGCTTCAGAGCCTGCCGGAGATCAGTTGGCAGCGGGGCAGGTGCTCGTGGAGGAGTGGAAATGCAATTACTGCCACACACCTGAGATAATGGGCCCCGAGGGTAAGGCCATTCCAGACCCTGACAGGCTGCTTTCGGGACATCCGGCGGGTGAGGAGATCCCGGAACTACCCGATATGATTATGACTTCGCCTGAGTATATGGAGTTTTTGGATAACCTTGACTCTACAGTGTGGGCAACAGACAACAGGATTGTGTTCACCGCCAACCTGACGCCCGACGAGCAGACCGGGATCGGCACTTGGACGGAAGAGATGTTTATTGCCACCGTTCGCTCGGGCCAGCACCAGGGAGTGGGCAAGAGGCTCAAGTACCCGATGCCATGGCAGGAGCTTGCCGAGCTTGATGACTCGGAGCTAGAGGCTATATACCTGTATCTCATGAGCGTAAAGCCCGTAAGCAATAAAGTCCCCGAGTCGATAGTGCTCTTTAAGTGAGGTGGCAGTGAAAGAGTAAGTTGATAATGGCAAGGTAGTATATACCTAATATAGAATATAACAGAGCCTCTTCCCTCATTACGGAGGAAGGGGCTTTTTTGTGTATAATGTGCATAGTAAAATGAGTAAAGGAGCAAGATATGAAATATTTCACGATATTAGGGCTGGTAACTATGCTGCTGATACTCTCTCCGGTGGGGGCGCTTACCACCACCGCCCAAGAGACAGAGCAAAAAGCCCAGAAGACTGAGGAGAAGACCCAGGAGCTGGAGCAGGAGAGTACGGAAGGGGAGGATGAAGAGGAAGCGGACCCGGTGAAGGAGGCGTTAAATAAGTCGCTCGGCCAGTTCTACATGGCTCTTAACGCGCTATTCAAAGGAGACGTTGAGCCGATGAAAGAGGTGTGGTCGCACTCCCCTGACGTGACCTATCTGCCTCCTGACGGTACTTATCTCATAGGTTGGGACGAGACTCTTAAGTCATGGGAAGAGCAGGCGTCGCTAAAGCTGGGCGGCGTGATAAGGCCTGTGGACTTAAATTACAATATAGGGGAGACCATAGCGGTCGTGCAAAATTACGAGGTCGGGGAGAATTTTACAAACGGTGAGCGCGATACTGTGAAGATACGGGCTACAAATATATTCAGGAAAGAAGACGGCCAGTGGAAGATGATCTCTCACCATACGGACGTGCTGCCGTTTTTACAAAAGTAAGAGAAATAGTCTAAATACTGTAGTGCGGAGGGAATTATGGATATAAAGGATGCGGTAGAAGAATATTTCAGTGCGCTCAACGCTATGTTCGCGGGGGACGCCGAGCCCATTATGCACATATGGTCACATACCGAGAGCGCGGCGTATGTCGGTCCGGACGGTACTTACTTGAAAGGGTGGGGCGCGGTAGAGAATCTCCTGGAGGAGCACGCGGCGATGAAGTTCGGCGGACACGTGGAGGCCTCTGACTTTCACTATATAGAAAGCGCAGACCTGGCGGTCGTCTATAACAATGTAAAGGGGCACCATCACGTTGGTGGTAAGCAGCAGCCCGTGGACATCCGCGCGTCCCAGGTGTTCCGTAAAGAAGGCGGTGAGTGGAAGGTCGTCTCTATTCAGGCTGATATACTACCGTTTATTTTCCCGCTGGCGGAGTAGGGGGCAGGATTTAATTAACCACGAATTAACACGAATGGACGCGAATTCTAGAATGACAAAGTTTGATTGTTGAAGATTGCCGCG
>DEIM01000243.1:0-1641 GCA_002352485.1 Candidatus Dadabacteria bacterium UBA2774
ATCAATTTTCACTCCTTACTATTGTGAATACATCTGATTCGCGTTACCCGGAATAAATGTTTCAAACCCCACAGCAATTTCCGTCCCGGTATTAATTCTGCTATTTGTATCGTTCTTGTCTTTATCCCTAGCGTCTTTACCCGTTACTACAAATGTCACTGGCACGAGACCAGCACCCCCGGAAGCGCTTGAGGACATGCTTGTATTTTTTAAAGGCCTCTGAATTGTTTTTGTAATAGGCGGAATTTCGATTAACGCAGCCGGCCCGTCAGCGCTGTCTAAGTCCCTGTAACCGGACCTACAAGTCGCTCCGTTATCTATATCCTCATCCAAAAGCAAAAGATCGCCGGCTCCCCCTTGAGAAAGCCCCACAGTCTCCTTGTTTTGCAAAAGAAAAAATAAAACTTCTATACCTACAACTTCAAAGCGGTTCCTACCCTCCTCAATACACCTTTCTGCTGCAAGAAAAGCTTCCTGACCCCGTTTAAAATTGCTCATAGCCTGAAAGTCGATATTTGAGCTGAAAGAAACAGTTATTGCCAGTACGGACATGACAAGAAGCATGATGAGGGCCAACATAATAGCCACACCGCTCTCATTTTTATATAAGCCCTTATTTTTAGTCATCTCGCCTGCCTTTCGGAAATTACTCATGACATGATCTCCATATAATTAACCGAACTCCTCTCTTGAATGATTCCTCATGTAAATAGTGGTTGATAGAGTTCTGTATATATAACCCTCTTCAGGCTCTATCGAATCATCTTCTGTAGTCCTCACACTAACGTCTCCTATAGCAGGTAAAGTTTGGGTATGTTTACCGCTTTTGATTTTTTGCGGCTTTAGTTTCGATCTCACTACTACATGAATCTCTACAGACCTAATGTCCTGCTCTCTCCCGAGTAAGCTGCTGTCGCTGAAGTCCGGATATTTATTATCAGCAGCCGATAGAGGGACACCCACCTTGGTAATTTCCCCGTTCTGGTCCTGGAGATTAAAAACGAGCTGCAGATCAACGACACCCGGAGCACTCACACCGCCCGCTACCGCTACAGATGGGTCACCGTTTATGGACAATTCGAGTTCCCTGGTAGCCGAATTTACCATAAACGTCTTAGTATTCACTATAGTCATCTCTGAGGGCTGTGCAGCAAACGTAGGTATAACGCCGTATGTAATATTTCCAACAGCCGTGCCGCTAATAAATTCAGATAAACTCCCGTAGCTGCTTATCGGGAAATTCTCCTCTTTTAAATCGCTCAATGAATCAATTGTTGCAGTTTGAGTGCTTTCATTAACGTTTGCTCTTACTATTACCGCGCATTCAGTACATTCTTCAGGAGAGACACCACAGCTAACAGTACTATCGGGATTACAGAGATTTACTCTTGATCTTAATCCAAGCAGTATCTCAGGGTCACCCGGCTCATCCTGCTCTCCTATCAGAATACCGCCTTCAAACCACTGTGGTGGAAGTACAAGCTGTAATGACGGGCTTTGTTGGCTCACCTGTATTACGGCAGGAACAGAGGGCAGATTATTTCCGTTTTGCCCCCTCGTAATATCCCATGTAAAAACGGTAAAACAGTCAGGCGGAGAGTCCACACCGGTTTGATCCGTATCTGTCGTACAGTTTGTGCC
>DEIM01000243.1:1719-5085 GCA_002352485.1 Candidatus Dadabacteria bacterium UBA2774
GCTGCTTCTTTTGTGAAATTCAACTGCCTCTGCTGCTGCTGAAATGCTATAGTCATACCGGCAATCATAAATGTCAGTATTACTACTGAAATCATAAGCTCAATTAACGTAAAACCTTTATCTTTCATCGCGTAGCCTTCTTTATGCTCCTCATAGATTAGGGAATATGCGGCACTACCACCTGGTTCCAGCCTGCGCCTAATATCTCTGACCAATTCTCTTGATGAGCCGTAATTACAAAATCCTGTGTAGCGAGAGTGTCCTTTATGCTAATACTTTCAAAATCCGTATCATGAAACTGCACCGGATTTTTAATCGCATAAGTTACCGTAAGCGTGATCTGGGGCGGAGTAACAGTATTGTCAACCTGAGACAGAACCTGCTTTACAGCGTATAAGGCATTTTGATCACCTGCGTCACATCCCGGAGTTTCTTTTTTAAACTCGATCTTGCTCGGATCAAAATCATGCATATTAACTACTGCGCAGGTCGTTTCAGAAATTGGGTTCCCACCCCCGTCCGTTTGCGGATTAGGATCAATTGTAACGGCACCTAAAGCATTACACGGACATGCTTCACAAACGTTTGTCTCGCCCGTACAGTGCTGCAGATGCGGTTCGGACGAGCTTGCAGGATCGAGCCTTCCTGCTTGTGCTTCCATAAACGCAATTGAGTTAAGAAGGTGAATACGTTTGAGCTCAGCCATATCCCTATCGGCAATGAACTGAATCATATTCGTGGCAACGGTTCCGGATTCAGCGAGCTGTTTTTGTCTCAATGATAAAAACTGCATCTGCGACATAGCTAGAAACCCGATTGTCATAATCATAAGTGCAACCAATATCTCTATGAACGTAAACCCTTTGTCGTTGCTTATTGTTAGCATTATTACCTCAGACAATATCTGTATAAATAATTGGCAATAAGCATGCCATCAGGACATTTATTTTAAGCACCTGTAATCAATGACAATTTTACATTCAAAGGAAGCCATTAGAGTCCATTTGATGCAAAAATTGCGCAAAATATACAAAAATTGCGCGGTTTTATATTTTTTCAGTAAATTCGGGAATTTATAACAATTGGAAAACGTAGCTCTAAGTAACACTATAAGAGGGCATTAGATAGTAGAAAATTAGCTATTATTTAGCTTCCTCATATTTCGGGAACAGACTCTCTCCCTTCTCTACTTTAGATCCTGTTTCAATGAATCCCCAATCACGGGCTTGGGACAGATTTACAGAGCTAAGAGGCTCAGACGCACCGAGTCTCCTCCACAGCTCCTCCGCCGATTCAGGCATGTATGGGTATAAGAGAATTGTAACTACGCCAATTGATTGTACGATGCTCCACAATACGGTGCCGAGTCTCTCTTCATTTTTCTCTTTAGCCAAAACCCAGGGAGCCTGATCGTCTACATATTTATTCGCGATAGCAAGATAATCCCAGACCGACACGAGAGCCTTATGAAATGCGGTCTCATTCATTGCATTTTCAAATTTCGACACTGCAGACAAAGCGCTGTCTCTTATATTTTCATCCGTTTTTTCAAGTGAGTCCGGAGCCGGCACCTTCCCCTCGCAGTACCGCTCTATCATCCCGAGAGTTCTGCTTACGAGGTTTCCGAGAGAGTTTGCAAGGTCCCCGTTCACACGTGAAATTATTGCCGAGTGTGAATAATCTCCGTCCTGACCAAACGGTATCTCTCTTAGGAGAAAATACCTGAATACGTCCGCACCGAATTCATCCGCTACCTGAAACGGATCGACCACGTTACCCGTTGACTTAGACATTTTCTCCCCCTCAACTGTCCACCACCCGTGCGCGAACACGGTTTTTGGCAGCGGGAGCCCTGCCGACATAAGAAACGCCGGCCAATAGACAGCATGAAACCTGAGTATGTCTTTACCAACCAGGTGAATATCCGCGGGCCATATATCCTGATATGTTTCCGTATCATCCGGAAATCCTGTAGCCGTGAGATAGTTAGTAAGAGCATCGAACCACACATAGATCACGTGCTTAGAGTTTCCAGGAACTGGTATTCCCCAGCTGAACGTCGTCCTGCTTATGCTCAGGTCTTTAAGTCCGCTTTCTACGAAGCTCACGACCTCGTTTAAGCGGTAGCCGGGCCTTACGAACTCTGGGTGCTCCTCATAATAACGGAGCAGTGGCTCCTGGTATTTGGATAGCCTGAAGAAGTAGCTTTCCTCTTTTACCTTCTCGATCTTAGGTCTTTTCGATTCCGGAAGACTCAATATCTCCTCAAGCTGCGTGCCCGTTATAAACGCCTCTTCCCTAACGTCGTACCACCCTTCGTATTCACTTAGATAAATGTCGCCTGATTCTTCTATTCTCTTAAAAATCTCCTGTACCGTAGTCTCGTGACGTTTTTCCGTGGTTCTTATAAAATCATCGTTTGTAATATTAAGGGCTTGAGAGAGTTGCTCGAATCTTTTCACCACCCGGTTGGCAAGTTCTATCGGAGTCTCGCCCGCAGCTTCAGCGGTCCTTTCGATCTTTTGTCCGTGCTCGTCCGTACCGGTTAGAAAAAACACCCGCTCACCCCTCTGTCTTCTGTATCTCGCTATAACGTCAGCCGCGATAGTTGTATAAGCGTGCCCTATGTGCGGGACATCGTTTACATAGTAAATAGGAGTAGTTACGTAAAAGGTGTTAGACATCAATTCTTTAATCCTCCGTGTCCGAACATATATTCAGATATCTTTATTAAACTCGACTTGCTCCAGTATTCATTGCCAACTTGATAAATAGGTTCTCTAAAGATAGCCGCTTATTAGCATTCGCATAAAAAATATCATTCCAGGCTTGTTGAAGGCTTGACTGCCTCTGTAATATATCATCTGTGCTCAATCCCTTTGCAGCCTTTTGGCTCTCCTCAATTATATCGGTGTGGGTGAGATACTTTTTATCCGCCTCTATTTTTATCATAATTAAATCACGGAGCCAGAGCGAGATAAACTCAATAGCAAACCTCAGTTTCTGAGAATCCTCAGGCGTAGACTCGGTCGGCATTGTATCCGCCAACTCCATTATCTCACTTGCAGAGCGATAATCAAGCTCTGCTATCCTTGACAGCAGATCCTTTCTCCAATCGATTAATTCTTTATCGAATTTGAGGGCCAAACCCGGACTGCCACCCGAAAGCCTGGAGGTTAATTCCACTTCAGAGTCAGAGAGTTCTGATTCTTTCTCCAATATTTGGGCTATATACTCAAGAGGCAGAGGACTGAAACTGACAATCTGACACCTCGATCGTATGGTCGGCAGTAGCGCGGCAGACCTGGACGTAAGGAGAATTATGATAGAGTTCGGGGGCGGCTCTTCAAGGGTCTTTAGGAATGC
>DEIM01000062.1 GCA_002352485.1 Candidatus Dadabacteria bacterium UBA2774
TTCACTAGAGCCCGCTATTAGAATTGGAGGGTGAGGGTTTTGAAGGGGCTTTGGCTCAAACTTAATATCTGAATACGAGCAGAATTCACCTTCAAATTCAGGTGAATCACTGTTCCAGAGCTCGCGGATGGCTTTGATATATTCATCCGTCATCCGGCCTCTTGATTTTAAAGGCACCCCCAATGTTTCGAATTCTTCTTTCATCCAGCCGGGGCCTACACCGAAGATGACCCTTCCTCCAGATAAAACATCCAGAGTCGCAATCTGTTTTGCTATTACAACGGGGTTTCTGTAGGGAAGTATTATTACGCTTGTGCCAAGAGATATGGTAGTAGTTACAGCGGATATATAGGAGAGTAGCGTGAACGGCTCGTAGAACACCTCTGAGAACATGCCTCGGTGTTTTTCGGGCATCACGATGTGATCGCTCACCCAGACAGAGTCAAAACCCAGCCCTTGGGCTTTAACAGCAATATCAATATTCTCTGAGGCAGAGGCCGTGAGCCTGATAGGAAGACATATACCGAATTTCATACTGAACAGTTAGGTTAATGTTATTTAGAGGATTGCCAAATTGCGAGATCGATTGACATCGGTTTTTATCCGCTTTAGCATAATCTGACTCTTAATTAAATTCGTGCTCAATACAATGCAAGAAAGCAAGGTATATACAGACTCCGAATATATAGAAAAGACCAGGAACCGCTCGCGCAAAGACTGGGCAATATCTATTATATACCTTATAGCTATTGTTATTTATATAGCCCTAATATGGGCACGTCTGGCGGAGCTGCTGCCGGAGCCTTATAACCGCTGGACATTTATATACGAGCCGTTTATAGGCCAGTGGTGGATAGATAATTTTTTTCTTGATAAGCCCGAATACGTAAGGCTGACAATACTCTGGTATATAATCTGCTTTGTATTTTCAATGCTGATACCGTTTATATTGTTTAAGCTAATTGGGCGAAAGCTCACGGATTTCGGTATTGGCATGCTGAATACTCTCGGGATAAGGCTGACGAGTATTGCCATTCTAGTCTCCATCCCATTCGGGCTCTGGATACAGCTTGCCTCGCCCTACCCACACAAGCTGAGCGTTATGTACATACTTTCGCTCTTTAACAAGGTCCCGGAGCACTTCCTCATATGCGGTATACTGACGGCCTTTCTGCTGCCGTTGAGACGCCTGCCCAACCCTGTTTACCTTGCTCCGATTGAAGGCACGAAAGGGAGGAAGGTGCTCCGCTGGCTCGGGATATCGCAGCCGATGACAGTGGATTCTGATAACCGCGCACTTGCCTGGTTCGGACTCAATTGGACGTCGCTCTTTGCAATCACCGTATCCGGACTGGCATTTTTTATGATACATCTCGGGCGTGACAACTCGGTTGAGATGTGGCTTTCACTTCCAGGTGGAATAACCATAGCGTATATAACGTTGCGCACTCACTCAATATGGCACGCAATACCCGCGCACTGGACGCTTAACCTAGTGCCGATGGGGATTATATATCTTTGGGATAAGTATTGATTGCTTGGAACTTAGATACTATCAGCTATCTGAATTACCTCTTCCGCGCAGCCCCAGGAAAGCGTGAATCCGGCGCCGCCGTGGCCGTAGTTGTGGATTACGCGTGCTACGCCCGCAATATCCTCAAGCTCAAGCCTTACCTCTGTCCTGCCGGGCCTGAGACCCACTGTGTATCCGAGAACCTCGGCGTTTTTTAACTTAGGTTCAAGTATCCTGCACTTACGCAGTATATCGCTTGACGTATCGGGATCTATATCGAGGCTCCAGTTGTTCTCCTCCGCCGTACCGCCCAAGATGCAGTCGTTATCGCGGGGGACTATGTATGAGACCGCGAGCGGCCCGAGCTCGTCATTTACTCCCCTGCTAAGACCAGGGTTGGTCGTCCTTACGAGCTGGCCTCTGATCGGGAACGAATTTTCGTCAGTACACAGCTGACGGCTTCCAAGACCACTGCAATTGACTATTAAATTATTTTCTCCAGATACTTCGTTGATATCGGACAGATCGTTTTCGAGCACTTCTATTTCGCCGCCGAACTCTATGAAACGCTTCATGAGATAGCGCATGTATACCGGAGTCTCTATACGGGGCACTTCGGCAACAAAGCCGCATACATAACCACTGGGCAATTCGTCAGAACGAGCGTTCCTGAACGATCTGACAGCGCCCTTCCAGAACGGCTCTTCCGCATCATGGTCGAATATTTTCAAAAGCTCAAATACCGAGATGCCCGACTCTGGAACCTTGGTTAGCTCAAGAAATTTCTTGTAAGAATATGAGGCCCAGCTGAGCACCTTATCTTGTGGGGAGACTTTGTACGGGTACCAATAAGCAGCTGCAACATTGGACGTTGTATCGGGAGGAAGTGACGCGGCAACTATTCTGACACTGTGGCCATCTTCTAAGAATCTTATGCCGCAGCTAAGCCCCGAGACACCGCATCCGATGATTGTTACCCTCTTTTTACCCAATTCAGGTTTCTCCGCGAGCTTGCTCGACCATTTCTACGGCTGCATCTCTTGCCTGCTCTGGGGTACTTACTTCCCTTGGGAACCCTACCCTCCTGCTGTAGTACTCGTCTTGATGTTTAAACCGGACCTGAAAACCCAGCCTGTCTACCGAGGTCATTGAAGCCTCATCACCGTCCTTGCCCAAGAACTCCTTTACAATCAAGGCAAGGGCATCCGGGTGGTCTTCATTTACATGCTGAATAATCCCGGAGGCTGAATCAGCGAGCGGGTCTACATCCGCATTTGTGTATTCTTCTGTGGTAACCCATCCCATAGCGCCGAAGCCGCCTACAAAGTATATGTCTGTAATATCCATACGGTAGAAGGAGAAATCGTCGAAATCGACCCAGTAGCTTGCGTTTTTATACCGTGATAGATAGGGCTCCCTTACATTTTTCGTTTCATCATCGGGAACCTTAGTTACCAGACCCATAAGTGTGACGCGTGATGCGTCAAGCGGGTCGCCGCCCGAGTCTGTTTGAGACACAAACAGGCTTGCCTTGGGATTTTGAATCAGATTATGGGTGTGCGTTGCCATGGTGCTTATGAGAAACACAGGACGGCCTTTATCGTCAAGCCCGTAGGGCATGAGCGAGCCGAACGGTGAGCCCGGGTGTTTTTCCGACATAGTAGAAAGAGTGCCGGAATTAGTTCTGTATACAAGTGTCCGCACCCTTTCTGCATAAGTGGGCTCGGGAAATTGAGGTTCGTTTCTTGATGATGTTGTATAGCCGTGAGATTTCGATGAGGTATCTGTCATTTGGTTTGCTCCTAACTTAAAGGTAATCAGGATATTATACGATGACAATATATTTCGGAAAGTGTTTAGGTCTTGCGGGGTTTTACATAAACATATACATGGTAGAAGAAGAGTCCCCAGAGAAGGCTGTTTATGCCAAGCAGAATATAGCCCCAAGGGCCTCCGACCAAAGCCAGGGGAAGAATCTCCTGGAAAAAACTGAGCGGGAAGAGGAAGATGTTTGAAATAAATTCGAATATGCGCTCAATGAATGTAGGAGGAAGCCCGCTGTCCAGTCTTTGGGTTTTGTAATTGATCACGCGGGATAGCGAAAAAAGCAGCACGATTATCTGAGCAACCGAGAGAATAAGAATTATTAAAATGGCTTTTATGCTCTTACCAAGAACGCTAAAGGACAAGATTTATTACCCCCTGATTCAAAATTTCATCACTCTACTTCCGTTAAAGATTTAATACATATCTTGAGAGCGGATTTTTAATAATCAAACGCATCGTTATAATACATAACCATGGTCAAGTTTATAGATGAAGCAAAGATATACATAAAGTCAGGTGACGGAGGCAGGGGCTGCGTGAGTTTTAGACGCGAGAAGTACGTACCCCACGGAGGGCCAAACGGCGGGGACGGCGGAAACGGCGGGGACGTGGTAGTGATCGCGAAACGCAATATGTCCTCCTTACTCGACCACCGCTACCAGCAGCACTACAGGGCCAGGAGAGGTGAGCACGGAAGGGGTAAGGACCAGCACGGGAAGAACGCGGAGGACCTATACATACCGGTGCCGCTAGGCACAATAATAAAAGACCAAGAGTCAGGAGATATATTAGGGGACCTGACTAATGACGGTGAAACCCTGATAGTCGCCAGAGGAGGAAGAGGAGGGAGAGGAAACGCACGCTTTATTACCTCTACCAACCAGGCACCCAAGAACGCAGACCCGGGCGGAGAGGGAGAAGAGAAAACATTACTCCTCGAGCTCAAGCTGCTTGCGGACGTTGGTATTATCGGGTTCCCAAACGCGGGGAAATCGACCTTAATTTCCAGAATCTCTGCGGCTCGGCCTAAGATTGCCGATTACCCTTTTACTACACTCGTCCCTAACCTCGGGGTAGTGAGCTACGGGGATGGCGCGACATTCGTAGTAGCCGATATTCCCGGACTGATCGAAGGGGCCCATGAGGGCGCGGGCCTTGGGATACAATTCCTAAGGCACATAGAGCGTACTAAAGTATTGGTGCACATGATAGATCTATCCCCTATCACAGACCGAGACCCCGTGGAAGACTA
Organism: Candidatus Dadabacteria bacterium UBA2774; assembly: GCA_002352485.1. Classification (GTDB taxonomy): domain Bacteria; phylum Desulfobacterota_D; class UBA1144; order Nemesobacterales; family UBA2774; genus UBA2774. The sequence continues at coordinate 4,593 of DEIM01000062.1, forward strand.
CGAGACTATGAATAACGAGCTTAAGTCATATAGCGAGGAGCTGTACGGGAAGCCCCAGATAGTGGCGGCAAATAAGATAGATATTACTGAGGCTGTGGAGAGGCTAAAAGAGCTTAAAGAATATTGTGATAAATTAGAGATAACACTTTTTCCTATATCTTCTGCTACCGGAGAGGGCCTGGAGGAACTGAAATGGGGAATTGTGAAGCTCCTGGATAATATACGAATTCAAGATCTGGCGGAACCAAGCGACTAGCTGCTATTTATAGAACGAGTAAATCTATTGATTCGAATTTCAATTTATGTTATTCAGTAGGAGGAGGAATAACATGAATATAATAGGTGACTATAGGCCATATATTGCATTTCTTTTAATCGTTTCTCTATTCACAATCACTCAAACAAGTAAAGCAGCAGTCTTCAACGTAACTACCGCAGCACAGTTGCGCGCCGCTCTTCTTACCGCACAATCAAACGGGGAGACTGATTTTATCAATCTCGCAGCGGAGGCCTATAACACAGGGGGTGCGCCATTTACCTACACCGCATCACCATTTGAAAACTTCGGTCTGAATATTTCAGGATCCGGAACAGCTTTCTCATCGCTAGGAGGCTCGGCACAAACCGCAGTGCTCATAATAGATACAACTGCCGTACTGGGTGACTTCAACGTGAATATAAATATAGATTCCCTGAGTATAGTGGAAGGCAGCACTGCAGCATTTTCTAGCTTTGCCGGCGGTCTTACCATACTAAGTGATAATGGGAACGTGATGATTGACGACTGCAATTTTATGTTAAACGAAGGAGGACTTGCTGGAGGTGCATGTATTAATACCCTCGGGCAGGTTTCAGTCTCAAACAGCACTTTCTTTGATAACATGTCTCTAACAAGTGACGGAGGAGGAGCATTGATCACAGGCAACTTCATACTGCTTACCGATAACGTTTTCGAATCAAACTCAACCGATTCGGTCTTAGCCAGAGGTGGGGGCCTTAGGGCTAATGCGCTGGCAACAAACGGCGGCATGCCTGCCAACGGCACGATCATACTCAATGGCAATGATTTTTCTGAGAACGATAGCGAAGGACACGGTGGAGCAAGTCTCACGGCGGAGTTCGGAGCGGAGCTTCAGGGTAATATGTTTGTAAATAATACTGCAGGTAACGCGGGAGCAGGCGGGCTATTTATAAACGTGCTGAATGATGATCCGGGCGATGATAATCAGAACACACTCCTGACCCAGCTCTTCAGCAACTTTTTTCAGTTTAATACAAGCGAGGGTGGAAACGCTGGTGGCGCCGAGGTCATAACGGGAGTAGACATAATAATGGTTAATAACATATTCTTGCAAAACACTGCAGAGTCTGCGGGTGGTGCGCTCCTTGACGCACCCGTCATTATCGCTACTAATAACACAATCACCCTTAATAACGCAGACGGTGAGCTGTTCAGCGGAGACGGCGGTGGGATGATGCTTTTTGTTACTGACGACACTACAGGGGAGATATATAACAATATTGCCTTTGACAACAGCGCAACCGGATTCGGAGCGGATATATTCGTTGACGACGATACTGACGACAACCAAATAGGCTCCACTGTGGATCTGATGTTCAACGATTTTTCGGACTTTTTCAGCGTATGTGAAAATAACCCACCCTGCGTGCCCAACATCAACACAATGGGCAACATAGACCTTAACCCGAGGTTTGTTAACGCTCTGCAAGGAGATGTAAACCTTCAGAGAAACTCTCCCGCAAGAAGAGCTGGAGATGACATGGCCCCTGAGTTACCAAGCTCTGACTTTGCCGGGAACCCGCTGGGCGACCCACCTGACATGGGTGCATTACAGTTCGTGGGCGGAGGTGGAGGCGGCAGCGGAAGCTGCTCGCTTGCTTATGAGAATTCAACGCAAAACGGTCTGATAAACACAACAGCGCTATTGATATTACCGATAGCTTTGATGCTACTTCTTGGAAGAAGAAAGAGCGCCACCCGGCAATAAAATAATATATTAGGGCAGTACTGCTTCTATTACCGCCATCATACCGTTATCTTCATGCTCGCCTATATGGCAGTGATATACGAACTTGCCTTCTATAATCGGGTTTCTAAAATCTATCGCAATCTTAACTTCACCGGGCCCTTGCACATTCTGGCCTTGCCCCTGGTAGGGAACGTTAATAGTGTCCTGTAAGCCGTTAAAGGGCTGTCCTACACCGTTTATCTCACAGACCTGGAAGTCAGTCTGATGGATATGGAATACGTGCAGCTCCTCAGAGATATTCTGCACTGTCCACTCTTCTATACCTCCAATCGTTACAGTAGTATCAACTCTTTCAGGATCGAACTGACGGTCGTTAATAAAAAATGTGTTGCCATCAGGAGTCTCTGAAAAAACGATTGTTCTCTTATTGTCAGGAACTGCATCGCATAGGTTTTCAACTGGCGGGAATTCATTCTCGGGAATAGGGAGTACGATAGGATTATCGACCGGCTCGCCCTCTACCTTAACGGTAAGAAGAGTAGCCCCGCCGTACATATCACCAGCTGGTCCGGTGTTAAATTCCCTTGCTCTCAGTCTGAATGTGCCCCTCCTTTCAGCCTGAACGAGAACACCTACGCGGGACGCTGTGGGCATAAGAATTTCGGTTCTCTCCAAAGTCCTGGTCTGACGAAGACCGTCCCTTTCAATTTGAAAGAAAGTATGGCCGTCGAGCACGAGGTCGTAATATAGGTTGGCCCCGATATTAAAGAACTGCCAGTATTGAGTCTCGCCCGGTCTCATAGTAATTACCGGGTTTGTTTGACCGTTTACAGTAAAATTTGTAGGCGCGCTCGGGTCGATATCAGCTTCGGAGGGCACCATTCCATCTACGATCTGGATATCCTTTAGATACATGACTTGCTCTGTTATTCCGTCCAGCTGAGGAAAAGGCTCTAAATTATCTCCGATTATTATTCCGCCCGATAGGCCGCTCATAATTTGAAACTGCGTTATTCCGAACAGATGCGCGTGATAATAGTAAAGACCTTGAGGGTGATCTTCAGGTATCTCAACTTCGTATTGAAAACCGCCGTTTGAAGGGATCATTATGAATATATCATCCGAAGGAGAAAGCGGGCTTACCTGCATACCATGGTAGTGAACGTTCGTCATCGCCTCAAGAAGATTACTTACATCGAGCAAAATTGTGTCGCCCGGATCGACTCTGAGCGTTGGAGGGGCAAACATACCGTTATACTGAGCGCTCATAAACTCCTGACCGTCAACTTCGCCAGGGAAAACGTCTACATCGAAGGTGAGATCAAGCACCCCGTTTACACTTGAAATCTGAACCGGGTTTTGAAATGGCGGTCCCAGAGAAGTACCGCCGCCGCTACTATTGCAGGAGCTGTTGGACATAAGTGAAATTACAAGTATTGAAAGGAATAATGCAAATACTCGGGATAGTTTAATCATGAATACCTCCTCCTATGTATCCTGCCATCCATTATAGAATAATTAACCCCTATCTTGCAATAGCTTTTTTATGTCATTTGAGATGCCTTTAGCGTCGTGTGTATGGTGGGGATATGTTAGATACAGCCTGCCGTTTTTGTCTACCAGATATATGGTATTTGTATGGGTCATCAAGTATCTGTCCCACGTGTCGTATCGCCCCCTGCCATAAACTGGCGGATGTTTTACTATAGTGACCCCATATTCTCGGGCGAGGCTGTCGATCTCTTCACGAGTGCCGGAAAGACCTATAAAGCTTTCATTGAAATAAGGAACGTAAGATTTGAGTCGCTCCTCAGTATCCCTTTCGGGGTCAACAGTAATATAGAGCACCTGGACATCCTGTGCCCGATCACCTAAATCATCCATTACCGTATTGAGCATACCGAGCGTAAGCGGACAGATGTCGGGACAGTTAGTGTAACCCCATGCAATTAGCACTATTTTGTCCCGGTATTTATCGAGCCTGAGCTTTTCGCCGTTATGGTCCATTAGAGTAAACGGCGGGGCCTGGCGGTGATAGATCCTCCCGTGATAGTT
>DEIM01000199.1:0-1407 GCA_002352485.1 Candidatus Dadabacteria bacterium UBA2774
GAGAGCATCAGTACCCAGGCCATGTCCGCCGTAGTCTCTGTAAGCACGTTCGGTGTGTTGGCTACGAATATCCCCTTTTCTGTCGCGTATGGGATATCGACGTTCTCGTGTCCGACCCCGGCGTTAGATACTATTTTTAGGTCCGGGCAGAGGTCTATTATTTTTTTATCGACAATATCAGAAACTGTGGTGATTAAAGCTGATGAGCCCACTACCTCATGGGCCAGCTCCTCAACAGTCGGTAGTCGGTCTTTATCGAACACTTGTACATCGTACTTTTGCGCTAGGCGGTCTATGGAGCTGCCGGGATACTCGGCGCTAACAAATATTTTATTCATTTACACGTTCACCGGGAAATTCAAATGGTCAATACATATAAGCATACAAATTATAGACTGCGTCTGTTAAACCTCAGTTAAACAATCTTTATTTCTCAAAAGGGTCCGGTATTTCGGGGTGCCATAACTTGAAATGATTCTTATGGTTCTCCGTATAGGCCCCTTCTGGATAAAACTGGTCGTAAAAATCTAAGTCAAGGTGATGTGCCTGAACCATGAACCTCAGGAACATAGGGTCTGAAAACGCGGGGAACCTGCCGTAAGTGTCGTAGACATAGTTGCAGATATCCTTTACCACCTGTATCTCGTCCTTACTCGGCCTCTCGACTGTCTCTAGCACGCTCTCGGGATCTTTGTAAGGCATTTCGTGAGACTCCCAGTTTGTCCATTTGGCGTCGTTAAAAGCCTCAACAGCCTCGCCCATGTCTTTATAGTAAGGAGGACAGTAAGCCTGGAAGAGATCGTCCTTACCAACGGCCACAGGGTTCGGATTACCGGTGTCTCCTGCAACCTCAGGAGTTATGAACCTGAAACCCAGTCCTTTGTTAAAAGGCGTGCCGCCGAGCATAAACATACTGGCGAACCCGCTGAAGAGCCATCCTCCCAGTCCCAGCGTCTGTAAGGTGAGCACCATGTTCTGGCCCATAAACGCCTGCTCGGCAATGTAGCCGTTAGCGAAGCGCAGCTCGGCCTCTATAAGCGGCATACGCTTTCCTTCGTCCAGAAAACCCTTTTTCAGCCACTCGGAGGTTCCGGGGAGCCTCATACCGTGAAGCTCGTCCACAAAGTTAAAGCGGTGGTCCGGGCGCATGTAAAAGAAATAGAGGTTAATAAGACAGGCGGAAAGATCGGTCACGGGCATAAAAACCGTAGTGCCCGGTTTATTGACGTTCCAGAGATTATGCCCCGCTAGTCCCGGAGGCTGGGAAGGAAGGTCTGCTCTACCGTCTTCGAGTTTTATCCTCGATTCCCTGAAAAGCTCAAGGATACGGTCCACTCTCTCCTCACGACTTAGCGCTTCGAGCCCTCTAAAGTCATCGGGCTGCTTATCGTGCATCTTAATCATATA
>DEIM01000199.1:1483-11265 GCA_002352485.1 Candidatus Dadabacteria bacterium UBA2774
ATGTTCTTAATGCCAAGACCGTTCCAGACCATCATAGCTTCCTCAAGCTCTGAGAGCCCTACGTGATCGTGCTTGGACTTATAGGCAAGCGGCCCCCTATCGATCTCCATTCCGAGACCGAACCTTCGGGAGCGCCTCTCAAAAACTGCGTCCATAAATTTGTAATCTACTGTGACGTCGAGACCAGGAGGATATTTACCCATTTTCTTTTTAAGTCTCCTTTTTGATTTTTGAACTTTATTGTAGCAAATATGACCTCTTTGTCCAAATTCACACTTGAATATAGAAAGTTTAACTCTGTAAAGTTTTCGTGGAAACCGTTACGCACGTTCTTTATACTTATGAAAAGGATGTAAAATGACGGTCACGGGGGGAATGTCCAAAATGATATACTTAGATTCTAAAAGAAGAGTTATCAGTGCGGGAGCATTAATATCATTTCTTATTTTGGCCGGTTGCGCCCCGGGTTATTACGGCAGTGGGGAGCAGCTTCAAGCTCCGATTCCTACGACTCTTAGCAGTGAAGACGGAGTAACGGTAAGAGTGACGCCTAAGTACTGGCCCTACTCGCCCCACAACCTGCCCGATTACGTAACGCCTTATTTTGTGGAGATAGATAATCAATCGGGCAAAACGATTGATATTTATTACGGTGACGTGGTGCTGTTCGACCCGTACCGCACCCAGTACAACCCGCTTTCACCTGAAGTTGTGGCATCTGCGGTTTCGACTTCCGAGCCCGCTTACGGATACAGTGCTCCATCTTACCCAAGGGTATCGGTCGGCGTTGGGTTCGGGTTCGGCGGGGGATATGGAAGGGGTTATGGCAGAGGTTACGGGAGAAGAGGATACTACGGGCCTGCAGTAGGTATATACAACTATTATCCAGGCTGGTACGCACCGCCCACGGCATATCAGGCAGAACCTGTGAGCACCAAAGACATCCTCACTTTTGCTCTAGTCTCGGGGCCTATTTATCCGGGCTCGAATGTTAGCGGCTACGTTTATTTCAGACACACGCCGAGTGAAGTACCGGAAGTCTTTTTGGATGTCGGCTGGAGAGACCCCGAAAAACCAGACGACATGCAGGTGCTGAGCTTCCCGTTCGCTATCGGGCTATATAACAATCAGTAATGTTGATTCTAAGCCGTGATGGAAAAACTAAAAGCTGATATAGCCCCTAACTTTCGTCGTCTTGGAAATATAGTATGAAGAATAGAGATAGGGCGTATAACATTTGAGTGCCTACAACCCCCCATTGCTGCAATAATGACATTCCGAAGATCAGCACCGCCATCAGCAAAAATCCGAGAATGAGTCCGTATCTGAGCTTATAACCTGTTATGAGGATTATACCGACAATAAGCTCTACGATGGGTATTACGTAAGCAAGCGCTTTTACAGAGATAGGAAGTAGGAAGGTATCCCCAAAATCATTCACCATGCCTGAGACGAATCCGCTGTAATCGCCTAATATTCTGACCGCCCCGTGCATGAAAAAGTTCACACCCACGACAATGCGGAATAAGAAAAGGGCTAGCTTTTTGTTGCTCATCTGCAAATATTTCATGGCGTATTTTTAAAACATAATACGATCAAACACCAAAATACAGATTATTTCTTAGCGCGCAGCTCTTGTAACTGCTCAAATATTTTCTTTTCCTCTTTTGATGGTTTCTTGGGTATATCAACCTGGATATTTAGATAAATATCCCCTCTTCTTCCCGAGCCGTAATTGGGGAGTCCCTCGTTTGCAAGACGCATAACTGTGCCCGGCTGCGTACCCGGAGGAATTTTAATTTCCACATCGCCCAAAAGAGTAGGTACGTCTCGTTTAGTGCCGAGTACGGCGTCTGAGACGGTGATATTTTCTGTACGCTGCAGGTGGTCACCTCTGCGCACAAATCTGGGATCGTCCTCAGTATTAATTACAACAATCAGGTCCCCCGGCGGTCCTCCGGGTGCGGGACTAAGGTTCCCGTGTCCCGGTACTCTTAGTGCTGTGCCCTCGTCCACTCCGGGTGGAATTTTTATCTCGATTTCGGTTTCCTGCTCGACATTCCCTGTTCCTCTGCATTCGGTACAGGGGTCTTCAATTATCGAACCAAGCCCCCGGCAAGCTTCACACACCGCAACCTGCTGAAACACCATTCCCTGCTGCTGAGAGGTAAACACCTTCTGTCCGGCACCTCCGCACTCCTCGCAGCTAATTGGTTCTGTGCCCGGTTTCGCCCTCGACCCGTCGCATACGGGGCATGTATGGGTACGGCTGTACTTAATCTTCTCTTCGCCGCCTGTAAGTATGGTTTTAAGCGGGACGGTTACCTCTGTCTGAACACTCATTCCGCCCTGAGGGCCTCTTCTCCCGCCAAATCCGAACAGGTCATCGAAGACGCTGCCGAACCCACCACCACCGCCTCCACCCGCTCTAGCGCCTCCGAATATATCCCCAAAATTTATCCCGCCGAATATATCGTCAAACGTGACGCCGTCCAGTCCTTCAAAGCCTCCTCGGTCATAACGCGTCCGCTTTTCAGGATCTGAAAGTACGCCGTAGGCCTCAGATAGCTCTTTGAACTTTTCTTCAGAATCCGGCTCGTCGTTGTGATCCGGGTGGTGCTGGAGGGCGAGCTTGCGATAAGCTTTTTTTATCACATCTGCGCTGGCGTCTCTTGAAACGCCTAATACTTCATAGTAATCCCTTTTTCCATTGGCCATTTAATAGAGTAACTCCGTCTGAATTTATCTGTACTTATATATACCTTATTATAAGATTTTCAAGTTTTTCCCGCTTATATTCGAATTATTAATCTTAGTATTGATGCAGTGAATAGCACCCAAATCCGGCTACTGAGATAGAGCCTCTTTCAGATATTTGCCGGTATAAGACTTCGCAGACTCGGCCACATCTTCCGGAGTCCCCTCGATAACGATATTACCGCCTGCCTCCCCTCCTTCGGGACCGAGGTCAATTACGTGATCTGCAGATTTTATTACGTCCATATTGTGCTCTACCAGGATCACAGTGTTACCGGCGTAAACGAGCTTGTTTATAACCTCAAGGAGTTTTTTCACATCCTCCGCGTGAAGCCCTACCGTAGGCTCGTCCAGAATATACAAGATATCGTGGCCCGTTTTTTTGCCGAGCTCCCTAGCAATTTTGATACGCTGCGCTTCCCCTCCCGAGAGCGTTGGCGCAGGCTGCCCGAGCCTCACATACCCAAGGCCTACGTCCTGAAGAATCTTTAATTTTCTGCCCAAGACCGGAACTTCAAAGAAAAAGTTTATTGCTTCATTCACGGTAAGCTTTAAAATATCGTCTATATTTTTATCCTTGTATCTGACAGAGAGCACTTCTTTTTTAAAACGGAGCCCACCGCAGTCCTCGCAAACGACATATACGTCAGCCAAAAAGTGCATCTCTATCTTGAGCCTGCCCTCGCCCTCACACGTCTCACATCGCCCGCCTTTGACGTTGAATGAAAAATGAGACGGGGTAAGGCCTTTTGATTTGGCCTGCCACGTGCCGGCAATTGCTTTTCTTATCTCGTCATAAGCCTTAATGTATGTCACGGGGTTTGACCTGAGGGTCTTTCCGATAGGGTTCTGATCGAGCATTACCACGTCTGAAAGTAACTCAGCCCCCTTAATTTCTTTGAACTTCCCTACCCGCTCGACATCTCCTCTGAAGCTCCTCGCCAATGCCGAATAGAGTACGTCGCTCACAAGGGAGCTCTTCCCGGAGCCCGAGACTCCCGTAATGCATATGAAAGTCCTGAGGGGAAAAGAGACCGTCAGGTTTTTAAGATTATTCTCGGTAGCGCCTTTAACAGTTAATTTCCTGCCGCTCCCCTTCCTTCTTTTTGAAGGCACCCCGATCCGCTCCTCTCCAAGCATATAGCTTTTAGTAAGAGAATTATTGGAATTGCGGAGAAGTTTTTTAGCGCTGCCCTGATACACTATGTCCCCACCCTTCTCTCCGGCCAGCGGACCAAGCTCCACAATATGATCCGCAGACTTTATCATCTCGAAATCGTGCTCTACTACGACTACGGTATTGTCCCTGTCCCTGAGCTCATGTATGAGTGAAACAAGACGGCCGATATCGCGCGCGTGAAGACCGATGGAGGGCTCGTCCATAATATATAGAGTCTCGGTGAGGGTTGAGCCGAGCTGGCATGCGAGGCTTACCCTCTGCGCTTCACCGCCAGAGAGCGTGCGCGTGAGCCTAGATAGAGTCAGGTATTCGAGGCCTACTTTATTCAGAAAATCAGTTCTGGAATTAATCTGCTTTAATATTTCATCTGCGATATTTTTCTCATACTCACTAAGTGACAGTTTTCCAAAAAATTGAGCCAGCTTATCGACTGACAATTCAGAGAGAGCGGATATATCGATTCCGCCCACTTTCACGTATAGCGCTTCCTCCCTAAGTCTTCTCCCAGAGCACACGTCGCAGTCAAACGCGGAGCGGTACTTACTCAGGAATACCCGTACGTGCATTTTATAGCTCTTGCCCTCAAGGTATCTGAAGACTCCGTATATGCCTCTGAACCCTTCGCCCCCGTTATATATTAGGTCTTTCTCTTTCTTTGTGAGTTTCTTGTAAGGCTTGTTCGTATCAATACCCTGAGACACGGCGAAATCGAGCATCTTTTTCTCTCTGCTTTTAAGTGAAGGTTTGGTCAGGGGCTCTATAGCGCCCTCAGACAAGCTCTTTTCAGGGTCGGGTACCAATAAGTCCGGGTCGGGTTTGAGGATATTCCCGAATCCCCGGCACTCGGGGCACGCGCCCTGGGGGCTGTTAAACGAAAACAGTAGAGGAGTGGGTTCTAAGAAACGTTTTTTGCACGAGACGCACTCAAGCTCTTTGGAATAATATAGCGTCTCACCGCCGTGGATATTAACGTGAATATTACGGCTCTCTGAAAAAGCAGTCTCAAGGGAATCAACGATCCTTGAAAGGGATTTTTTATCGATTGCAATGCGGTCTACAAGAATCTCCGTATTTTCCGGGGTCAGGTCGGTTTCTTCTATCTCCCGCATCTCCCCGTCGATCAGCACTCTTGAGTACCCTCTGGATAAAAGCTCGGACGCTGTGAAACCGGTACCGCCATAAGGAAAAGTAATATAAGCCCTGTCTCCAGAGTGATTCCTCAATAACTCACGGGCTATATCCGAGGCGGAGCGGATACTTACAAGTTTATTGCAATCGGGGCAATAGGTCTTTCCGACCTTGGCGTAGAGAAGTCTCAAATAATCATATATCTCAGTAGTAGTGCCTACGGTAGAGCGGGAGTTCCTAACCGTATTTCTGCTTTCTATTGCGACAGCCGGGGGTAGACCCGTAATGTCGTCCATGTCAGGGCGGTCTACTCTCTCAAGAAACTGTCTCGCATATGTGGAGAGACACTCGATATATCTTCTCAGCCCCTCTGCATAGAGAGTATCCAGCGCAAGTGAGGACTTTCCCGAGCCACTAAGCCCGGTGATCACGGTGTACTTATGCCAGGGAACCTCAACGTTGATATTCTTGAGGTTGTTTTCCCTTGCTCCTTCAATCTTTATCTCGCCTTTCATCAATAGTCCCTTAAGCACTTTCTTGCGTAATGGCTGACTTCAATCAATTAGGAAATACCGGATAATCTGTATAAGAAATTTAGATAATGGATTTTAATTCGGCCAAATTATTAACTTGCTTTACTTCTTTTCCACTCATGTTATCGACGTTCCTGGAGTTCACCCAAATAGCTTCCAGTCCCGCGTTATTAGCCCCCATCACATCTGACCCGTACATATCCCCAACATGAATAACCTCTTCTGGCGACAGCTCCGCTTGTGTGAGTGCATGATGAAAAATTCTCTGGTCAGGCTTAATCATATTAAGCTTCGTGGAGTCGAGAATGAAGTTGAATTGCCCGCTTATCCCAACCTCCTCACACTTACTCTCTGTATACCCGTCATTATTTGATATAACGCCAAGTTTATAGCCCCGGCCCTTAAGATCGTCCAGCAGATCCAGGGCGCCCGGAAGAACAACCCTTGTGAAATCAATCTTGCTCATTGCCGTTCTTACATTTTGCCGGAACGCCTGAATATCACCTTCTATTGGCAAAGATTCATATAATAAAGGCATAAACCATTTTCCATAGTCCTCTGGAGTCATGCCGCCTTTAGACTTATGTTTTAAGTAGAGCTTGTAATCGGCCTCTATGTATTTAATCTCAAATTCTCTGTTTGAGATATCCAGCCCCGCCTCTCTCATAGATATCGCTATACGCGTAATAAACGGCGGGTCTGTAGAGGCCAGAGTATCCCCAAAATCAAAGAAAATCCCTTTTATTTTATTGCCGATGCGCATTTTATTTTCGCTTAATTTATATGACCGGACAGAGCTCGTACCCCGAGACAATAAGACAAATACTAACTAAATAAATCATAGCACAGATGTCAATTTTATCTATGAATCTAAATATTGCTCCAAAGTGGGGGATTTAATGTATACCAGAGAGTTATTGGCCGCTTTTCAAAAATAATTGAAATATTTCTTTGAAATAAAAAGCGCTTGCGGTTAATATATAATTCTTAATATGAGACCTATTTTACTCTCCATTCTAACGTTGTTAATGATAATTACAGCCGTGCATCCTGCGAGTGCTGACAGTTCGTCTTACACTTCCAGGATCGCCCCCCTTCTCCCCGCTGAAGCGAAGAACAACGGAAAGCTCGGAGTTGTGGTGAAATCGCTCACAACGGGTGAGACATTATACGAGCATAACGGGGAGAAGCTCTTTATCCCCGCTTCAAACGAAAAAATAATAACCTCAGTTGCGGCGCTTTCGATTCTAAAGAGCGATTACCGCTTCAAAACGGAATTCTACTCAGGTGGGGTAGTATCGGACGGAATATTACACGGTGGACTATATATAAAGGGTTACGGCGACCCTACGCTTGAAGCGGCACATCTGGGATTTATCTCCTACCAACTAAAGAGAAGAGGAATTAAGGAAATAAAAGGCGGCATAATCGTAGACGACAGCTATTTCAGCCCTCGTCGGCACGCCAAAGGATGGAAAGAGGAGTGGAAAGATGATTTCTACAGCCCTCATATAAGCGCCCTTTCTTTTAACTATAATATAATCGAGCTAAAGGTATACGCTGCCAAATCTAGCCAGAGACCCACAGCCAAAATAGAACCTGCGGGCACCAATATAGAGATTATCAATAAAGCCCTCACCAGCGGCAAGAAGGGCGCACTTAGGACCGATTGGCAAAACGACAGCACCATAGTACTGAGCGGAGTAATTAAGCCCAGAGCAAGCGTCGTGCTTAAAATTCCGGTTAAAAATCCTACTCTCGTTACGGGAAATGTAATAAAGAACGCGCTTCAGGAAGCGGGGATAAGGGTAGAAGGCACTGTGACAGCAGGGGAAATCCCTAGATGGGCGAGCGCTTTCTACACTCACTATTCAGACCCCCTTTCCTCTATAATTACGGAATATAATAAGAACAGCGTAAATATTATCGGCGAAAATTTAATAAAGGTTCTCGGAGCCACTTACAAAGGCGCCCCCGGAACATGGGAAAACGGCTCTCTTGTAATTTCCGAGTTCCTTAGAAGTGCGGGCATAGAAAACGGCTTCCGGGTCGCGGACGGCTCGGGGCTTTCGCTAAATAACCGTGTTTCCCCCGACACACTTACCAATGTCCTCTCATATGCTTACAGAAACCGCTTGATTGCCTCCGACTTCATTGTTTCACTACCAGTAGCAGGGGTTGACGGCACTCTAAAGAAAAGGTTCAGGAATTCCGAGCTTGAGGGAAGAGTAATGGCTAAAACAGGATATTTAAAGAACGTAAGGGCACTCTCGGGCTATATATTTACAAAGAAAGGGGACGTACTAGTTTTCTCGATACTTTCAAACGGATACGGATGGAAAACGAAGGAATACCAGAGCGTGCTTCTCAGCGAGCTTGTAAACTGCTGCGGCGATTACGGCAGGGACACGACTTATCAATAGTTTTGAGGCAAATTGCAATTGATTTTTGGTAATATGAAAGTAAAGTGTACTAATGGCGCCGGTAAGGATAAATGATTGTAGTAAATGCAAAAGTTCAATCCTTTTTACCCTATGTTACCAATACCCCTTATCGGTTGATAATAGCTCTAAAGATCTTTATAAAAATATTTAATTGCAGCGCAAAGGAGATGATTTTTCATTCTCATAATTTTATCCGGTTTATGGGCACAAAAGATTTAGTAATGCTTGACAAATAAAGTATAGGGCTTTATTTTTTAAGGTAAATTTAACTATTCTACTTAAATGCTTGTCACGATTTTAAAAAAATACGTATGGGTTATTAATCTTATCCTTCTCACAGGCCTTGCATATCTTCTTGCAACCACCGTGAACGGACAAATTGAAGGGAAGCTGAAGCCTACCGACGCTGTAGCATCCCAGAAATTTGATGTAGTCGATCCGAACAACCCAAAGAAAACCCACAGAACAAAGCCCGAGTCATTTTATAGCGTTATCATGACACGGAACATATTCGGCATTACACCAAGCGACACCGGCATTTCAATCCCAGGTTCACCGATCGGTTCGATTGAAGGGCTGCCGGAGTCCAGTCTCAATTTGATCCTATTGGGAACTATTATGAATCCAGACGCAAAGTCGGTTGCTATAATCAAGAATCCTGACAATAGTAAAGTTCAGGGATACAGGGGCGGGGACAAAATAGATATAATTAAAAAAGAGAAGGTTAAACTAGTCAAGGTAAAGAACTGCAAAGCGGTAATTGAAAGGACCGGAAAAGGGCGGGAGACAATAAAATGTAAAAACCTCGGAGACCCAGTCGCATCTGCGGCAAAGACAAATAATCGGGGGAATAAAAGAAGTAACCGTGCAAATAGAAGGAATAAGAACGATAGAGAAGAAAAAGAAGTAGAAACCCAAGAAGAAGGGATAAGTAAAATAGGGGAAAACGAATTCGAGATAAGCCGGGAGACTCTTGAGGAGGTCTTAGGTGACCCGACTCAGATTGTGCAGGAGGCCAGGGTTATCCCGCAAAAAGACGGCCTCAGATTCTTCGGAATACGCTCAAACAGTATTTTTTGGAAGATAGGAATTAAAAACGGAGATACGCTACATCAAATAAATAATGTCGCGCTTAACGATGTCGAAAAGGCTTTGGGAGTTTTTGAAGAGCTCAGGGGAGAAAGCAATTTCACAATCGAATATACAAGAGCCGGACAAAAGTATACAAACGAATATACCGTGACTGACTAAATATCAATTTAAAGAGGCAAGTTATTCTTGACTTTCACCCAAGCGTGAGAGACCTTATTGAATACTTGAGCTATGACAAGCGCCCTCCAAGCGAGGGTTAATTTATGGTGAGGTTTAAATGATAAAAGGGATTTTCATAAATATTTTAATTCTTGGCTTTTTACTGACCCTCTATATATACATTAATACAGATAGCAACAAATCAATCATACAAGAAAACTTCGCTCAAACTACAGAGCTGGAAGAGACTGCATCTGCTAACGGGCTCACCAACGCTGACATCAGCTATAAAATAGAGACCGGCGACTCCCTTTCTATAATCGGGGAAAAGTTTCAGGTATCTGTGAATGACATTAAGCAATTAAACGGTCTAAGAGATAATGAAATAGTCGCTGGCGACTATATAGACATTCCACAGAACCTGGGCCGCACCAACCAAAATGACACTTCTCAAGACAGTAACATAGTGCTGGCTCAGGCGGGTGAAGA
>DEIM01000075.1:0-3611 GCA_002352485.1 Candidatus Dadabacteria bacterium UBA2774
TAGTTCCTTTGTATCTTCCGGAATTTCTGAAACGCTTTCTTTCGGACTCTCAAAATGAGCGGGTGCTGTTTCTTCTGAGTTTTTCAAAAGCCCGTTTTCTATTCCCCTCTCCGATTCATATACCTCTAGCTCAAGCTCTATAAGCTCTTCACTTTCCTGTTTTACGTTGGTGTCTTCGTGAGCTTTATGTGCAATCTTATTTTCTCTCATGTAGCGCTCTACGGATTTTCTTCCTATCGCCTCAAGAGACACTCCCGGCAGCTCTATCGCCTTAAACAGACCCAGCAGATAAAGCAGCTTCAGAGCTTCATATTTCTCCAATCTGGTTTGACTCAGGATGTCTGTTACAGAAGTGTAATTTTTAAGGATCTGTACCATCCTCAGCTCTTTAGGCTTAAGCTCCATATTGTTTATTATGCTTTCCGGCTTGCTTGCCAATTTAATTTGAGGATTTACTTCTTCAATCTTCTCAGCATAAACAAATCTTTTTACCGCTTCATTGAGTACCTTGGGAAGCTTAACGTTGTACTCTACTACCCCCTCAGGAAGCTCGGTCTCATCTCTGAAACTGTATTCGCCTCTTAAGCTGCAAAACCCTCTCAATACCTTCTCTTCTATTTGAAGCTCCAGATAAGTATTCAGCTCATGAGGTGTGATTAGTCCCGCGTCGATAAGCACTTCGCCGACTCTCCTTTTTGTTTCCCTTGATTTCTCTAGGATGTCTCTATGCGTTTCAGGATCGATCCTTCCGGTATTTAAAAGGATACGCCCGATCATTGTTTCTTTTTCACCCCCCTCGGCGTATACCGGGGAGCCGTTTTTAAAATAAATCTTAAGGTTAGGTTCAGAAGATATCGATAGGATGCCCGTTTTTCCCTTGCCGAATATTTCTACAAGCAAAAGAGGGTAAAAAGCGTGCTCCAGACTCCCATTGTCCAGTCTAAGCTCAGTTCCCCTGAGCTTTGTTACCTTGGGGAGGGTAGATTTAAGATAATCAAAGAGATTATTTATCTGACTCGTATCGTCGAGCATCAGTACCTGATTTTTCTCGAATTGATTTTGTTCTTGTTCAGGTTGGTTTTGAGATGTGAAATCCGGTATAGAGAACTCTTTCGAGTCTCTTATTTTAGTAATAAGTGCGGGGCTGATTTCTCTTTGGGTTATTTCAATTACACAGAGAGCGGGCTTATCTTCAAAAAGCCTGTCAATCCCGGCTTTATAGTCCATTAAAACGGTTACAGGGGTGTCTCTTAGCTCTAGAAACTCTTTAATGATATTACAGTAGTCTCTCTGTGAGCCTATAATAAGGACTTCGTTCGACAATTGTATGTACTCCTTTCGGTGATCAACCCTGAGAAGGGAACAGAGCTGTGTTAGGAATAATTTCGGATTCTCTCCTAAGGTTCTGGAGCCAGTTCTGGCGCAGGTTGCTCTGTTGTCTTGTCAGCTCCTGCTCTTTTAGCGTATCTTTCTCTTGGTCGAATACCTCCTTATCTGCGCTCTGTTTTTCCTTTACAGACACAATATAGAAGTCGTCCTTATTATTATACAGCTTATTTGATACAACTGTTGCTTCGTTTATTTCAAAAGCTTCGGACCTTAAATTCTCGTTATTTATATGTGGTACGTTTTCAAGACGCGAGAAATATCCTGTCTCTAAAAGCTCGACTCCAAGAGACTTTGTTTTTTCCGTAAGTTCATCCTTTTTGGCTTTTTTAAGTTCTGTGAGTGTCTCCTGTGCTTTTTTTCTCGTGATTTCCTTAGCCTTTACGTCTTTAAGCTGAGCGGTTATCTCTTCCTTAGCTTCCTCGATACTTTTTACTTTGGAAGGGACAATATCCTTTACCTCGTAAACCCACATTGAAGAGCCCATGGCGACAATAGCCGTGCCGCCTTTTTCTTCTTCAAAAGCGAGTCTTGTAATCCTTGGAGGTATTTCCTTAAGTATATCGCTTTGGGCAAAGGGCTCACTTTCATTTATGGTCTCTATTTTATGTTCAGCCGCTAGCTCATCGATCGATTTGTCCGAGCCCCCTTCGGCCTGCAGCAGCTCTACGAAATCCTCACGTAATGCCCCGCCCCTTTGGGATTTAAGCACTGTCACTATCTGCTCTCTAGCCTCTTCTAACGGAAGCTTGCCCCCTTCCTCACTTGCAAACTCCTCAGGGTAAGCGTTGTAGTACGCGGTTATCTCTTCCTCGGATATTTCTATCCTGTTTTCAAAGTCCTCAGCCGTAATGGTTATGTAGCGAATAGAGCGAAGCTCATCGGTATTAAACTTGCCCTTATTAGCTTTAAAGTGAGCTTTAATTTCTTCTTCACTCGGCGTATAGGTATCTATGTACTCGCTACTGAGAAACGGTACGTAGTAGAGATTAACCTTTTCATTTTGTCTCAGGTAAACGTTGTAGAGCTCCTCTTCTGTAATAAGCGCCGTCTCGTATATAAAGCCTTCCATTTTCCTTGCTAAAAGCTCTTGTCTCAATATGCTTTCAAACTCGCCCGGGTGTAAATTAAATATCTGTCTTATTCTTTCTTGATATTGATCTTTGCCTATAAACTGCCCGTCAATCTGAAATGCAGGTATGGATTTGATGAATTCGTTAACTTCCTGGTCAGATATGCGGAACCCGAGCTCTCTTGCTTTTTGCGAAAGCAGCTTCTCATCAATCATGAAGTTCAATATTGTGTAGTTTATGCGCTCGGTTTCTGCAGGCGATAACTGTGTTAATTGAGGGTTCTGCCGTCTGAAGTTTTCTTTATAACGGTAGAATTCAGTGATAGGTATTTCCTCACCGTTTACTTCCGCAGCAGTGTCTCCGGAGGCAGCTGTTAAATCCCTTAAACTGGTTGCGCCATATCCGAAACTGAAAATAAATGCCGCAGCAAGTAATAATAATATGCCTTTTGTAAACCAGCTGTGTTTTGTACGTATAAGATCAAGACTCATAACTAAATTTACCCCGTTTAACTTAAATTTGTATTAAAAATCTATACCACTTACCGTATAGTTTCAAGAACGCAACAAAAGCTTGCCAGCCAGTGAGTGTTTAATCGTTTCCTGCAGCTCCGGGCTCAAGCCTGTTAGATGTGATTACCCCTTAAATATTTTATGCAGGCCGTGTATATTAAAGCCGGTATATATAATACCTGCTTCAATCTTATATTCTCTTCAAATGGGGTATACATTCAAATTTTATCTGCTAATAATAGTGAGTCCAAAATGATTACTGCGAGTTTTACATGATTACTGCTCTTGGTGGAGGCGTCGGAGCCGCAAAGTTCCTTGAGGGGCTGGCTATGGTTTCCGGAGAAGAACCTTTAAATATCATCGTCAACACCGGGGACGATATAACTCTTCACGGTCTCAAGATTTCCCCCGACATAGATACTGTTATCTACAGACTC
Source organism: Candidatus Dadabacteria bacterium UBA2774 (assembly GCA_002352485.1). GTDB lineage: Bacteria > Desulfobacterota_D > UBA1144 > Nemesobacterales > UBA2774 > UBA2774. The sequence continues at coordinate 3,409 of DEIM01000075.1, forward strand.
TCCGGAGTGATAGACAAAAAAAAGGGCTGGGGGCTCAAGGACGATACGTTCTTCTGCCTACAAGAGCTTGAAAGACTGGGTGAAGAGACCTGGTTTAATATAGGCGACAGGGATTTAGCAACACATATATACAGAACCCATTTGTCGGCTCAAGGGGTCTCCGCGACTGAAATCGCTTCAAAGATATCCAAGGTTTTTGGTAT